>JAUHXR010000060.1 GCA_030426845.1 Polyangia bacterium | reverse complement strand
CCCGCGCTGCCGGCCGTCCTCGAGGAGCAGCTGCGGCGCGCCTCGGAGCCGGAGCCCGCCGTGAGCTCGCAGGCGCCCGCCTCCGCCTCGCGCGCTCCGTGGCTGATCGCCGCGGCCGCCGTCCTCGCGCTCGTGGGGGTCGGGGCCTTCAGCGTCCTCGGAGGCGCCTTGGACGCCGAAGAGCCCGCGCCCGAGCGGACCGCGGCGGCCGCTCCCTCGACCCGCGAGGCTCCGACCGCGCTGCCGGTGGGTCCGGCGGCTGACGAGGCGGCGAGCCCCGCGCTCCCCGAGGAGCCCCCGCCGGCGCCCCCCGCGTCGGCCCACCTGACCCTGCGCAGCTTGCCGCGGGGCGCGCGCGTCACGATCGACGACGTCGAGGTGGCCGCCCCCGACGGCACGCTGGAGCTGCCGGCGGACGGCGCGGAGCACACCGTCGCGGTCTGGCGAGGGGGGCGCCGGTGGAGCGACGCGTTCCTCGCCGAGGGTCAGATCGAGCGGACCGTGCGCCTCGAGGCCGCGGGGACCACCGCGCCTGCCGCACCCGGCCCAGCCGCAGCGCCCGCCACCGCGGCGCCTGCCACCGCGGCGCCTGCGACCGCAGCGCCTGCGACGACCGAGGCTCCCGAGCCCGCGTCGCCAGGCCCCGCGCGCAGCCGGGCCGGCGTGTTCACCGACCTCGACTACTGACCGCGGGACGCGAAGGTGCAACCGCGAACCGGCGCCGGTACCATCGAGGCGATGCGACGGACGCTCGGGCTGGTCCTGCTCCTCTGTGCGTGCGACGGCGAGGCGGCGCCCGCTGACGGTGACATCCCGGACCTCGACGCGGGCGATCCGGGAATGTGCGTGACGGTCACCTGCGACGTGGGCGAGCGCTGCGTGCCGGAGACCGGCGAGTGCGTCTGCGCGGACGGGTTCGCGCGCGAGGGCGACTGCGTGGAGATCCCGCCGGACGACCCGCGCCTCCGCACCGAGGCGGAGGTCTGCGAGGCGTGGGCCACCGGCCACGTGGAGACCGCGGCGACGCCCTGGATGGCCGGCGCCGGCGGCTGCGACCCGGGGACGATGCCGACGGAGGCGGTCGACGACACGGTGGTGCGCGTCAACGCGTTTCGCTGGCTCGCGGGTCTGCCGCCCATCGCCTACGACGGGAGCGCGCACGCGGAGCTCATGGATTGCGCGAGCATGATGAGCCAGAACAGCGCGCTCAGCCACGACCCGCCCATGAGCTGGACGTGCTGGACGTCGGGCGGCGCCGACGCGGCGGGCCGCTCGAACATCGCGTTCGGCTACGGCACGTCGGCCGACGCGATCAACGGCTACATGACCGACGTGGGCACGATGAGCCTCGGGCACCGTCGCTGGATCCTGGGCACGCGCCTCTCCTCGGTGGAGGTCGGCTTCAGCGCGAGCGGCGGGCGGCCCGGGCAGTGCCTCGGGGTGTTCAGCCGCGGCGGCTCGTCGAGCCGGCGCTGGACCGCGTACCCGAACCCTGGCTTCGCGCCCATCGAGATGGTCTCGAGCGGCCGCGGCGAGGTGACCTGGTCGCTCCAGGCGAACGACTTCGATCTGCCCGACACGACCGCGGTCCAGGTGGAGCTGGTGGGGAGCGACCGTCAACGTCCCGTGCACCACTACCTGACGGGCGGCGGCGGCCCTCCCGCCAGCGTGGGGTTCACCCCGCAGAGCTGGTCGCCCCGGGCCGGCGAGACCTACCGCGTGACGGTCAGCGGCACCGCGATCGGCGACATCGTCTACGAGACCACGCTGGTGCGGTGCCCGTGACACGCGGCCCGCGGGCGCTCGGGTCGATCCTGCTCGTCGCGGCGGCGCTGGGCTGCGACCCCGGGACCTCTGCGGTCACGGTTCGCACCGACCCCGGCTCCCTCGTCGACGACCTCGAGCGGGTGGAGGTCTCGCTGGTCGCCTCGTGCGACGCGCAGGACACGAGCGGCGAAGCCCCTCGCGGCGCGATCGCGACGGTGGAGGCGGTGCGGGGCGACGGCGCGACGATGGCGTTCGGGGACGTCGACCGAGGCCCGGCCGGGCTCTACGCGCGCGCCTGGGACGCGCGCTGCCAGGTGGTCGCCGCGGGCTGCGCGGACGTGGTCGTCGGCGACGGAGACCTGGAGGTCACGCTGCGCACGGTCGCGGGCCCCGGCTGCGCGGCGGGCGAGCGCTGCGTCGCGACGCGCTGCGAGCTCGGCGGTATGGACGCCGGACCGCCGATCGACGCGGGCCCCGCCGACGGCGGACCGCCGGGCGACGCGGGGACGGCCCCCGACGCCGGAGACGGCGACGGCGGGCCGCCCCAGCTCGCCTGCCGGCCGACCTCCCCGAGCCCGCGCGAGGATCCGCTCGTCCTCTACACCTTCCAGTCGCCGGACAGCGCGAGCCTCGTCGAGGACCGCGCCCCTGCCGCGCCGGACGTGCCGCTGACCGGGGTCGCCCCGATCCGCGTCGAAGGCGGAGCCGTGATCCTCGAGGGTGGTCATCTGATCGCCGACCAGCCCGCGAGCGAGGCGCTCCAGGAGGCCCTGCTCACGGCGCAGGCGCTGACTGTCGAGGTCTGGTTCAGCGTCGCGGACCTCGTGCTCGAGGAGGCCGTCGGCCCCGAGCGGCTCGTCACGCTGTCGGAGAACGCGGGAGCGCGCGCGTTCACCATCGGGGTGGAGACCGGACAGACTGTGATGCGGCTGCGCTCCAGCACCACGGACGGCAACGGCACCGCGTGCCTGGCCCCGGACGCCGGCGTCCGGCCACCCCTCATCACGCCTCCCTATCAGGCGGTCGGCACCGTGAACCACGCGGTCATGACGTTCGACGCGGCGGGGGGCCCTCGCGCGTACCTCGACGGCGCGGCGACGACCTGGGACTACTGCCCGGGCGCTCCGACCCTGGACTGGACCGCCGGCGTGAATCGGCTCGTCCTCGGCGAAGAGGTGCTCGGCGGCCGCACCTTCGAGGGCACGGTGCTCCGGGTGGCGATCTACGCGCGCGCGATGGACGGCGCGGAGGTCGACTGCTGGTTCCGCCGCGGGGCGGACGCGCCGCTCTACGAGTGAGCGGCTCTACCCGTGAGCCGCTCTACCCGTGAGCGGCTCTACCCGTGAGCCGCTCTACCCGCTCTACCCGTGAGCCGCGCTGGAGTTGGAGCGGCCGGCGAATCAGCGCGCGTGGCAGGGCTCCTCGGTCGGCGCCTCCTGCGCCGGCGAGGAGTAGGGGCACGGCTCGTCCGACGGCTCCGCCTCGGCGCCGCTGTACGGGCAGGGGCCGGCCGCGCACGGCGAGGACGCCGAGAGCGGGCAGCCGCCCATCATGCACGCGCCGACCTGCACGGCCGCGAGGGCCGCGAGGATCAGGCCGCCGAACACCATGAGCCGGCCGCCGCGGCCGAGCTTGCCCCAGCGGACCTTGAGGAGCTGCGCCAGGAGACCGAGGGTGGACTTCGCACGCTGTACCATGGCGGAGAGGATAGGCGCCCTCGCCCGCGGCGACCACCCACTGAACACAACTTCGCAATCGGGGGCCCCGCGCGTCAGACCCGGTCGAGCGGACGGTGAGGGGGCGGAGGCAGGCGGAGCGCGATCGGGTCCCCCGGGCTGACGTCTCCCCCCGCGATCACGATCCCCATCACCCCCGCCTTGCGGATCAGGCCGCCGTCCGGCGCGCGGTCGAGGAGCGCCTTCATGAGGCCCGGGGCGAGCGCCTCGAGCTGCTTGCACGGGTTGCGCAGGCCGGTGATCTCGACGACCGCGTCCGCCCCGAGCCGGAGGCGCGCCCCGACCGGCAGGCCGAGCAGGTCGACCCCGCGGGTGGTCACGTTCTCGCCCATCTCGGTCGCGGCCACCGTGAAGCCGCGCGCGGCCAGCTCTCCGAAGACCTCCTCGTGCATCAGGTGCACCTGGCGGAGGTTTGGCTGGGTCGGGTCGGCGCGCACGCGCGAGCGGTGCTTGACGGTCACGCCCGCGTGGCAGTCCCCGTCCACCCCGAGGCCCTCGAGGAGGCGGATCGTCAGCGCGCGCTCCTTACCGATCCCGTGGCGCCGGCTCCGGGCCACCGCGACCACCTCGCCGGCGGGCGCCGCGCTCACGGCGCGAGGTGCTCGAGGAGGAACGCGGCCGAGCTCTCGGCGCCGCCGATGCCGAGCGCCGGCGCCTCGACCGTACCCTCGAGCCCGACCTCCGCGCGCCGCTGCTCGAGCGCGGCCGCGTGAAGCGGGTGATGCAGCAGGTCGAAGCCGGGCGCGCCGGGCGCGACGTCCGCCGCCTGGTTGCGCGCGAAGAACGGCGCGTCGTCGGCGCTCATCCACGCGAGCATGTCGAGCTCCTGGCGGTACGCCACGACGTCGGGCTCCTCGAGCGCGGCGCGCAGCCCCGCCGGGTCCGTCGCGAGGGCGAGCGGCAGGCCGTAGAAGGTCGCCACCTGGGCCGCGTTGGCGGTGTCCGCGAGGAGCTGGTCGACGGTCAGCGGATAGGTCGGGCTGAACACGTCGGTCGGCCAGCGGAGCAGCTCGTACGTGGCCTGGGTCGCGACCACCACCGCCGCGCGGACTCGCGTGCTCTGCTGCGCGACCGCGTCTCCGCTCGGGTCGGCCATGTCGTCGTGGAACGCGAGCCAGAGGCTTGTGCCCGCGCCGGCCGACGAGCCGACGAGCGCGACGCGATCGGGGGCGACGTGGAGCGGCCCCGCGTAGTAGCGGATGAGCTGCAGCGCGCGCCGCGCGTCGTGCAGGCACTTGAGCGCGCCCTCCTCCTCGCGCCCGAGGACGAGGAGCGAGTAGTCGATGGAGAAGTAGGCCACGCCCTGCTCGAGCAGGTAGGTGAGGCCCGCTGCGGTGCCGCCCGCGTAGGCGTCGGTGCGGCTGCCCCCGACGAAGCCGCCGCCGTGGATGAAGATCACCGCCGCGGTGGGCTCGGCCGCGTCGGGGTGGATGAACGCGTCGAAGACCTGCTGCGGTCCCGGGCCGTAGGCGAGGGTCGTGAACTGCACGCCGGCCGGGACGCTGATCGGTGGGTCGAGCGGATCGATCGTGAGCTCGTCGGGCGGCACGATCGCGAAGGGCGCGCCCGCGTCGGGTCCCGGCCCCGCGTCGGCGGGCGCGCCGGCGTCCAGGCTCGGGCCTGCGTCGCTCGGGACCTCGCCGTCGCACCCGACAGAGAGGAGCAGGACGAGCAGAGAACCCCCGAGAGCCGCGCCGCGCATGCGCGCTGGCTTAGCACACGCCCGCTCAGGGCGGCGCGACGTCGGGGAGCTCGGCGGCGCCCGGCGCGTCGCTCGCGGGGTCCGGGTCCGGCAGCGCGAGGACGACCGAGTCGTCGAGGCCGTCGTCGCCGCACGCCGGGCGGCAGAAGCGCATCGGGATCCGGGGGCCGTCCGAGGTCCACGCCGCGTGGACATAGTCCCCACGGTCGGCCGCGCCCTCGAGGTCGCGCTCGACGTCGCGATCCACCGACAGCGTGAGCGTGACCTCCTGGCCCGCCGAGAGGGTCGCCGACTCGCTCAGGTACACGTACGTGACGGCCTGCTGCACGTAGCCGGCCGAGAAGCGACCGCTCACCGCCGCCCGCACCGTCAGCTCGATCGCCGCTGGCTCGGTGTCTTGGAGCCGGCGCCAGCGCACGATCGCGACCTCGTCCGGCGCCGCTCGGCGGGCCGCCTCGTAGATCCGCTCGGCCTCCTCGTACGCCGCCTCGTCGCGCCGCTCCTCGACGAACCAGTAGAGCCCGCACGCCGACGCCATCACCACGAGGGCGAGCCCGTGCGCGAGGACGACGGCGGCGTCGCGCCGCGCGAAGAGCGCCAGCGCGAGGCTGGAGAGCGCGAGCTCCGTGCCGACCGCGATGACGTAGGCGCCGATCAGGAGCCCGCGGAAGTCGAGCGCGATCCACCCGCCGTGGCTGGGCCCGAAGAACGTCAGGTCGACGGCGACGACCGGGACGAGGAGCGCGAGCCCCGCGAGCGCGATCATCCCGTGGACGCGCCAGGGTGTCGACTCGGTCGAGCGCGATGACGGCGTCCCCACGCGGGGAGCCTACCGCGTCGCTACTCCTCGGGGTTGCTCGTCCAGGAGCCGCTCATCGGGTTCGGCACGACGATGAAGCGGGTGCCGAAGTCGTCGAAGCTCGCCGGATCGTGCCGGTGCTCCTGGTCCATCCCGCGGAAGTCGTGGATGTTGTCGCCGACCCACATCACGATCTGCGCGGCCGGGAGGCCCTCGGCCGCGGTGCCGTCCTCAACCCGCTGCCAGCGCCCCTCCTTCTCGCGCTCGCCGTCCTGGCAGAGCAGGACGTCGTAGGTGACGCCGACCTGCTCGAGGTTGGCCGCCGTGTGGCCGCACTGGCTGACGTGGCGGTTGGTGACCAGCGCGACCGTGCCGCCGAGGGTGTGGACGCGCTGGATGAACTCGCGCGCGCCCGGCAGCAGGGTCGCCTCGCGCCGTGCGACCCACGCGAACCACGTCGTCCCGGCGCCGAGGGCGCGCTCGCGTCGGTAGGTCGAGTTGGAGAGGATCGTCTCGTCGACGTCGAGCGCGACCGCCCAGCGGTCGGGTAGCGCGCCGTCGCGATCGAGCTGCATGACGCGGCCGGTCGCGGTCGTGTAGGCCTGCCGGACGCTCGCCACGTACTCGGCCGAGTTGCGCACCCAGTGCACCTGCTCGGGGAGGTCGCCCGACAGCACCGGCCCCGTCGAGCCGCCCTCGAGCTCGAGGAGGAGACGGTAGCGCTTGGCGCTGGAGAGATCGGTGTCGCCGTCGGGATCGACCGAGAGCACGACGAGGTAGTCCCCCTCCTCCGGGATGGTGAGCCCGTCGATCTCGGAGAGCTGGCCGTAGCCCGCCTCGTCGTCGCTCGCGAGCTCGTCGCCCCGGCCGGCCGCGCTCGTCGGGCCGTAGATCGTGAGGATCGTGTCGAGCCCGCGGCTGCTCCCCGTCCGGGTGACCTCGAGGTGGAGACGCGCGCCGCCGGCCGCGGAGAAGGAGTAGAGGATCTCGTCGTCCGCAGCCTCGATCTCGCCGTTGACGGCCACGTCCGGGGTGAGCGTCCGGACGCTGCCATCCGCCTTGCCGCCGAAGACCTCGCCCTCCCCGGGGTCGACGCCGGAGGGCGGCGCGCAGGCGAGGCCGAGCGCGAGCGAGAGGGACACGAGGGGAGCGAGGTGGCGCATGAGGAGGTCTCCTGCGCGGGCCCTACGCGAAGCGCGTTCCAGGCCGCGCCGCCGCGCGTTCCGCCAGCGATCGACCGCGAAGTGGCAGGTCGATCAGCCACCTCGGGCGCGTCACGCGCGCGGCGCCGGCCACCGTGAGCGAGCTAACACCATCCGCGCACACCGTGTCGCCTCGCCCGGCGCCGGGGAGGCCCGAGGTCGGGTCCGCGCCCGAGAACCGCGTTGGCGCGCGCAGTGCAATACACGAGCACGGAGGCTACCCATGCAAGGGTAGCTGTCACGCTTGGCGCTTCGCCGGCCGCGCGTCCGCTCGGGACGCGGAGGGCGGCGTGCGGACGACGTGCGACCCGACGCTCGGGTCGTCGTGCGGGAGGGGCTGCGCCTGCGGGGGCCCCTGCCGGGGTGCACGGGTGCGCCCGCCGCCGAGGTCCCGCGGGAGAGGGGTGTGACCCATGAAGAAGCTCGTCCCGTGCGTCATCGCGACTTGCCTGCTGCTGACAACGGCCTGCGACGACGAGCCGCCGGCTCAGGACGCGGGCCCCGGCGAGATCGACGCGGGCCCCCCGGCCCCCGAGCCCGACGCCGGGCCGCCGGAGCCGATGGCCTGCAACACGGTGGGACGGAGCGGCGGCACCTGCCGGGCGGGCAGCCAGTGCGTGACGGGCCTGACCTGCTACGGCGAGAACGTCCGCGCCGATCTCACCCTCGGCACCTTCGAGATCCCCGACGGCACCGAGGACCCGGCGCACCCCGGCGAGTACCTGCCGGGCGAGCCGTCGACCATCCCGGTGGCGGTGACCCCGGGCGGGCTCTGCACCGAAGGCTGCAGCACCGAGGCCGCGGCCGACACGTGCGGGAGCTGCTCGTTCTGCAACGACGCGATCGGCGGGCCCAGCGCGTTCGGCGCGATCGGGCTCGACGTCTCCGTCTTCGACGCGACCGATCTGCTCGGCGCGGGCGAGGACGGCGTGTGCCGCGCGCGCTGCGAGTTCGACCCGGCGACCGACGGCGGCTGCCCCACCGGCTCGACGTGTGACCCGCGGACCAACACCTGCGTGGAGCGCTGCCTCACCGACGCGCAGTGCAACGTGTCGTTCGGCACGAGCGTCGAGGTCGGGCTGGTCGCGACGCGCGTGCCAGGTGAGCCCTACACCTGCTCGATGACCACCGGGCGGTGCGAGCACCCGACGCCGTCCGGCGCGACCCTCGGGACCGACTGCGACTCCGACGCCGACTGCGAGGCGAGCAACGGGTTCTGCTTCGCCGGCCACTGCTCGCGGCTGCACTGCGCGGGCTCGGACGGCGCGCTCGCGGGGGGGACCGCCACCTGCGCGGCCGACGCGATGGCCTGCGTGCGCCTCGGGGGCAACGGCAGCTCGGCCTGCGTCGGGCTCTGCGACACCGCCGACGACTGCTTCGCCGATCAGGCCTGCGACCCGGCGGGGAGCCCGGTGATGGACGCGAGCGGGCGCGCGTGGGCCGGCCTCTGCGTGCTGCCGTGCTCGGGCGACTCGGAGTGCCAGATGGACCGCGTCTGCGACGCCACCGTCCAGCGGTTCAACAACGCCTCGCTCGGGATCTGCGCGCCCTTCTGCGACCCCGGCGCGACGGGGCTCGCCGGCGCGGTGACGTGCGAGGCGTCCGAGGCCTGCGTCGCGATCCCGGGGGACGCGATGGGCCGCGGGCTCTGCAAGGCGCAAGACAACCTGTGCGCCGTCCACGAGGTGTGCGCGAACGGACAGGCCTGCCGCGTCGTGGGCGCGAACCTCAACGGCCGCTGCGAGGACGGCTGCACCGGCGCCGCCGACTGCGCCGCGGGCGAGCAATGCCTGATCGTCGACACCGACCCGGACGACGGCGTCGCCCAGACGATCGGCGTGTGCGTCGCGCCCGGGGGCGCCTGCTCGCCCTCCCCTCGCCGCGCCGACGGCACGCCGCTCCGCCTGCTGCGGGGCGTCGACGGCAGCGCGCAGTGCGTCCCCGGCCAGGTCTGCGTGGCCCCGATCGACGGTATGACCGGCATGCCCACC
The DNA here is from genome assembly GCA_030426845.1 of Polyangia bacterium. GTDB lineage: Bacteria > Myxococcota_A > Polyangia > Polyangiales > Sandaracinaceae > JAUHXR01. Next base: position 25,027 of record JAUHXR010000060.1, on the reverse strand, counting down.
GTGAACGCGATGGGGACCTGCATGGACGCTCCCTGACGCCCTGGCCCCGAGCTCCGGACCGCGACACGGCGAGTCTGAGCTCGGGGCCGCGCGGAGGACTCGCCTGTGTCGCCGTTCGGTGCATGTGTCGCGTATCGATGCTTGCGCGGTCGAGATCGATCCGGCAACACGTCTGGATGCTCCGCTGCGCTGCCCTGGCCGCCGGAGCTGCCCCGCTGGTCGTTCGGCACGACCTTCGGGTACGCGTCGATGGGCGCGATGGTGGGGATGCTCGCGGGCGGCGCGCTCGGGGGCGGCCTGGGCCTACCGCTGATGCAAGAAGGCGATAGTTATGCGCTGTTCTCGCTCCTCATCGGCGCCGGCGTCGGGCTCGCGTTCGGCGCGGGCTGGGGGCTCGGGCGGGTCGGCGACGCCCAGGATCAGGGCGGGGACGACGGCGCGACCCTCCTCGCTGCGTTCGCGACCGTCCTGGCCAGCGCGGGCTTCGGGGCGACGGTAGGAGAGCTCAGCGATCCGGGCGACGGCTGGCTCCCGGGAGGCGCGCTCGGCGCCGCGGTCGGCCTGAGCCTGGTCCCGGTGATCGCCGCGCTCGTCTACTGGGCCACCGTGCGCCCGCCGCCGACGGCCCGGCTCGCGCGCTGACGTCCGGACCGTTCGCCGGACCGGCTCGCGCGTGATCCGTCGGCAGCGCGCCACGAAGCGCGATGAAATTCGCGGCCGGCCGCCGCCAGCGCGCCGCGGCCGCGACGCCCTCTCGCGGCTCCGAGCGGCGGACTCGATCGACATCGTTGCGATTTTCGCCGATCACCCCGCCTCGAGCCGTGACACGCCGCGCGTCTTTTTTCGCGCGTTCGTCCACGCCGGCCTTGCCGCGCGGGATCGCGCGGGGGCATCCCTTCCCTCGTGAAGGGCGGCGTGGAGGGCGGCGTGGAGGGCGGCGTGGAGGGCGGCGCGCTGGGCATGCTCGCGATGCTCACCCGGTCGTACGACGCCGGGGCGTCGCTGCCAGCGCGGCTCCAGCTCGTCGCCGACGCCGCCCTCTCGCTGACCGGCGCCGATCACGCCTCGGTGCGGCTCTGTGGAGACGACGGCCGGCTCGAGCCGAGCGCGCGCGCGGGCGTCGGCACCGAGGGCGACGCGCCGACCTTCGTGCGCGGCCAGGGGATCCTCGGGTGGGTCGCCGAGCACGGCCGCGTGGCCCGGGTCGCCGACGCCTCCGCCGACCACCGGTTCGAGCCGCGAGCCGACCGCGGCTTCGAGGTGCGCTCGGTCCTCAGCGCGCCGGTGATCGTCGACGGGGACGTACGCGCCGTGCTCTCCGCGTCGTCGCGCGCGCCGGCCGCGTTCACCGAGGAGCACGAGCGGGCCGCGCTCCTGCTCTGCACCATCTCGGCGCAGGAGCTGCGCCTCCGCGAGCTCTCGGAGCGCACGATCACCGATGCCCACACCGGGGCCTACAACCGCGGCTACCTCGCCCCGCGCCTCGCCGAGGAGCTCGCCCGCAGCCGCCGAAGCGGTGAGGCACTGAGCCTGATGCTCCTCGACCTCGACCGCTTCAAGCGCGTCAACGACACGTACGGACATGCAGCCGGTGACGAGGTGCTGCGACACTTCGTGAGCGTGGTGCGCGCCGTCGTCCGCGCGGTCGATGTGGTCGTGCGCCGCGGCGGTGAGGAGTTCGTCGTGATCTTGCCGCGCGCCACCGCCCGCGAGTCGGCCGCGGTCGCGGAGCGGGTCCGGGCGCGCCTCGCCGAGCGGCTCTTGCCCCTCTCGAGCGGGATCAGCGTCCGTCAGACCGTCTCGATCGGCGTGGCGACCTGGGATGGACGCGAGCCGGCGGCCGAGCTCGAGGCCCGCGCCGACCGGGCGATGTACCGCGCCAAGCGGGCCGGCCGCGATCGCGTGCACGTGGCCGGTCGGGTCGCCCCGACGATCGGCCGAGGCACCCTCGGCAAGTACGACTGAGGCCGCTCGAGGAACCCGGCAGGGACCGGGAGCGCGGGGGGCTCCGCCGGTGGCCACGATCGATGGCCAATCGGGTAGCCACGCATTCCCTCGACCGCGTTGTTTGGGCTCGCCCCCTGGATGGCACCATTGTTGCGCAGTCGACACCCATGCGTCGACTCCTCCTCGCGATCGCGCTCGTCCTGCCGGCCTCGGTCCTCTCGAGCGGCGCCTCCGCCCAGGACTTCGGGGCCCGCGTCACCCCGTCGGGCATCGACCAGATGACCACGGTCGCGATGAGCCACCTGCCCGAGGATCTTCCCATCGCGGCCCTCGACGCGGAGCTCTACGACTGCCCGGGCTCGCGGACGATCACGGCCCACGTGCCGGACGTCAACGTCGAGCTGGGCTGGCACGAGCTGTCGCTGCGCACCGCCGACGGCGCGCTCCTGGTCGACACGGTGATCGACATCGACGTCGCGACCCCGCTGACGATCGACAACCCCTACGCGTGCTTCGGCGAGGCGATGTGCGACGTGACCGCGGCGGTCCGCCAGCTCGACGTCGCGGTGGAGCTCGCGGCCGCGACCGGCCCGGACGGCGGCGTCGAGTTCCACGGCGCGATGGTCGGGCTCGACCTCACGGCCGACGACCTCGACATCGCGAGCGAGGGCTGCCTGGTCGGTGACGTCGCGGAGTGGCTGCTCAACGCGGTCGAGACCTGGGCGCTCGATCTGATGGTGCCGCGCCTCGAGACGATGATCAGCGAGCGCGTCTCCGCGATCCTCACCGAGCTGATGGGCGACACCCTCGGCCTCACCGTCGAGGTGGCCGGCTTCTCCCTCGAGGGCTGGCTCGAGTCGCTCGATCTCAGCCGGGCCGACGGCGTGACGGTCGGCGGCGACGCGATGGTCACCTGGGCGGGCCCGCGCCGCTGGAGCGAGGACGCGCCCGACACCCACGCGCCCGAGGGCGAGGCGCTGCCGCGCGAGATGGGCGGGCAGCTCCAGATCGCGGTGTCGGACCGGCTCGTCAACGAGGCCCTCTACGAGGCGTGGAGCGGCGGGCTGATCAGCCGCCTCCTCGCGGACAACCCGCAGAGCCTCGACCTCGGCACCGAGGGCGTCGTCCAGCAGATCGGCCTGCCGCCGCGCACCTCGATCGAGATCGAGGTCGACATCGAGCAGCCCCTCGTCGCGAGCTTCGGCCGCGCGGGCGAGGACGTGGCCGAGGTCGCGCTCCGCGAGCTCCACGTGATGGTCGACGTCATCCCCGGCCGCGGCACCCCGAGCCGGCTCGACCTCTTCGTGGACGGGACGCTCTCGGCCGCGCTGGCGGTCGACCCCGAGGTCGGCGGCCTCACCCTCGATCTGCAGGACCTCGCGATCGAGCAGCTCCGCCTCGAGGCAGGCAACACCGAGCTCGACGTCGACCCCGCGCGCCTGCGCACCTTCGTCACCGAGACGGTCACGCCGATGATCTCGGAGCGCCTCTCGGGTCTGCCGGTCGCGCCGACGCTCCACCCGATCGCCGGCACCTTCCTCCACGTGACCGCGCTCGAGAGCGACCGCGGCTGGCAGCGGGTCGGCGCCGATCTCCACCTGCCCGATCCGAGCGACGACACCGCGCCGGACACCTCGCTCGTCGATCCATCGAACCTCCTTCCGGCCGGCACCGCGCGCTTCCGCGTCTCGGGCCGCGACGACACCACCCCCGAGAGCCTGCTCCGCTACCGCGCCTGGCTCGACGGCGAGCCGCTGAACGAGGCGCCGACCGGCCTGCGCGAGGTGCGCTTCGACGCCACCGACGGCGAGCACGTGCTCGAGGTCGCGGCGGTCGATCTCAACGGCAACGAGGATCGCGTGCCCGCGCTGCACGGCTTCCGCGTCGACGGCACGCCGCCCGAGCTGACCCTCCTCGAGGCGCCCGGGGCGATCGTCGACACCCCGACGGTGCACGTCACGTGGACGGCCGAGGACGCCCAACCCGGCGCGGTCGAGAGCCGCTGGATCCTCCGCATGGTCGGCGAGGGTGGCGAGACCGAGATCCTGCAGGAGGCGCCGTTCGGGCCGGACGCGGGGGCGCTCGAGCTCGCGACCGGCGAGCTGAGCGGCCACGACCTCTACGAGCTCGAGATCGTGGTGCGCGACGCCGCGGGGAACGTGACGAGCGAGGCGGTCGGGTTCGCGCTGCACCCGAGCCTGCTCTCGTCGGGCTGCTCGGTCGGCGCGCCGGGCTCCAGCCGCGGCCCGGGCCTCGCGCTGCTCGCGCTCGGGCTCGCAGGCCTCGTGATCCGCCGCCGCCGCGCGGGTCGGTGAGATGCGCCGCCTCGCGGCCCTCCTCGCCCTGCTGAGCGCGGGGCTCGTCGCCCCACGCGCCTCGGCCCAGGCGATCGGCACCGCGCTCTCCGGCCCGTCCACCGCCGACGGCTCGGCCGCCTACTACAACCCGGCCGCGATGGGGGCCGCGCGCGGCTCGAGCCTCGAGCTCGACGCCGGCCTGAGCGTGATCGACCTCGGCTACGATCCCGCCGACGGCTCTGCGGGCTCGAGCCAGACCCCGGTCGGTCCCCTCCTCACCCTCGGCGGCTTCTCCGACCTCGACACCCGTGACTGGCGGGTCGGCTTCACGGTCGGCGTCTCGCGGGCGAGCGGCGGGAGCTGGTCGCGGGACGACGGCGCGGCCGCGATCACCCGCTACTACCTGGTCAACGGGCAGTTCTTCCACATCCAGGGCTCGGTCGGCGGCAGCTTCAGCCCGGCCCCCTGGATCACGATCGGCCTGGGCCTCAACCTCGCCTACGCGAGCCTCGGCTCCGACCTCGACAAGGACTTCGGGGCGCAGCTCAACCAGACCGCCGGGAGCACGGAGCTCGACGCCCCCTTCCCCTACGCCGAGCCATCCCTCGCCGCGCCGGTCACCGTCAGCGGCAGCGGCTTCGGCGCGGGCTTCCTCGGCGGCGTCCACGTCCGGCCGATCGACGAGCTCGCCCTGAGCTTCTCCATCCACAGCCCCGTCTGGGTGCTCGGCGCGGGCACGCTGAGCGTCGAGTACCCGCAGGCGCTCCGCGACTTCGTCGCGAACACCCTGCCGAGCGCGGAGCTGCCCGATCTGAACGGCAACATCGACCTCAACCTCGACATCCCGCTGATCTTCTTCTTCGGCGTGTCCGCGCGGCCGCACCCGATGGTCGAGCTCGCCGCCTACTACCAATTCGAGCACACGAGCTCGCAGCCGAACTTCAACCTCGACGTCTCCGAGGCGACGTCGGAGGCGATCACCGACCAGTCCAAGCCTCAGGCCTACCTCGACCGCCACCGCGTCCTGGTGCGGGGAGGGGTCTACCCGGTCGAGGAGCTGCTCCTCGCGATCCACGGCGCCTACCAGAGCAACACCGTGCCCGACGAGACGGCCGCGCCGAACAACCTCGACTTCCACCGGGTGGAGGTCGGCGCGAACGCGCGCTGGCGCATCGTGCCCGAGCTGAGCCTGCTGCTGTCGTACAGCCACATCTTCCTGATCGACCGCGACGTGACGACGAGCCTCCACCGCCCGGTCACCCAGCCCTCCCTCGCGGCGTTCAACCACCCCAGCCCGACCGGCCGCTACCACGGCTCCGCGAACACCGTCCGCCTGGGCCTCGCGCTCCACCTCTGACGTACTTTGTCCCGTCCTTTCCGAGGGACACCCTCAAGAAGGACCCCCCACAGCCGATGGGGTGGGCATGGCGATCAGGACCATGGGGACATGAGCGAGCCCGACCTCGAGGCATTCTTCCGCGCCTCCGTCGACTTGCTGTGCATCGCGCGGCTCGACGGCCAGATCATCCGAGTCAACCCCGGCTGGGAGGCGGCGCTCGGGCGACAGGCGGCCGAGCTCGAGGGGCGCTCGCTCGTCGAGCTCGCGGCGTCTGAGGCGCGCCCGATTATCGACGAGATGCTGGCGCGGCTCTCGAGCGGCGGCGCGGTCCGCGGGCTCGATCTGCCGTGCACCGACGCGGACGGATCGCGCATCTGGCTCCGCTGGAGCGCGAGCGTCGACCCGCTCCAGCCGATGCACTTCGCAGCGGTGGCGCGCGACGTGACGGCCGAGCATGCGCAGCGCGCGGCGACGGCCAGCCGGCTCGCCCAGCTCGAGGACCGCGCCGAGCAGCTCGGGATGATCTCGGACATGGGCGAGCTGCTGCAGAGCTCGCGCGGGATGGACGACGCCCGGGAGGTCATCGACCTCTTCCTCCGAAAGATCTTCCCCGCCCACTCGGGGGGCGTCTACGTGCTCGACGAGAGCCGGGGCCACGGCGAGCTGATCTCCTCCTTCGGCCAGATGCAGGTCCAGCAGGTGATCGACCCGACCGACTGCTGGGCGCTGCGGCGAGGGCGGCCCCACTGGAGCACCGGGGAGTGGCTCGCGCTCGACTGCGGCCACGCCCGGATCCGCAACCTCGCGCACGTCTGCCTGCCGCTGATGGCGCAGGGCGCGGCCAAGGGCCTCTTGCACCTCGAGCTGCCGCACGACCACGACGTGGCGCGAGACTCGGCGGAGGCGAGGTTCGTCAACGCGGTCGCCGATCACCTCGGCCTCGCGATCGCGAACGTGACCCTGCGCGAGCGGCTCCAGCGCCAGACGATCCGCGACCCGCTCACGGGGTGCTTCAACCGCCGCTACCTCGAGGAGACCCTCGTCCGCGAGCTGCGCCGCGCGGAGCGCGAGGATCGGCCGCTGAGCCTCGTCATGATGGACCTCGATCACTTCAAGTCCTTCAACGACACCCACGGGCACGTCGCGGCGGACGAGCTCCTCGTCGAGCTCGGCAAGCTGCTGAGGGAGTTCTTCCGCACCGAGGACGTCGTCTGCCGCTTCGGCGGCGAGGAGTTCGTGATCCTGCTCCCGGGCGCGACGCCGGAGCAGGCGCTCGGGCGCATGGAGGAGATCCGCGGGATGGTGAAGCAGCTCCGCGCCGGTCGGCGCGTCGGCCGCGAGGTGACGTTCTCGGCCGGCATCTCGAGCGCCGCGGAGGCCCAGGCCCGGGACGGCTCCGACCTGATCCGGACCGCGGACGCCACGATGTATCTGGCCAAGACCGACGGTCGGGACCGGATCTACCTGTCGCGACCCTCCCCGGCGCGGCCCAGCGTCGCGTCCCGCAAGGCGTCCTGACGCCTCCTGCCGCGCGGACGGCCACGCGCGCGGGCGATCGACCGTGACGCCACCGGCGCGGTCCCGGTCGACGGGAGGCGCGCGAGCGGATATACGCGGTCGATGACGCGCGCCCTGCCGCTGAGCCTCGCCCTCGCCCTCCTCCTCGTCGCCTGCGATGACGGCGCCGAGCCGACCGACTCGGGGCCGCAGGTGGACGCCGGTCCGCCCTCGACCCTCGACTCCGGTCCCCCCTCGACCCTCGACGCGGGGCCCGGCGGCGGCGACGCGGGGCCTGGGGACGACGACGCCGGCCCGGGCACGCCCGACGCCGGCCCGATGACCTGCGGTGACCAGCGCCCCGACGTCAGCGGGATCCGCGGCACCGAGGGCCTCGTGATCGCCCGCGACGGCACGATCTACTACTCGCAAAACGGTGCGGTCGGCCGGCTCGCGCCCGGCGGCTCGCCGGAGAACCGGTTCGTCGATCTGTCGGGGGACAGCGCCCGCACCGTCTGGGGCCTGGTCCTCGACGCCGCCAACGAGACCCTCTACGTCGGCGCTCCGGGCCGCGGCGTCTACGTCATCGACGTCACCGCCTCCCCGCCTACCTTCACCCGGATCGACGCGGGGAGCCCGAACGGCCTGACCCTCGGCCCCGACGGCGCGCTCTACTGGTCCGAGTTCTCGATGGGCGCGGTGATGCGCAACGACCTCACCGGCGGCGCGTCGACGACGGTGACGACGAGCCCGATCCGCGGCGCCAACGGCATCGCCTTCGCGGACGACGGCTCGCTCTACGTCGCGAGCTACGCGACGGGGACGCTGTTCCAGCTCCGGCTGCAGCGCGGCACCGAGATGGCGCGCGCCACCGCGGCGACCGGGCTCGGGAGCCCCGACGGGGTCGCGCTCGACCAGGACGGCAACGTCTACGTGACTGACAACAGCAGCGGCACGCTCCTCATGCTGCCGGCCGGCGGCGGGTCTCCCATGACCCTCGAGACCGGCGTCGCCGCCGCGGCGAGCATCGAGTTCGGCGCCGGGCCGCTGACCTGCACCGACATCTACGTCGCGAGCTCCGGCCGCCTCCGCCGCCACGAGATGGGCACGGTCGCCGGCCGCGCGGTCCCCTGGCACTGAGCGACGGGCGCTGAGCGATTGGCGCTGAGCGATCGGCGCTGAGCGACGGGCGCTGAGCGGTTGGCGCTGAGCGCCGACGGCGCGCGGCGGCGAGGATCCACCCCGCCGCCGGCGACGCTCAGCCCATGTCGTAGAAGAACTCCTCGCGGACGATCTTGCCGCCGTCCACGGTGAAGACGCCGATCTCGTCCATGGTGTTGCGCTGGCCGTTGCCCTTGAACGTCACGTCGTAGGTGAAGCGCACCGCGAACTTCTCGGCGCCGTGCGGCCACGGCCCCTCGACCTTGGCGCTGTGGACCTCGTGGTTCTCCATCCACCACTGGTTCTTGCCGAGGATGCCCTCGAGCCCCTTGGTCACGCGGTCGCCGCCCGGAGGCGCGCCCGCCTCCACGCTCTCCGCGTTGTCCGCGTAGAAGGTGTTGATGCACTCGACGTTCTTGCCCTCGCGGACGAGCGCGACGAGCTTCTCACCGATGTCCTTGCTGTTCATGTTCGCTCCAGGTTCGGGTGTTCGGAGCCGCACCTTCCCCGACCGCGCCACCGTGGACAACCGACGCGCGGCAGGCTGCTGACAGCGGCCTGGCAAGAGCGTCCGAGGCTCCTGCCACCGTGGTGTCAGCGGCCGGAGCTCAGGCGCGCGTCAGCGGGATCGGATGAACTCGACGACGCGTCCGAGCGCGCTCGGGTCGTCCTCGAACAGGCCCACCCCGTGGCGGTTGCCCTGCGCGATGACCGCCTCGCCGGTGGTGGCGATGCGGGCCATGTCCTCGGCGGTCGTGGCGGCCCCGGTCTCCTCCGCCGCCGCCACCGTGAGGAGCGCCCGCGAGCCGAGGCGCGGCAACGGGGTCAGCGCGTCGAGCCCGCGGTAGGCGCGGCCGGGCGAGATCGCGACCACCGCGTCGATCCCTTCGTCCGCGGCGGCTGCGCGGATCACCGCGCTCGAGCCGATCGAGGAGCCCACGAGGATCACCCGGCCCGGGCTGAGGTGCTCCTCCGCCCGCAGGTGCCCGAGCACGGTCAGGACGTCGCCGGAGACCTTCTCCCAGTCGGCCGTCTCGAAGCCCTCCCAGCTCACCTCGCCGCCCCCGCGCGCGCCGTCACGGTGCGTGGACTCGCCGTGCCCACGCATGTCGAGCGCGAACGTCGTCAGCGCGGGCGACGCGCCCAGCCGCCGCAGGAGCGGCTCCCACTCGGCCCGGGTCGTCGAGAGCTGATGGACCAGGATCACGAGCGGCGCCTCGAGGCTCTGCCCGGCGCGGAGGTCCCCCACGAGCTCGACCCCGTCCGCCGCCCGGATGCGCAGCGTGCGAGGCTCCGCGAGCGGCGGGGGCTCGGGATCGGGCGCGGGCTCGGCCGGATCGGAGGCCGTCGGAGCCGGCTCAGCCGGGTCGGCCGGTGGCGGCTCCGCGGGGGTGGGCGCGGCCGTCTCGGGCTCGGAGCAGCCGAGGGTCGCCAGCGCGACGGCGAGGGGGAGGGTTCGTCGAATCACGGGGTCGGAGGGTAGCGCACATCCGGCTCGCGAGCGGATTCGCCGATTCCAGAGTTTAGAGAAAGTTCCTCCATTCATGTAGACGCGCGGCGACCTTGGCCCGTATCCTCACCGGATGCGGAGCTTGGGATGGTGCGTCGCGGCCGCGCTCGCGGTCGCCTCGTGGGGACCCGCGCCGGTGTCGGCGCAGACCTCGGTTCAGCCGTACTTCCTCATCATCGTGGACACCTCGGGGTCCATGACGGGGTCGACGGGCGGCGGCACCAACAGCTGCGGCCAGTCCGCCAACCGGATGAGCGACGCCAAGTGCGTGATCCAGAACGTGGTGAACGGCTACGGCGAGATCAACTTCGGCCTCGAGCGCTTCGCCAACTCGTGCTCCGGCTCGTGCAGCGCGACCTGCACCTCCGGCTGCGGGTGCTCCTGCTCGCAGACCTGCGACTCCACCTCCGCGTCGGGCCAGATGCTCGTCCCGATCACCGCGGGCAACCAGCTCGACATCCTGCGGTGGAACGACTACTCGTGCGCGACCTGCGGCACCACGATCGGGTCGAACCCCGAGCTGTCCGCCGCCGGCAACACCCCGCTCGCCGGCTCGCTCCGCGCCGCGCGCCAGTACTACGAGGGCGGGCATCCGTCGTTCCCGAGCCCGATCGCGACCGACCCGTTCAGCGGCTGCCGGCCCTACGCGGTCATCCTCCTCACGGACGGCGGCGAGACCTGCGGCGGCGACCCGCCGGCCGCGGCGACCGAGCTGCGGACGACGATGGTCGGGGGCACCCCGTACGACATCAACACCTACGTCATCGGGTTCGGCATCTCGCCCGGCGACACCGCGATCGAGGCGATCGCGACCGCGGGCGGGACGGACGCCCCGGGACCGACCCGGGGCTTCTACGCGACCGACGAGACCTCGCTCGCGCTCGCCTTCTCGCAGATCATCGCCGACAACATCCTGTTCGAGACCTGCGACGGCGCCGACAACGACTGCGACACCGCGGTCGACGAGGGCTTCACCCTCTACTGCAACCGCCCCGGCGGCATGGGCCCGCCGCCGACCCTCTGCGTCGACCCCGGCGAGACGGTCTGCGACGGCCTCGACGACAACTGCGACGGCCGCGTCGACGAGGGCCTCATCAACGCCTGCGGCGCGTGCGGCCCCACCCCGGCCGAGACCTGCGACGGCGCGGACAACGACTGCGACAGCGTCATCGACGAGGGCGTCTGCGGCGGCTGCACCCCGGTCACCGAGATCTGCGACAACGTCGACAACGACTGCGACGGCCTGACCGACGAGTCGCTGACCCGGCCGTGCGGCACCTCCACCGGCGTCTGCACGGTCGGCACCGAGACGTGCAGCATGGGCGCGTGGGGCACCTGCACCGGCGTCGGCCCGTCCCCCGAGGTCTGCGACAACCAGGACAACGACTGCGACGGGACGATCGACGGGCTCAGCCAGCCCTGCGGCTCGAGCGTCGGGCGCTGCAGCCCCGGCACCCAGATCTGCACCGGCGGCGCGTTCGGGATGTGCGTCGGCGGCATCGGCCCGACGGGCGAGATCTGCAACGGGATCGACGACGACTGCGACGGCTCCACCGACGAGGGCAACCCTGGCGGCGGCGCGACCTGCGGCACGGCGACGGGCGAGTGCGCGCTCGGCACGGTGAGCTGCGTCGGCGGCGCGCTGGTCTGCGCGGGCGGGGTGAGCCCGAGCCCCGAGACCTGCGACGCGCGCGACAACGACTGTGACGGCTCGACGGACGAGTCCGTCCCGACGATGGGGAGCTGCGGCAGCTCGACCGGCGCGTGCAGCCCGGGCGCCCTGACCTGCGTGGGCGGCAGCTTCGTCTGCTCCGGCGGCACCGGCCCGACGGCGGAGACCTGCAACGGCGTCGACGACGACTGCGACGGCTCCACCGACGAGGGCAACCCCGGCGGCGGCGCGACCTGCGGCAGCTCGACCGGCGCCTGCTCGCCCGGGACGCTCACCTGCCTCGGCGGCGCGCTCCAGTGCGCGGGCGGCGTGAGCCCGGGCCCCGAGGTCTGCAACGGGATCGACGACGACTGCAACGGCTCGGTCGACGACGGCGTGCCGACCGGCGGCGCGTGCGGCAGCTCGACCGGGGAGTGCCGCGCGGGCGTCCTCACCTGCAGCGGCGGCAGCTTCACCTGCGTCGGCTCGACCGGCCCGACCGCCGAGCTCTGCGACGGCCGCGACAACGACTGCGACGCATCCACCGACGAGGGCAACCCCGGCGGCGGCGCGACCTGCGGCAGCTCGATCGGCGCGTGCTCGCCCGGCACCCTGACCTGCGCCGCGGGCACCCTCACGTGCACCGGCGGGGTCGGGCCCACGACCGAGGCCTGCAACGGCGCCGACGACGACTGCGACGGCGCGATCGACAACGGCGTGCCGCCGGCCGGCCCCTGCGGCTCGTCGGTCGGAGAGTGCAGCGAGGGCGTCAACCGCTGCGTGAGCGGCGCGTTCACCTGCGTCGGCGCGCGCGGCCCCCAGGCCGAGGTCTGCGACGCACGGGACAACGACTGCGACGCATCCACCGACGAGGGCAACCCCGGCGGCGGCGCGGTCTGCGGCTCGTCGACCGGCCAGTGCACGACCGGCACCACCCTCTGCTCGATGGGCACGCTCTCGTGCACCGGCGCGACCGGCCCGATGGCCGAGGCCTGCGACACCCTCGACAACGACTGCGACGGCCTCGTCGACGAGGGCAACCCGGGCGGCGGCGGCGTCTGCGGCGCGACCAACGTGGGCCTCTGCGAGTTCGGCGCGCTGAGCTGCGTGATGGGCAGCCTCACCTGCGTGGGTGAGACGGGCCCCTCGGCGGAGATCTGCGACGGCTTCGACAACGACTGCGACGGTTCGGTCGACGAGGGCAACCCCGAGGGCGGCGGCGCGTGCGGCGACGACACCGGCGAGTGCATGGCCGGCACGCTGGCCTGCGTGATGGGCTCGCTCGTCTGCCAGGGCGCCGTCGGGCCGACGCCCGAGGTCTGCGATGGGCTCGACAACGACTGCGACGGCGTGGTCGACGACGGCATCCCAGTCGGCGCGCCCTGCGGCTCGAGCGTGGGCGAGTGCGTGCCCGGCGTGAACGTGTGCCGCGGCGGGATGATCGTGTGCGACGGCGAAGTCGCGCCCGAGTCCGAGGCGTGCGACCTGCTCGACAACGACTGCGACGGGAGCATCGACGAGGGCCTCGCGCTCGGCGGCCCCTGCGGCTCGAGCGACGGCCTGTGCATGCCCGGCATGGAGCGCTGCGTCGGTGGGCGCCTGGTCTGCGAGGGCGAGGTCGGCCCGGCGCGCGAGGGCTGCGACTGCAGCGACAACGACTGCGACGGCGCGGTCGACGAGACGCCCATGACGGGCGAGCTGTGCCCCGACGGCGCGAGCTGCGTCGACTGCCAGTGCGCCCTGCCGTGCGAGGCGACGGAGTTCGGCTTCCGCTGCCCGACCGGGCGCGCGCCGCGCACCGAGGGTGGGATGTGCTTCTGCGTGGCCGAGCGCTGCCAGGCCGACGCCTGCGGGACCGAGACGCAGATGCGCGACGGCGAGGTCGTCTGCGCGCCCGACAGCGCTGACGTGTCGAGCTGCGTGTGCCGCAACAACGAGTGCACCTTCTCGTGCGACGGCGTGGTCTGCGACCCGGGGACGGTCTGCGATCCGCGCGACCCGGCGGGACGCTGCGTGGTCAACGACTGCACCGGGCTCGGCTGCCCCGCGGGCGAGATCTGCGACCCGGCGACCGGCGTCTGCGCGGGGGACCCCTGCGAGGGCGTGAGCTGCGCGGACGGCGAGGCGTGCCGCGGCGGGACGTGCGAGGCGAGCTGCGGCGGCGTGAGCTGCGCGGACGGCGAGCGCTGCCAGGCGGGCGCCTGCGTGGCGGACCTCTGCGCCGACCCGAGCTGCGCCGCGGGCGAGCTGTGCGACCCGGCGAGCGGAGACTGCGTCGCCGACATGTGCACCGGGGTCAGCTGCCCCGCGGGCCAGGTGTGCGAGATCGCGAGCGGTAGCTGCGTGACCGATCCGTGCAACGGGCTGCGCTGCCCGTCCGGCGAGGTCTGCGAGGCGGGCGAGTGCACGACCGGCGTGGCGCCCGGCGAGGACGCGGGCCCACCCCCCGGCTTCGACGCGGGCGTCCCGAGCGACGACGAGGATCGCGTGCTCGCCTCGGGCGGCTGCAGCTGCCGCGTGGGCGCGACGCCGGCCGCCCCGAGCCGCGCCCCGTGGCTGCTCCTCGGCCTGCTGATCGTCGGCGTCGTCGTCCGCGCGCGACGCCGCCGCGGCCTCCGGGGCGGGCGGTGGGCCGGGGCGGCCGCGGGCGCGCTCGCGCTGCTGCTCGGCGGGGGCTGCGACGTCGATCCCTTCTGCCTGACCTGCGCCGACGAGGTCGACGCTGGCGACGCGGGCGAGATGGACGCGGCGACCCGCGACGCGGGCGATCGACCCGACTCGGGCGAGGCGGACGCCGGCGACGGCGGCCCCGACGCGAGCATGGACGAGGTCTGCAACGAGCTCGACGACGACGGCGACGGAACGATCGACGAGGGCTTCGACCTGATGACCGACGTCGACAACTGCGGCGCCTGCGGCGACGTCTGCAGCCCGCTGGGCGCGTTCCCCATCTGCGACGAGGGCCAGTGCCTCATCGACCGCTGCGACGTCGGCCGGCTCGACGTGAACATGGACCCGAGCGACGGCTGCGAGTACCGCTGCCTCATCGAGTCGCCGGACGACGCGGTCTGCGATCGGCGTGACAACGACTGTGACACCCTGGTCGACGAGGACGTCGACACGACGACCGACCCGGCGAACTGCGGCGCCTGCGGGTTCGTCTGCTCCCTCGCCCACGCGAGCGCGAGCTGCGGAATGAGCATGTGCGTCCTCGACGCGTGCGACCCCGACTGGCACGACATCGACTCCGACCCGGCCAACGGCTGCGAGTACAACTGCACCGCCGCGTCGCCCCCGACCGAGGTCTGCAACCTCGTAGACGACGACTGCGACGGCGCGCTCGACGAGGGCAACCCCGGCGGCGGCGCCTCGTGCGGCAGCGCGACCGGCGCCTGCGTCCAGGGCACCGAGCAGTGCGTCGGCGGCTCCGTCGTGTGCACGGGCGAGACCGCGCCGACGACCGAGCTCTGCAACGGGATCGACGACGACTGCGACGGCTCGACCGACGAGGGCAACCCCGAGGGCGGCCGCCTCTGCGGCACGGGCACCGGGAGCTGCACCCAGGGTCGGGAGCAGTGCACGGGCGGCGCGCTCGTCTGCACGGGCGAGGTCGGGCCGACCGCCGAGGGCTGCGACGGCCTCGACAACGACTGCGACGGCACGATCGACGAGGGCAACCCCGGCGGCGGCGGCGCGTGCGGCTCGAGCGTCGGGGCGTGCATGCCCGGCACCGAGGCGTGCCGCGCGGGCGCGATCGTCTGCGAGGGCGCCACCGGCGCGGTGGCCGAGACGTGCAACGGCGTCGACGACGACTGCGACGGCGCGACCGACGAGGGCAACCCCGACGGCGGCGCCTCCTGCGGCTCCGACGTCGGCGCCTGCGCGCCGGGCAGCCTCACCTGCACGGGCGGGACGCTGGTCTGCGCGGGCTCGGTGGGCGCGAGCCCGGAGACCTGCGACACCCTCGACAACGACTGCGACGGGAGCATCGACGAGGGCAACCCCGACGGCGGCGCCTCCTGCGGCTCCAGCGTCGGCGCGTGCATCGCGGGCACCGACACCTGCGTCGCCGGTGCGGTCGTCTGCGTGGGCTCGACCGGGCCGAGCGCGGAGAGCTGCGACACCATCGACAACGACTGCGACGGGAGCGTCGACGAGGGCAACCCCGGCGGCGGCGCCTCCTGCGGCTCCAGCGTCGGTCAGTGCACCTTCGGCGCGCGCCAGTGCGTGGCCGGCGCGCTGACGTGCGTGGGCGGCACCGGCGCGTCGCCCGAGGTCTGCAACAGCCTCGACGACGACTGCGACGGGAGCATCGACGAGGGCAACCCCGGCGGCGGCGCGTCCTGCGGCTCCACCGTCGGCGCCTGCACCGCGGGCACCCAGCAGTGTGTGGGCGGCGCGCTGAGCTGCATCGGCGGCACCGGCCCGACGGCCGAGAGCTGCAACGGGACGGACGACGACTGCGACGGCTCGACCGACGAGGGCAACCCCGGCGGCGGCGGCACCTGCGGCACCGACGTGGGCACCTGCACCTTCGGAACGCGCCAGTGCAGCGGCGGGACGCTGGTCTGCGCGGGCGGCGTCGGCCCGAGCGCCGAGGCCTGCAACGCGCTCGACGACGACTGCGACTCGAGCATCGACGAGGGCAACCCCGGCGGCGGCGCGAGCTGCGGGCCGACCACCGGCGCGTGCACCGCGGGCACCCAGACCTGCCTCGGCGGGACGCTGCAGTGCAGCGGCGGGACCGGGCCGACCTTCGAGGGCTGCGACGGCGCCGACAACGACTGTGACGGTTCGACGGATGAGGGCTGGGACACCACCGCCGACCCCAACAACTGCGGCGCGTGCGGCTTCTCGTGCCCGACGCCGGCCAACTCGGTGCGCGGCTGCGCGGCCTCGAGCTGCACCTTCACCTGCCTGCCCGGCTTCATCGACCTCGACGGCGCGCCGGGCAACGGCTGCGAGTACTCCTGCACGATCGCCGGCTCCGAGATCTGCAACGGCCAGGACGACGACTGCGACGGCCTGGTCGACAACGGGCTCACGCCGCCGACGCTCTTCTGCAACGCGAACGGCGTGTGCGCCGGGACGAGCCCGACCTGCGCGGGCGCGTCCGGCTGGCAGTGCAACTACCCCGCGACCTACGAGTCGACGGAGACCCGCTGCGACGGGCTCGACAACGACTGCGACGGCGGGGTGGACGAGCCCTTCCCGGCCGTCGGGACGAGCTGCAACAACGGCGAGCTCGGCGAGTGCCTCATCCTCGGGATGAACGTCTGCAACGGCACGCAGGACGGCGTGGTGTGCAACGCGCCGGCCTCCGGCGGAGGCTCCGCGGAGACCTGCAACGCGCTCGACGACGACTGCGACGGCACCACCGACGAGGCGGCGCCGAACGACTGGGTCCCGTTCACCGCGGGCGCGCTCGGCACCCGCTACATCTTCGCCTACGAGGCCTCGCGCCCGGACGCGACCGCGAGCGCCCAGGGCACCGCGACCCACCGCGCCTGCTCGGCGCCCGGGCGGCTGCCGTGGACCAACGTGACCCACGCGCAGGCCGAGGCGGCGTGCGAGGCGGTCGGCGGGCGGCTCTGCAGCGAGGTCGAGTGGCAGGAGGCCTGCGAGTCGAGCACCAACACCTGCGACTGGTCGCACGAGCTGATGTGCACGAGCTACCAGCCGGCCGTGTGCAACGGCGACGACTACGACACCGATCCCTTCACCCCGGGCGACCAGGACGGAAGCGTCCCGAGCGGCTCGCGCGCCCAGTGCCTCTCGAGCTGGGGCGGCGTGGGCAGCCAGGTCTTCGACATGTCCGGCAACGTCGAGGAGTGGACCCAGGCGCGCCAGACGGGCGTCAACCCGCTGCGCGGCGGGGCGAGCAACGACATCTCGGGCGGCACGCGCTGCGACTTCAACTTCGTGGTCGCGGGCGACACCATCTCGCTGCCGACGGTCGGCTTCCGCTGCTGCCGCGACACCCCGAACCACTGCGTGGACGGCGTGCTGAGCGGCGACGAGTCGGACGTGGACTGCGGCGGCTCGTGCACCGCGTGCCAGACCGGCGACGCCTGCGGCGGCGCGAGCGACTGCGCCAGCGGCGTGTGCTCGGGCGGCGTCTGCCAGGCGCCGTCCTGCGCGGACGGCGTGCAGAACGGCGGCGAGAGCGACGTCGACTGCGGCGGCGCGACGAGCTGCGCGCGCTGCCCCAACGGCGACGCGTGCAGCGCGGGCACCGACTGCGTCGGCTCGAGCTGCGTGCTCGGGACCTGCACGACCTGCGGACCCGACAACTTCCGCATCAGCGAGGTCTACGGGGGCACCCCCGACTACGTGGAGATCGTCAACGCGGGGAGCTGCACGCTCAACGTGAACACGCTCGACATCGACTTCCGCCTCGACTGCGACGGCGCCACCCAGAGCATCGCCCTGCCGTCGGCCACCGTGGCTCCCGGCGGGACCTACCGCGTGGTCGACGTGACCTCGACGCTCTCGAACGAGGTCTACTTCGGGGCCAACATCTGCCACAACGTCAGCGGCAACGGCTGGGCGGCGCTCTGCCAGGGCCCCTGCAACGGGTCGTGCTCCAACTACATCGACTACGTCGAGATCACGGACGGCGGCGGGCCGACCGGGACCCCGGGCTGCGCCAGCTTCACGCCCGGCCCGTTCGACATGTCGGCCGCCTCGGGCACCGAGAGCGCGACCCGCGCAGCCTACGCCGGCTCGGGCGCGGCGGGCCTCCGATCCGACTGGAGCGTCGCGCTCTCCACCCGGACGCCGTAGCCGAGGCCGTCGCTCGAGGCGCCCGGGCCCCGTGCACCTGCCCTTGGCCCCGCTCGCGAGCGGGGCTGGGCAGGTGGACCGACGGGGGCTGCGAAGCTCACCCCGAGCGGAGGGCGGGCCGGGGATTCTGCGATCCCCTGCTCATCCGCCCCCGATCACGAGGAAGACCGCGTACTGGCCCCACGCCGCGCCCTCCGCGCGCGTGTGGCCGACGGCGACCCCGAGGCTGATCTGCCGCTGGGTGAGCACGGGCTCGGGGAGCTCGCCCAGCTCGAGGTCGATCGTCTCGAGGAGGTAGCCGCGGAGCGGTCGCCGCCGAGCCCGGCTCTCGGCGTCGAGGCCGGCCTGGAGCGCGGCGCTCGGCACCTCGCGGCCCTCCGAGACCGCGCGCGCGTGGGCCCAGAGCCCGTCGAGCCCGTCCATCGGCTGAGGCGGCGGCAGGCCCCGGCTGGCGCGGGCCCGGCTCACGCGCTCGAGGAATCGCCGCGCCTCGGCCGCGTGGTCGACGTCCTCGTAGAACGCGTAGGTGGACGCGACGAGGCCGAGCGACCGCGGGTCCGCCACGGGCACCGCACCGACCGCGATCGCGCGCACGTCGGGGCGCATGAGGACCCAGCGTCCGCCGGGCGACTCGAGGGTGTCCGAGAGCCAGTCCGCGACGTCGTCGGTCCCGACGACCACCTGGCCGACGATGTCCGCCCAGCGGATCGTCCCGGCCTGCACCTCCCAGCCGGCGAGCAGCCCGAGCGCGAGCACGTCCTGATCACGCGGCTGGGCCTGCAGGATGCTCGCGAGGAGGTGAGGCGCAACGCGCGCGCTCACCGCGCTCTGCCCCGTCGAGAGGCGCACCTCGGCCAGCCCCGCATCCCGCCGCACCGCGTTGAGCCGCTCCACGACGGTGGCCCCCGCCAGCGCCGGATCGGTCACGAGCGCGCTCTGCCCGACCGGTCGCGGCGCGTAGGGCGGCGCGGCCTCACCCTCGGCGCGGCGCACGAGCACCGTGCCGACGTGCTCGGTGAGGACCCGCCCGAGGCTCAGGGTGTTGATCTGCACGAGCGCGACCTCGTCCCCCGGCGCCATGGGGCAGCGGAGCTCGATCTGCGGCAGGGCGAAGCCCGGCGTCACCCGGCACCGCGCGACCCCGGCCGGCCCCTGGTTGATGAGCCCGACGACCGCGTCCGCTCGCGTCAGCAGCCGCCCGCGTACGATCGCGAGCCCGTCCGCCGTGGGCGGCACCGGCGGCGCGAGCTGCACCTTCGGCGCGGACACCACCGCCATGACCGCGACGGCCGAGCCGACGCGGTGGAAGCCCAGCCCGACCTGCCCGCCGTCGACGAGGACCGGCGCGATCTGGTCGCGGATCTCGTCCCCCGCCTGCTGCGCGATGAGGGCGACGGTCGCGCGCGGGTCGATCTGGCCAAGCGTCCCGGCACGCCCCACGCCGACCGCGCTCGACCCACAGACCGCGAGGAGGTAGCGGGTCAGCCGCTCCGCCGGCAAGGCCTCGTGCTCGGTGTAGAAGCGGGCCATCTCCTGCGCGACGCACCGCAGGCTCGCCGACCGGGTGACCTGCACCCCGCGCTGCGCCGCGGCCGCGTCGAGCAGCCCCTCGAAGGGCCCCTCGGGCTCGTACACCGGATCGGCCGCGGCCGGCTCGGCCTGGATCGCCCACGCGTCCACCGCGACCTCCCCCCGCGGCAGCAGCGGCGCGAGATCGGGCGGCGCCTCCGCGGCGAGCGCCTCCTCGACCCGCGCCGCGGCGGGGAACGCGACCGCGGGGCGCGACGGCTGAGGCGCGGGCGCGGTTCGCGCGGGTGGCACCCCGCACGCCGAGAGGAGCAGCGCGAGCGTCGCGCAGTGACGAAGGTGGCTCACGGCGAGCGAGCCTAGCAGCCCGTTGAAGAACCGACCGTGATGGATCGCGGTTGCGAGGGCGCGCCTGCGTGGCGCAGCGGGACGAGGGAATCCCGGAGGATTCTCGAGGAGCGATGCGCCGTGCAGGCGCGGGCTACCCGCGCGGCCGGACGGTGACGCGGGCTCGGTCCTCGACGGGGTCCTCGTCGAGCGTGAGCTCCACGTCGAGGAAGCGGGGAATGAGCGCGAGCTGGGTGCGGGTGTGCAGGCTCGGGCGGACGGTGGTGAAGGAGCCGCCGCCCGCGAGCGCGAGGAGGAGCACGAGCTGGTCCGCCTGGTGCTCGCCGACCGGCGCGCCCGACGCGAGCCAGCGCGTGGCCTCGGCCGCGACCTCGCGCGCGACCGCCTCCGCCGGCTTGCCCTTCGCGCCGAACGCGCTGAACACCTCGACGCCAGAGTCGGCGTGGAGCGCGAGGCTCAGCACGTTGCCGGGCCCGCGCGGATCCGGGATCTCTTCGAGCCGAGCGACGGTCGGCGGCAGCGCGCCGTCCAGCGCGCGCGCGAGCTCGTCGAGCTCCCGCTCGCCCACGCGGGCCGGCAGCCGGCTGAGCGTGGCGATCGCCCGGGCCTCGCGCAGCGCGCCGCGCGCGTGGATCTCGAAGGCCTCGAGTCGCTCGGGCACCCGGAGGCTCACCTCGAGGCGGCCGCCGCCCGCGGGGAAGAACCCGCGGCGCGGCACCTCGACGTCGAGCTGCACGCCGAGCTGACGCACCCGCGGCGCCCAGACCTCGGTCAGGAACCGCGACGGCGGCGCGGCCGGGTTGTCGGTGCCGCCCTCGACGACGATCTGGCTCTCGCCCGGGTGGGCGAGCAGCCCCGGCACGACGGTGTGCAGCACGAGCGGGGCGCTCCCCGCCGTGCCGACCGAGAAGCGGTAGCTCCCGTGCGCGACGCGACCGCTCGGGTAGAGCGCGACGCAGCGCGAGCCGAGGGAGGCCCCCTCGACCCGCGCGCCGCTCACCTCGGCCGCCGCCTCGAGCGCGGTGAGGTGCTGACGGAGCAGGCCCGGCCGGCCGCGCCGCGCCCGCACGTTGCGGACCCGAACCGGCCGGCCGGTGGCCACCGACAGCGCGAGCGAGGTGCGGACGACCTGACCGCCGCCCTCCCCCTCCGCGCCGTCGATCTCGATGAGCTCGGACACCCGGCTACCCCTTCACGCACACGACCTGGCGGAGCGTGTGCACGACGTCCACGAGGGCGGCCTGCGCCTTCATCACGGCGTCGATGTCCTTGTACGCGCCCGGCGTCTCGTCGAGCACCCCCTCGTCCTTGCGGCACGAGATGCCCTCCGTCGCCGCCGCGTGATCGGCGAGCGTGAACTTCTTCTTGGCCTTGGTGCGGCTCATCTTCCGCCCCGCGCCGTGGCTGCACGAGCAGAAGCTGTCGGGGTTCCCCTTGCCGCGGACGATGAAGCTCTTCGCGCCCATGCTGCCCGGGATGATCCCGAGCTCCCCGGCGCCAGCGCGGACCGCGCCCTTGCGGGTCACGATCACGTCGGCGTCGAAGTGACGCTCGAACGCCACGTAGTTGTGGTGGCACTCGACCGCCTCCAGCTTCGCGTCGAAGGCCGGCAGGTCGTCGCTCTTGCGCATCGCGTCCACCACCTGATGCATCATCAGGCGCCGGTTCTCCGCCGCGAACGACTGCGCCCAGCCGACCGCCTCGACGTAGTCGTCGAAGCTCTCCGAGCCCTCGCGCAGGTACGCGAGGTCACGATCCGGCGCGCGCTCCCCCGCCCGCTCGAGCTCACGCTTCGCGAGCGAGATGAAGTGCTGGCCGATGCGGTTCCCCACCCCGCGCGAGCCGCTGTGCAGCATCACCCACACGCGGTCCTCCTCGTCGAGGCACAGCTCGATGAAGTGGTTGCCCGTCCCGAGCGTCCCGAGGTGGTTCTCCGTGTTCCCGCGACGGAGCCGCTCGTGCTTCGTGCAGATCGCGTCGAACCCATCGGCGAGCGCCGCCCACGCCTTGGCGTGGCGCTTCGGCAAGTCGCTGTAGGCCCCGCGGTCACCCCGGCCGCCGTTGCGCGTCCGGCCGTGCGGCACCGCGCGCTCGATGTCCGAGCGCACGCCGTCGAGCGAGTCGGGGAGGTCCTTGGACTCCAGCGACGTCCGCGCCGCCATCATCCCGCAGCCGATGTCCACGCCGACCGCCGCCGGGACGATCGCGCCGACCGTCGGGATCACGCTCCCGACCGTCGCCCCCATCCCGAGGTGCACGTCCGGCATCACCGCGACGTGCGAGTGGATGAACGGCAGGAGCGCGATCTTGCGGAGCTGCTCGCGCGCCTCGTCCTCCACGGGGACGCCGCGCGTCCAGGCCTTGATCGGGTGGAGGCCGCCGTGGAACGTCTCGTAGCTGTTCGACATGGTCTCGTTCTCCTCGAGCGCTCCCTGAGCATCGAGCGTGCCACGCCGCCGACGGCCCGGCGCCCGGAGCGACGCGCCAGCGGACGAGACGAGGCGCGCGCCGACGATATCCTGGGCGCGTCCTGGGCCCGTCCTGGGCCGGCAGTGGCCCCAGGGGGCCCGGAGGCCTCAGGCCTCGCCGCCCTCGTTCCAGTCGCGCCGGGCGGCCGCGTAGAGCGCGCGGGCCACCTGCTCGCGGACGTCGCGCGGGGCGGCCTCGTCGAGCGCCCGGGCGAGGATTCGCCGCGCGCGGACCCGCGCCTCGCCGAGGGTGCCCGGCCACATGCCGCTGATGCGCCGCCCCTCCGCGCGGAGGCGCCCGCGCACCGCGTCCGCCCAGTCCGAGCCGTCGGCGGTGGCCATGGCCATCACCTCTTCGACTCGGGACTCGGCCAGGCTGGTCATCGCGACGGTCCGGACGCCGCCGGAACCCGCTGAGGGTCTCACGTCCGAGGGCCTCGCCGCAAGCGCGGCCCTCGTCGGCGGCGGATCAGGGCGTGACGACGACCGAGTTGTTGAAGCGGTCGGTCAACGTAACGGTCGCGCCGACCGCGTCCATCACCGTGACCTGGCCCGCGTCGTCGGTGGTGAGCGTCTCGGTCCGCACCATCCCCGCGCCCGGATCGATCGTCACGGTGAGCTCGCTGCCCTGCAGCGGCACGAGCCCGTTGCTGCGGGTGCCGTCCTGCAGGCTCAGGAGCCGGAAGCCGTGGTCGTTCTGCGCGCCGAGCGTGACGGTCGCGGCGGTCCCGCTCGTGGTGACGCTCGCCTCGAAGGTCGCCGGCACGACCTCGAACGGATCGCTCGTGACCTCGTACATCGAGTGCACGACGCGGAAGCGGTAGTTGCCCTCGGGCATGCCCCAGCGGTCGGCGATCGCGTCGAGCCCGGGCATCCCGAGCGGGCTCGCGACCTGCATCTCGACCGTGTAGTAGTGCGTACGGCTCGTGGACGCGGTCGGCGGCGGCGGGTCGGGCGACCACGTCAGGAGCAGATCGCCGTCCTGGACCGGGCGGCCGCTCCGACGGACGACCGTCTCCCAGGTGCCGGGCGTGACCTCGCGCTCGACGAAGACGCGCGGGGTCCCGCCGCGCAGCGGGTCCTCGCCGATGAAGGTGAAGAACACGCTCTGCATGCGCTCGACCTGCGACGCCGGCTGGGCCGACGCGGGCATCTGGAGGTCGTGGGTGACGAGGACGCTCGGGAGCGTCGCCGGCACCGTGCCCGCGTTCATCGCGTCGTCGATCGTCAGGTTCTCGGGGCGCACCGGGGTCGTCGGCCGCGGGACGCCGTCGGCGGTGGCGTCCTCGCGCTCGTCGGTCACCGCGAGGGCCATCAGCGCGGCCGTCTGCTCGGCGACGTACTCGCCCTCGAGCGGCCCCCAGAACGAGATGCTCGGCTCGTAGCCGCCCGACAGCCAGTCCTCGGGCCGCAGGAGATACCCGCCGTGGTCCTGCGCGTAGCCGACCACGATGGTGCGCTCCGGGCCCATCGGCGACAGCTCCTGCAGGTGGTTGCGGAGGAGCGTCACCGGCTCGCCGGGCAGCGTGCCGATCATCCAGTCACCGATCCGCAGCGCGCTCACCACGGTGCGCGTGGTCTCGCAGAACGGGGCCTCCTCGAAGTCGATGTCGACGAGGGTGGAGAGCACGTTGTCGATCGCCTCGACGCGGTTGCAGCCCCAGTAGGAGTAGTCGCCGAGCTGGTCCGCGCCCCTCAAGATCGTGCGCGGGAGGCGGATGACGAGGTCGTCGCCCGAGCCGCAGAGCGCGGCGCCGAAGGGCGCGGCGAACTCGTCGATCGGCGAGACGAGCTGATCGTCGGCGCCGTAGACCACGCCGTCGCCGGCGCGCGAGGCGACGAACGGGGCGTACTCGAGCGCGCCGTCGCGGATCGAGAAGGTGCGCCAGTCCGGCCCGAGCGGGACGGTCCGGGTGAGCATCTCGACGGGCACGTCCGTCTGCATGCTCGCGCCCGCCGCGTCGTAGGCGTCGCGGATCTCCGTCAGCGCGTAGTGCCCGATCGACTCGGGGCGACCGAAGTCCGCGCAGACCTTGCGGCCCGAGCAGTCGATGGCGCCGAGGCCCGCCGGCGAGACGTCGCCGCCCGCGCCCTGCAGGTGCATCACGAGCACGTCCGAGTCGAAGCTCTCCTCGAGCACGCGCTCGACCCCGCCCGACGAGTCGGTGGAGATCAGCGTGTTGCGCTCGGAGTGGATGGTCCCGTGCATCCCGAACACGGGCACGACCGCGAGCGGGTCGCCGGCCGCGGTGTCGACGCGGATGACGAAGAGCTGGTCGTCGTCCATCGAGCGCGGCTCGGCGAGGATGATGCGCTCGTTGTTCGGGCCGTAGTCGAGGTCGTTGTTCTCCCCGCGGCGGTCGCGGTTCACCCGGTTGGTCGGGTCGAAGCCGGTCATCCGCGTGAACCCGATCTGAGCCGGCTGGAGATCCGCGATCGCCGCCTGGGCGACCGCGGTCATCTGCGAGACGAAGGCGTTGTAGACCGTCGGCCGCA
>JAUHXR010000059.1 GCA_030426845.1 Polyangia bacterium | reverse complement strand
CCGTGCAGGTGGAGGGCGCGCGCTGGCCCGAGCCGACCCCGACGGTCGTCGAGGTGCAGGCCGGCGCGCCGGTCGAGATCGCGCTGAGTCTGGACGACCACCGCGAGGTGACGGCGCAGGTCACGCCCGCCGCCGGAGAGACCACGCCGCTCGATCGCGCGCTCCAGCGGCTCCCCGGTCGGCTCACCGTGCGCTCGACCCCGAGCGGCGCCGCGGTCCGGCTCGACGGCGAGGCGCGCGGGAACACCCCGCTCACCCTCGAGGGGCTCCCGCGGCGCGCGCTCGCGCTCGAGGTGAGCGCGGAGGGGCCCTACCGCGCGTTCACCCGCACGGTGGATCTCGACGCGGAGGCCGAGGCGGTGATCGACGCGCGGCTCCCGCGCGTCCAGGCCCGCGGCGGCGCCCTCCTCGTGATGGCCCTCCCCGCGACGGTGCAGGTGAGCGTCGACGGCCGCCGCGTCCCCGCCGGCGCCTGGCCGCTGCGGGTGGAGGTCGGGCCCGGCGCGCACACCGTCCGCGTGACGAACCCGGCGAACGGCCGCAGCGCGACCCGCCGCGCGCGCGTCGAGGGCGGCGGCACGGCGCGCGTGGTCGGCATCGATCTGAGGTAGCTCAGCCCCCGGCGACGAGCTCGAGCAGCGCCCCGGCGCTCCGGTCGACCTCGTCGTCGGCGATCCCGTAGAAGAGCGGCAAGTTGACGACGTCCCGGCAGAAGGCGCGGGCCCGCGCGGGGTCCATCGCCCGCTCCGCGTCCCGCGCCGGGGCCTGCTGCGAGAGCGTCTCGGGGTACGTGCGGGCGCAGCCGATCCCGCGCGCGCGCAGCCCGTCCGCCAGCGCGTCGCCCGTCCAGCCCTCCACCGTGACCACCGCGAGGTAGCCGTTGCCCGTCACCCCGGCCGGGCCACGGTGCAGCCGCACGCGCGGATCGACGGCGAGGCGCTCGGCGTAGCGGTCGAGCGCGCGCCGGCGCTGACCGACGATCGCGTCGCGACGCGCGAGCATCCGCGAGAGGTAGGCCGCGTTGGGGCCCGACATGCGGGCATTCCAGCCGACCTCGGCGAAGCGGTAGTGGTCCGCCCGCCCGTGGTTTCGCAGCACCCGCAGCCGGGCCGCGACCTCGGGATCGTCGGTGACGATCGCGCCGCCGTCCGACGCGCCGCCGAGGACCTTCGCCGGGTAGAAGCTCAGGGTCGCGAGCGGGGCGCCCGCCAGCACCGACGCGCCGCCCTTGAGCGCGACGCCGAAGGCCTGGGCGGAGTCCTCGATCAGGGCGACGCCCTCGGCCCGACACCAGTCGCGCAGCGCGACCGTCCGGGGCGCGCACCAGCCGAAGAGCTGGGGCAGGACGACCGCGTCGAGGGGCGCCGCGCGGTGGGCCTCGAAGAGCGCGTCGAGGTCGAGGTGGAGGTCCTCGTCGACGTCGAAGAGCACGGGCCGGGCGCCGACCTGCACGATCGCCTCGTAGGTCGCCCAGAAGGTGAGGTCGCTGGTCGCGACCCGGTGCCCGGGGCCGACGCCCCGCACCGCGAGCGCGAGCACGATCGCGTCCGAGCCGTTGCTGCACGCGACGGCGGCCCTGCACCCGAGCGCGTCGGCGAGCTCGGCCTCGAGCGCGTCGACCCGCGCGCCCCCGACGAACGCCGTCTCGTCCAGGCACGCGGCCCAGTCGGCGAGGACCTCGTCGCGCACCTCGCGCACGACGCGCGACAGATCGATGAACGGGACGCTCACCGGCCGGGGTCTACCCTGCGCCGCGCGTCGGGTCACGTGCTCCGCGGCGCGCGGGGCGTACTCTGAGGGCCGATGGACGCGAGCACCCTCGGCGCGGCGATCGGCGGGGTCGGCCTGTTCCTGCTCGGGGTGCGCCTGTTGACCGAGGGGCTCAAGGTCGCGGCTGGCCGCATGCTCGGGCGGGCGCTCCGCCGGGCGACCGCGAGCCGACCGCGCGCGCTGCTCACCGGGATCGGCCTCACCGCGCTCGTCCAGAGCTCGAGCGCGGTCACCGTCGCGACCCTCGGCTTCGTCAACGCGGGGCTGCTCGGGCTGCGCGAGGCGCTGTGGGTGGTCTTCGGCAGCAACGTCGGCACATCGATGACGGGATGGCTGGTCGCGCTGACCGGGGTGGACCTCGACGTCGAGGCCTACGCCCTGCCCCTCATCGGCGCAGGCGCGCTGGCGCGGGCCCTCGACAAGCGGCGGCGGATCGGGGCGCTCGGCGAGGCGGCGGCGGGGCTCGGCCTGTTCTTCCTCGGCCTGTCGATCCTCGGCGACGCGTTCGGGACGCTCAGCCAGGGGGTCGACCTGGCCGGGTGGGGAGGCGGCCCGCTCGGGGTCGCCGCGCTGCTGCTGGTCGGCGTCGCGCTGACGGTGGCGATGCAGTCGTCGAGCGCGGCCATCGCGGTGACCCTCAGCGCGGCCGCGACCGGCGCGATCGACCTCACGGGCGCCGGCGCGATGGTCATCGGGGCCAACCTCGGGACGACCTCCACCGCGCTCCTCGCGGTCGTCGGCGCGACCCCCGCGGCCCGGCGCGCGGCGGTCGGCCACGTCGTGTTCAACCTCCTGGCGGCTGCGGTCGCGCTCGCGCTCCTCCCCGGCCTGCTCGGCGTCGTGGAGCTCGCGCTCGGCCGCGCGCTCGGCCACGGCGCGGGGGCGCTGCCCGCGCTCGCGGCGTTTCACACCGTGTTCAACCTCCTCGGCGTCATCCTGATCTGGCCGCTCGCCGGCCGCCTCGAGCGAGCCCTCGCCGCGCGCTGGGTGAGCACCGAGGAGGAGAAGGCGCACCCGCGCTTCCTCGACCGGAGCGTCCTCGCGGTCCCCGACGTCGGGGTCGAGGCGATCGCGCGCGAGACGGGCCGGCTCGGGCGCCACGCCGGCGAGCTCCTCGCGGCCGCGATCGCGCCGGGGGAGGGCGACGCGCCCGCAGCGGCCTCGGTCGAGCGGCTGGCCCAGGCCTACGCGGCGCTGGGTGACTCCATCACCGGCTTCGCGTCGACGCTCTCTCGCCAGCCGTTCAGCGCCGCCGTGTCCGACGCGCTCGCGCGGCTCCTCCGCGCGCGGCGTCACTACGACACCGCGGTGGAGCAAGCACGTTTACTGGTCGAGCTCCGCGCCGAGCTGGACGAGGCCGCGCTCCCCGCCCTGGGCCTGGACGGCCCGCTGGGCGACGCGCTGAGGGCGGTGGTCTCCGCCTCGAACGTGGAGGCCAAGGAGTTCTCGCTCGCCGAGAGCGAGCGCGCGTTCGGGCGCCTCCAGGAGCGCTACGACCAGCGGCGCACCGCGATCCTCGCGCCGCCGACCGAGGCGCACGACCTCCGCGCGGTGGTCGCCGCTCAGCGCTGGCTCGCCGAGGCGAGGCGCGGCGCCAAGCACCTCGTGCGCGGCGCGGAGGACCTGATGGCCGCGGCCGAAGACCTCACGTAGGCGAGCCGCTCAGCCGCGGGCGAGCTTGTAGCCGAGCATCCCCGTGACCATCGCGCCCACGAAGACGAGCGCCTCGATCCCGAAGGAGGGCACCGACACGAGGCCCGGCCCCGGGCAGAACCCGCCGAGGCCCCAGCCGATCCCGAACAGCGCCGAGCCGGCGATGAGCGGGAGGTTGAAGTCGCGCCGCGTCGGGATGTGGAACGCGTCGTCGTAGAGGGGGCTCGAGCGCTTGGTGACGAAGCGGTAGAGCAGCATGTGGACGGTGACCGCGCCGCCCATCACGAAGGCGAGGCTCGGGTCCCAGGCGCCAAAGAAGTCGAGGAACCCGACCACCTTCGAGGGCTGGGTCATGCCGCCGACCGCGAGGCCGACCGCGAAGATGAGGCCCGCGGCGAAGGCCGAGACGATGGTCTTCACGACGCACCCCCGAGGAAGACGCGCACCAGGAAGACGGTGATCGCGCCGGTCGCCATGAACGTGAGGGTCGCGACGAGCGAGCGCGGAGAGAAGCGGCTCAGCCCGCAGACGCCGTGACCGCTCGTGCAGCCGCTGCCCATGCGCACGCCGACACCCACGAGGAGGCCGGCGATCGCCACCATCCAGATGCTCCGGTCGTAGGTCACCGAGAACATCGACGGGAAGAGCAGGGCCATCCCGAGCCCGCCGAGGAGCAGGCCGGCGACGAAGGCCCATCGCCAAGGCTCGCGCTCACCTCCCGGGAACAGCGCCCCCGCGAAGATGCCGCTGATGCCGGCGATTCGTCCGTTGAAGAGCAGCAAGACGGTCGCGCTCAATCCGATGAGTGCGCCGCCGATTGCAGAGGCGAAGGGGGTGAAATGCTCCATCTGGGTATCTCTGAGTCTCAAACGCCGTGCCACAAGCCCAACGGCGTCTCCCACCGACACTTGAAACCTCGCGCAACCGTCGCTGCAACGGCCTGGGACGCGGACAGCCCCATCCACGCCTACGAGCCTGGTCTGGCCTGGTTCTTGGAAGGCACGAAGGCATGCCCGGTCGACATCTCGTCCTTCCCCTCCTCCTCCTCGTCGGGGGATGCGCGGCCGAGTCAGGAGATGGACCGATGACCGCCGCCCTCGCCGAGACCGTCGTCCGCTTCGAGCGCTCCCCCGGCGGGGTGCCGGAGGTCGACGCCACCTGGGTCCTCGAGCACCGCGACGCCGTTCGGATCGTGGACGTGCGCGACACGCGCGAGCTGGTCGTGCATCGCCTTCCCTTCGGGGAGCACGTACCGCTGCGGCGGCTCGGCGAGGTCGCCGAGCGATGGGACCCGCACGAGCCGGTCGTGCTCGTCTGTCGCTCGGGTCGCCGCTCGGCGCGCGCGACGCGTGACCTCGAGGACATGGGCTTCACGCGGGTCGCGTCGATGACCGGCGGGATCCTCGTCTGGGAGGCGCTCGGTCACCCGGTCCGCCGCGGGCCGCTGCCGGTCGCCGAGAAGGACCGCGCCTCGGACGCGCGGACCGAGGACGACAGGCTCGTCCGCGGCGACATCGTGGACCACCTCGGCGATCCCACGCAGATCCGCTGGGTCCGCGCCGCCTCGCTCCTCATGCAGGCCACCCAGAGCTGCGTGGACGGTCGGGACGCGCACCCGATCGTCGGCACGATGGGCGGAGACGCGGGCGAGCTGCTCCTCGCGTTGGCCGCGCTGGAGCGGGTCCGCGACGAGCCCCTCGACGAGGCGAGCGTGCGGGCCGCGCTCGACGCGCGCCTCGAGGCCTTCGGCCGCTTCTACATGCACACCGACGAGCACGCGCTCGAGGAGCTGGCCGACAGCGACCCGCGGTTCGCCCCCTACGACCCGCGCGAGCTCGTGCGGCACCCGCCGGCCGAGCTCGAGGAGCCGCTCCTCGCCGCGCTCGTCGACCCGGCGCACGTCGGCTGCGGCCACCTCCGGCTGACGCTGCAGAACCCGGAGGAGTACGGCGTCCGCACCGAGCTGGCGCGCAGCCTCCTGCGCGCCGCCTTCCGCCGCCTGTGGCAGGGCGCGCCGATCGACCTCGTGGTCCTCGAGGGCGGGCACGAGGAGTCGGGGGTGCTCACCGTGCACCTCGACCACGACGTGCACCCGTACTCACGCATCCCCACGGTGGTGCCTCACATCGGCGACCACGAGGTTTTCGTGAGCCACCCACAGGTCAGCGCCTGGGTTCGCGCGCAGGGCGCGAGCTTCCTCCTCGAGGAGGACCCCTGGCTGCGCGAGCACCCGGAGCGACGCGACGCCTTCCTCGAGGCGCTCGAGGAGCTCGGCGACGCGCAGCTCCACGCCACCCTCGGGCACCTCGCGGCCCGCCTCCCCGTCTACGACGCCTATGTCAGCCCCGACGCCGTGCGCGTCGAGGGCCCCCGGGACCCCGACTGATGAACCGCCTCTCCTCGATCGCCCTCGCCCTCGCCGTCTTCGCCCCGGAGGTGGTCTACGCCCAGCTCCCCGAGGGCGTGCCGGAGGTCGTGGTCGGTGACGAGGAGAGCTCGCTCCGCATCGCCGGGATCGCGCAGCTGCAGCTCGCGGCCAGCGCCCCGGCGGGCGGGGACGTCGAGGTCACCCCGCGCCTGCGGCGGGTGCGACCGATCCTGCACGGCCGGCTGCTCGGCGGAGACTTCCAGGCCCGCCTCCACCTCGAGGCCAACCCGGAGGCGCCCGAGCTGATCGACCTCTGGGTCGACCTCGCGGTGATGGACGGCCTGCGGCTGCGCGCCGGCCAGCTCAAGGTCCCGTTCACCGACTACTGGCAGCGCTCGCTCACCGAGATGGCGGTCGACTGGCCGCTCAGCAACCGCTGGTTCGGCGGCGAGCGACAGCTCGGCGCGATGGCCTACGGCCAGACGCAGGAGGGCTTGCAGTACGCGGTCGGCGTGTTCTCCGGCCAGAACCGGCGCTCTTCGTTCGCGCGCGAGCTCCCCCGGCTCTACGGCGGCTCGGCCCCGAACCCCTCGAGCTTCATCGACGGCTCCGCCCCGGACGAGATGCACGCCGAGCTCGTCGGTCGGATCGCGCACCACTCGGAGGGCGTCCGCGCGACCGAGACGATCGACCGCGCGGGCGGCGGGCTCCGCCACGCGGTCGCGCTGAGCTTCGCGTGGGACAGCGCCCCGGTGCGCGGCCGCGACTTCACCTTCCGGGTCGCCCCCGAGGCCACGTTCAAGCTCGAAGGCTTCGCGCTGACGGTCGTCGCCTACCTCGGCCTCGCGCCGACCCTGACCGAGACCTACGCGCCCGGCGCGGCCGGCGGCCTGGTCGAGCTCAGCTACCGCGTGGACACCCACCTCGACCTCACCGCCCGCTACGCGCGCGTCGCGGTCTTCGACGCCCTGCGCGAGGACGCGGGCTCGCCCCTGACCGGCCAGCACGAGCTGACGCTGGCCGCGCAGGCCCCGATCCTCGGGCGCGACCTGATCGTGCAGCTCGACCTCGGCTGGATGCGGAGCGAGCGCGCCGACGAGCAGGCGCGCGACAGCGCCCGCGCGCGCCTGCAGCTGCAAGCCGCGTTCTGAGCGGAGAAGGCGTCGGCCGGCTATCCTCCTCGCGAGGGGAGGGAGCATGACGACCAGCCTGGGGCGCGCGGCGCCCGTCCTGCCGGTGGCCGACATCGCGCGCGCGGTCGCGTTCTACCGCGACGCGTTCGGGCTCGAGGTCACGTTCTCGATGGAGGAGCCGCCGACCTACGCGGTCCTCAAGGGGGGCGCGGCCGAGGTGCATCTCTCGCGTTCGACCGCGCCCTCGCCGCGCGACGCCAACGTGATGCACCTGATCGTAGGCGACGCGGCGGCGATCTGTCGGCGCTGCGAGGCCGCGGGCGGGACGATCGTAGGGGCGCTCCGCGACGCGCCCTGGGGCATGCGCACGTTCGTGGTCCAGGACCTCGACGGCCACCGCGTCGACGTAGGCCAGCCCCTCGGCGAGGACTGACCTACCCTGGCCATCGTGACTCGTTGCGCACCGATCGTGCTGCTGACGGTGCTCGCCGGCTGCCACGGCGCGGGCGGGTCCGGCGACGCCGGGGCTCGGTCTCGGCCGAGCGACGCGGACGGCGACGGAATCGCCGACCTCGAGGAGGGCGCGTTCGAGGGCACGGACACCGACCGGGACGGGGTGCCCGACTACCTCGACGAGGACAGCGACGGGGACGGGTACGCGGACCGCGTCGAGGGGACGGCCGACCCCGACCTCGACGGACTGCCGAACTACCGCGACCTCGACAGCGACCGCGACGGCGTGCCCGACGCCGACGAGCCGGCCGAGGACCACGACGGCGACGGGCTCCTCGACCCGCACGACCTCGACGACGACGACGACCGCATCCCCGACTACGAGGAGCGAGGCGACGGCGGCGAGGTCCCGGACCACGACGGCGACGGCGAGCCCGACCACCGCGACCCGGACAGCGACGACGACACGATCCTCGACGGCGACGAGGGGAGCTGGCGCGCGGACACCGACGACGACGGAGCGCTGAATCGCTTCGACCCTGACGCGGACGGGGACGGCTTCTCGGACGCGGAGGAGGCCGGCGACGACGACCTCTGGACCCTCCCGCTCGACACCGACTTCGACGAGGTCCCGGACTTCCTCGACCTCGACTCCGATGACGACGATCTGCCGGACGCGGACGAGCGGACCCGCGGCACCCACCGGCTGCTCGCGGACACCGACCGCGACGGAGAGCCCGACGGCGTCGAGGCGCAGGTCGGCACCGACCCGACCGACGCCGCCGATCGCCCGCCTTTCGACACGCCCGTGTTCCCCATGGACCGCGGGGCGACCCCGACGCCGCGCGTCCTCCGCGTCACGCTCCCGGACGACGCCCCGAGCGCGGCGCGCGTGCACCTCGTGGTGGAGGCGATCGACCCGGAGGCGGCAGGCTGGCTCGACGCCGGTCAGGCCACTCCCGCCGCGGACCCGCGCTGCGCCGCCCGCGCCGTCACGTCGGTGGTCACGGCGGACGACGGCTACCTCGACGCGGCCGCGGGCGACACCCTCTGCTGGCGGCTCGCGCCCTCGCCGAACCTCGAGCTCGACGGAGTCCCCTCCGGCCCCCGGTTCTTCCAGAGCCGGCTGACGGTCGTCGTCGAGGGGGGCGCGCCGCGCGAGGGGCGCGCGCTGTTTCGGCTGCCCGCGATGGAGGTCGCGATCGGCCCCTGAGGAAGGGCCGGACGCGACCGGATCGCGACGAGGTCAGGCCCCGAGCGGCACGCTGAGGAGCGGGCAGTCGATGAGGCGCAGGAGCCGCTCGGTGTGGCTCCCGAGGATGCGATCCGCCCAGGAGTCGTGCCCGCGCGTCGCCATCACGATCAGGTCCGCCTCGGTCGCCGCGCTCGCGAGCGCCTCCTCCAGCTCGCCGGGAGCGTCGGCCAGCGTCCAGGTGATGCGCGGGCTCTCGGGCGGCTTGACGTCGGGCCGGGGCTCGGCCCCGACGTGGGTGAGCCGCACCTCGACCGAGGTGAGCTCGAGCAGCTCCGCGAGCCACACCATCCGGTCCATCGCGGCGAGGGTGGAGTGCGCGTCGCCGCAGGGGATCACCACCCGCGCGATGCGCACGCTCCCGTCGTCACCGACGAAGCCGCGCGTGCCCGAGGGCACGAGGAGCGCGGGCACCGCGAGGTGATCGGCGATCGTCTCGGCGCGGCTCTCGAGGAAGACCCGGAGCGCGCCCTTGCGCTGCGTGGTCCCGAGCACGACGAGATCCGGGGCGGCGCGCTGGAGCGCGTCGAGGACGGTGTCCACCGGATCGTCGCAGCAGGTGTGGTGCACCGTCTCGTGCCGCACCGCGGCAGGGTCCTTGCCCCACCGCTCGAGCAGCGGGCCAGGGGCCTCCACGTCGACCGGGTCGCTGCCGTCGGCCGCGTGGACGCTGAGGAGCCGCCCGCCCGCGCCGAGCGC
Organism: Polyangia bacterium; assembly: GCA_030426845.1. Classification (GTDB taxonomy): domain Bacteria; phylum Myxococcota_A; class Polyangia; order Polyangiales; family Sandaracinaceae; genus JAUHXR01. Next base: position 25,255 of record JAUHXR010000059.1, on the reverse strand, counting down.
GAGGGAGACGGCGTGGACGTGAGGGAGGCGGTCCTCTTCGGGCCGGCCGACGTAGGGGTGCGCGATCAGGGTCATGAGTCTCTAGATATGCACTATCCGGGCGGATCCACGTTTCAATTCACCCGTTTCGTTTCGTTCCAGCCGCGCGCCCCGGAGCGCCCCAGGCCCCTGGCACGGTCGGTGCTCCCGTGACCAGCGACATGCGCTGGCTACCCTCTCTCGAATGGATCCGCGGCTACGATCGCCGCGACCTCCCCGGCGACGTGACCGCCGGCCTTACCGTCGCCGTGATGCTGATCCCGCAGGGGATGGCCTACGCGATGCTCGCCGGCCTGCCGCCGATCGTCGGCCTCTACGCGTCGGTCCTGCCGCTGCTCGCCTACGCCTTCCTCGGCACCTCGCGCCAGCTCGCGGTGGGGCCGGTCGCGATGGTCAGCCTCCTGGTGGCGACCGGCGTCGGGGGTATCGCGGAGCCCGGATCCACGGAGTTCGTCATCCTCGCGGTGATCCTCGCGGGGATGGTCGGCGCGATGCAGCTCGCGATGGGCCTCCTCAAGATGGGCTCCCTCGTGACCCTCCTGAGCCACCCGGTCATCAGCGGGTTCACCTCGGCCGCCGCGATCATCATCGGGCTGAGCCAGCTCAAGCACCTGCTGGGCGCGAACATCGCGCGGGCCCCGCGGCTCCACGATCTGGTCATCAACGCGGTCGGCGCGCTCGGCGAGACCAAGCCCATCACGTTGACGATCGGCGTCGTCTCGATCGTCACCCTTTTGGCGCTGAAGCGTTGGAACAAGCGCTTCCCGGGCGCGCTCGTGGTGGTCGGCGGAGCCACCCTGGCGACCTGGGCCTTCGACCTGCACGAGGCCGGCGTCGCGATCGTTGGCTCGGTCCCCGCCGGCTTCCCCGCGCCGAGCGTCCCGAGCTTCGAGCTGTCCCAGCTCGGGGGCCTCCTCCCCACCGCGCTCGCGATCTCGCTCGTCGGCTTCATGGAGTCGATCAGCGTCGCCAAGGCCTTCGCGCGCAAGAACCGCTACGAGGTCGACGCCAACCAGGAGCTCGTCGCGCTCGGGACCTCCAACATCATCGGCTTCTTCTTCGGGGCCTACCCGGTCACGGGCGGCTTCAGCCGGACCGCGGTCAACGCCCAGGCGGGCGCCAAGACCGGCCTCGCGAGCGCGATCACCGCGATCGTCATCGCGATCAGCCTGCTGTTCCTGACGCCGCTGTTCTACTTCCTGCCCAAGGCGGTGCTCGCCGCGATCGTGATGAGCGCGGTCTTCGGCCTCATCGACGTCCAGGAGCTGCGCCACCTGTGGAAGGTCAAGCGCAGCGACGCGGGCCTGCTCCTGCTCACCTTCGTGGTGACCCTGTTCGTCGGCATCGAGGAGGGCATCGTGGTCGGCGTCATCGCGTCGCTCGCGCTCTTCGTCCGCCGCAGCACCAAGCCGCACCACGCGGTGCTCGGCCGGCTCCCCGGCACCACCGCCTACCGCAACCTCGAGCGCTTCCCGGAGGCCACGCCGATCGACGGGATCGTCATCTGGCGCTTCGACGCGAGCTTCTATTTCGCCAACGCGTCGTTCTTCCGCGACCAGGTCGACCGTCTGCTCCTCAAGGCGGACGACGTCCACGCGCTGATCCTCGACGCGAGCGGCATCAACGACCTGGACGCGTCGGCCGAGACGATGCTCCACGACATCCACCAGCGGCTCGAGGCCGCGGACGTCCGGCTCTACCTGGCGGGCGTGAAGGGCCCGGTCCGCGACGTCATGAAGCGCGGCGGGCTCGACGTGGCCCTCGGCGAGGGCCGCATGTTCCACGATGTGCACGGGGCGGCCGAGGCCGCTCAGCGCGACGCGTTGCAGCCGGTTGCAGGGGACGAAGAGATCGACCCGCAGGCGGACTGGCACGGCGCGCGCAATGACAGCGATACGCAAGGAGACTCACCATGGCCGACATCAAAGCCTTCTACGACGCTCGCACCTACACGCTGACCTACGTCGTGTGGGACCCCGGGTCGAAGGACGCGGTGGTCATCGACCCGGTCCTCGACTACGACCCGGCCGCGTCCCGCACCTGGACGGAATCCGCCGACGAGGTCACCGCGTTCGTCCGCGAGGCAGGGCTCAACCTCCGCTACGTGCTCGAGACCCACGCCCACGCCGACCACGTCAGCGCCTCCCAGCTCCTCAAGCGCCGCTTCGACGCCAAGATCGTCATCGGCGCGCAGATCACGGCGGTGCAGGAGACCTTCAAGCCCCTCTTCGACTACGGCGACGACTTCGCCACCGACGGCTCACAGTTCGACCGCCTGCTCACCGAGGGCGAGACCCTCGAGGTCGGCGCGATGAAGATCGAGGTGATCGCGACGCCCGGGCACACCCCCGCCTGCGTCACCTACAAGATCGACGACGCGATCTTCACGGGCGACGCGCTCTTCATGGACGACTACGGCACCGGCCGGTGCGACTTCCCGAAGGGCAGCGCGGAGGACCTCTACGTCTCGATCCAGAAGCTCTACGCGCTCCCCGACGACACGCGCGTGTTCGTCGGTCACGACTACCAGCCCGGCGGCCGCGAGGTGAAGTGGGAGACCACGATCGGCGCGTCCAAGGCGAACAACCCCCAGCTCAAGGGCAACACCAGCCGCGAGGACTTCGTGCGCTTCCGGACCGAGCGGGACGCGACCCTCGCGGCGCCGCGGCTCCTGCTCCCGAGCGTCCAGCTCAACGTCAACGCGGGCAAGCTGCCCGAGCCGCGCGCGAACGGGCACCGCTACCTCAACATCCCGCTCAACCTGCTGCACCCGGCGGACGAGGTCGGCGAGCCCAAGTAGCCGCGCCCGCGCTCCCGATCCAACACGGCCGGTCGACGCCGCGCCTCCCGAGGGGGGGGCGCGGCGCGCGTTCACCCCTCCGCGCCGGCCTCCGTGTCGTCGTCGGGGTGGAGCCCGTGCCGCTTGAGCTTCCGCCACAGGGTGGTGCGGCTCATCCCGAGCGACTTCGCGGCCCGGCCCATGTGGCCGCCCGAGCGCTCGAGCGCGTTCACCAGGCGGCGCGCCTCGGGCGGGAGCGACGGATTGACGGGCTGCGCCGGCGCCGAGACCTTGCTCGCGCCCGGCTCCTCGCCGCGCACCTCGGGCGGCAGGTCCGCCTCGGTGAGCACCGGGCCCGAGCCCATCACCACCGCGTACTCGATGGTGTTCTGGAGCTCGCGCACGTTGCCCGGCCAGTCGTAGACGGTGAGCGCGTTCAGCGCTCCGTCGGTGATACGGCGGACCGCGCGCGTCGCCTCGTGCTCCTCGAGGAAGTGCCAGGCGAGCGCCTCGACGTCGCCGGGCCGCTCACGGAGCGGCGGCAGGTAGAGCGGGATCACGCGCAGCCGGTACAGCAGATCCGCGCGGAAACGCCCCGCCTCGACCTCGGTCCGGAGCGCACGGTGGGTCGCGGACACCACGCGCACGTCGACCCCGAGCGGCTCGCGACCGCCCACCGGGATGACCTTCTTGTCCTGGAGCACGCGGAGCAGCTTGGCTTGCACCTCGAGCGGGAGCTCCGCCACCTCGTCGAGGAAGAGCGTCCCGCCGTCGGCGAGCCGGAAGTGCCCAGGGGCGTCCGCGACCGCGCCGGTGAACGCGCCGCGCGCGTGGCCGAAGAGCTCGCTCTCGAGGAGGTTCGGCGGCAGGGCCGCGCAGTTGATCGCGCGGAACGGGCCGTCCCGGCGGTCCGACGCCGTGTGGATCGCGCGCGCGATCAGCTCCTTGCCGCTGCCCGTCTCGCCGCGGACCAGCACGCTCGCGTTGCTCCGCGCGACCTTGCGCACGTCCCGCAGCAGCTGCTGCATCGCCGGGTCGCGCGTGACGATGCCGAGCTCGGCCGCGCCCTCGGGCTCGCGGAAGGCGTCGAACACCACGAGCCAAGCGCGCTTGCCGCCGGCGTCGAACGGGCTCGCCCGGACGTGGACCGCGCGGTTGGAGCCGGCCTCCGTCGGCCGGAGCACCTCGGCGGTCACCGCCCGGCCGGCCGCGAGCGCCTCGGCGACCGGGCGCTCCTCGCCGTGCCCGCAGAGCAGCCGCGGCGCGCTCACCCCGACGGGGGGAGCGACGCCGAGGGCCTCCGCCGCCGACGGCGTGTGCGCCACCACGCGCAGCTCCTCGTCGAGCACGAGGGCCGCGCCCACCACCTCCTCGAGGGCCCAGGTCAGCTCATCCACGCGGGGACTATAGACGACGGAACGCGAAAGGCCCCCGACCGCGGACGCGATCGGGGGCCTCGGATCACTCGGCCGCGACGGGGGTGTCCTCGTCGGCCTCGGGCGGGTCCAGGGGGGCGCCGTCTTCCGGCTCCTCCTCGAGACCATCCACGAGCTCACCCTCGACCTCGGCCTCCTCCCCTTCGCCGTCGACCTGCGCCTCGAGCGCGCGGCCGGCCTCGACCTCGGGCGACGCCGCGGCCGGCAGGGCCGGCTCCGCGCCGCCGCCGAGACGGGACACGAGCGCGTCGGTGAGCGCGCCGAGCCCCGCGAGGGTGGCGCCGTCGGCCGCGCCGAGGAAGCCGCCGATCCCCTTGGCCAGGCTCTGGCCCTGGGTGAGGCTGCCGAGGATCTTCGTCACGTCCTCCGGCGTCCCGTAGAGGTTCGCCTCCATCTTGGTGAAGAGCTGAGCCTGGGCCTCGGCGAGCGCGACCCGCACCTCCTTCTCCGCCGCGATGCGCAGCTTCGACAGCTCGAACTCCTGCGCGACCTGGCCGTGCTTCTCACGCGCCTCGAGCTCCGGCTTGACCACCGTCTCGATGCGATCGCGATCGAGCGCGACCTTGGCCATCTCCACCTCGACGGGGACCATCGCGGTGGCCTTCATGCCGGTGGCCCGCAGCCGCTCGCGCTCCGCCTCAGCCTCGGCCTTCTTGCGGATCGCGGTCGACTCGGCGTCGGCGCTGAGCATCTGCGCCTCGGCCTGCTTCTGCACCGAGTAGGCCTCGGCGTCGGCCCTGCGCTGCTCCGAGACGAAGGCGCGCTCGGCGTCGGCCTGGGCGTCGATCACCCCCTTGGCCTTGAGCCGCTCGGCCTCCTGCGTGACGCGGACCGTCTCGACCCGCTGGCGCGCGAGCTCGCGCTCCGCCTCGGCGTCGGCGAGCTCCGCCTCGGCCGCCGCGCGCTCCTGCTCGGCCCGCGCGATCTTCTGCTGCTTGGCCCGCTCGGCGACCTCGACCGCCTCCTCCTGCTCGCGCGCGGCGAGCTCGAGGGCCTTGGTCTTCTCCACCGTCGCGAGCTCCACCTTGCGGGCCGCGACGATCTGCTCGACCGTCGCCTCACGCTCGGTGTCCGCCTGGATCTTGGCGACCTCGGCCCGCATGCGCGCCTCGGCCTCCGCCTCGCTCTGCTCGAGCTCGAGCACGTCCTTCTTGGTCTGGACGTCCTCACGCTTGCGCGCGCGCTCGCCCTCGCGGACGAGGCGGTTGCGCTCGGTCAGGTTGAGCTGCGTGATCTCCGCGATCTTGCGGCGACCCTGGGCGTCGAAGATGTTCTCCGCCTTGAGGAACTTGTCGTCGGTCTGATCGAGCCGCGAGATCGTGACCGTCTCGAGGATCAGGCCGTTCGCGCGCAGGTCGTCGCCGACGAGCTTCATCACCTCGGTCAGGAACTCGTCGCGCTCGCTGTTGAGCTGCTCGAGGGTCTTGCCCGCGGCCGCGGTGCGCAGCGCGCTGACGAGCTTGTCCTCGACGAGCTCCTTGACCGCCTCGGGCTCCCCCATGCGGTCCCCGAGCGAGCGGGACGCCTGCAGGATGCTCTCCTCGTCGGGCTGCACCCGGACGAAGAACTCCGCTTCGATGTCCGCCCGCAGCTTGTCTTGCGTGATGAGCGCGTCCTCGTTCTTGCGCGTGACGCGCAGCTTGAGGGTCGTGAGGGTGACCTCGATCAGCTCGTGGAGGAACGGCACGACGAAGGCGCCGCCGTCCCGGATCACCGAGACACCGCCGCGGCCCGTGCGAACGAAGGCCTCGTTCGCGCGGGTCTTCTTGTAGAGGCGCTGGTAGGTGACCAGCGCGCCCACGCCCAGCAGCAGCAGGCCTCCGACCGCGGTCGACGCGATCGTCGCGGCCGCGCCGAGGGGGTGGCCCATCAGGCTCGCCGCCAGCGGGCCTCCGATGAGGGCCAGCGCGAAGGCGCACACCAGGACCAGGATCATCTCTTCTCTTCCTCTCTCGAACGGTTGGGGTTGGGGTCGCGCGCCGCCCATCAGGACGGCATGCGAGCGACGAGGTAGGTGTCCTCCTCCTCGTCGAAGTCGACCACGACGAGCGGCTCGCCGCGGGCGAGCGCCTCCTCGTCGATCGTCCGGCAGCGGACCTCGAGCACCGCGCCGCCCGCGTCGGTGACGCGCGCGCGGCCGAAGGTCCCGTCGGTCGGCAGGGCCGCGGTGCCCGCGCGACCGAGCAGGTCGGTCTTGCGGCTCGCGTAGGTCTCCTTGCTCGGGACGAGGCGCCCTAGCCCGCGGCCGACCGCGCCGGTGCCGAGCGCCGTCACGACCGCGGCGAGCGCGGCCGAGAGCCCGACCCACGCCGCGCCCGAGCCGAGGAGCGCCTCGAGCGCGCGGTCGAACGCGAGGCCCACGACGCCGAAGAGGAAGCAGGCGCTCATCACGAGGATCCCGAGCGGGGCCCGGCCCACGCCGAGGAAGGTGAGCAGCGCCGCGCCGAGCCCCGGACCCGCGCCGACCTCGCCCTCTCCGTCCGCCTCCGCCTCCGCGTCCAGGTCGACGTCCACGTCGGCGTCAACGTCAACGTCAAGGTCGAGCTCGACCTCCGCGTCGGGGAGGCCCTCGAGGAGCCCGAGCGCGGCGCCGGCCGCGAGGATCGCTCCGAAGGCGATCGGCAGGTAGAAGACGAGCTGGTGCATGGCGAGCCCGCGGCGGGCGGGTGGCGCGTCCCGGGTCACCCCGTCGCGCGGCGCCGCCGCGGCGTTTGGTGACAAGACCCGGGAGTCGCGCGCGCCATTCCGGGAACCGGATCGCGGGGCTCCGATCGCGTGAAGGGGCCGAAGCGGCGCGCCGGACCCCTCGCTCGCGACGCGCGATCGGTCAGTAGCCGCCGCTGCCCGGCGGCGGAGGGATGTAGGTCGGCGCGTTCTGGTAGAGCACGTCGATCGACCGGGCGTCCTCGTCGGTCAGACCGCCGCGCGAGCCGTAGGGCTGCCCGTCGAGGCGCTCGATCGTGGGGCCGTTGCCGTTGGAGAAGGCCCACGCGCGGTAGTGCATCACCGACCGGGTCTCGTAGGGCCCGAGGACGAGCGCGCCGTGCACCAGCACCTCCGAGTCCGCGACGTACTCGGTGCGCGGGGCCGAGAGCCGGCGGAACGCGCCCTCCCAGCCCGGCTCGACGTTCTCCCAGCGGACGCGCACGTGCTCGTCGCGGTCCGGCCGCTGGTGGGTGTGGTAGAGGCCGATCCCGTGGCCGATCTCGTGGACGGTGGTGGAGAAGCCGCAGCCCCCCGTCTCGACCGTGGTGTGCGCGTGCTCGCGGTACCCGAGCCACGCCTGGCACACCCCCGCCCGGGTCTGGTTCACGAACAGCATGTAGCTCGCCTCGTTGGTGGCCGGCCGGAAGCGGAGCGTCGTGCGCGACTCGTACTCCGCGAGCGCCCGCATGAGCACCTCCCGATCGCGCAGGTCGTTCGCCATCCGGTAGGGGATGATCCCGCGCGGCCAGAGCCGGTTGCGATCGCTGAGCCCCGCGAGCGCCTGCTGGGAGACGCCCTCGTCCGGGTTGAGCTCGTCGATCTCGATCTCGGGCAGCTCGAGCATCATGTCGCCGACGAGCGCCACGCCGTCGCGCTCGACGAATGGCATCTCGACGCGGGTGCCGTTCAGGTCGAACACGCCGACGCGCGGCGGCTCACCGAGCTGGCCGGCGCAGCCGACGATCAGGAGGAGGGACGAGGCGACGAGCGCCGGGAGGGGTCGGGGGCTGGTCATGGGCGCGGCTGGGTGCACGCGCGGTGCCGGGGGCCTCGGAGCCCCCGAATTCAGGGGTCTCGGGGGCCCGTGTCACCTCCGCGCGCACGGTGCGCCAGGGAGGCTCAGCCGCCGTCGGCGCTGCCCGCGTCGAGGACGATCTGGCAGCCGCCGTCGTCCTGGCAGACGCCCGCGGCGCAGCTCCGGCACCCGCAGCCGCAGACGCCGCAGTTGAAGACGCTGAAGCCGTTCGTGTCGAGGGTCACGCACTGGCCTCGGCAACAGGTGAAGCCCCGCGCACACACTGGCCCGCTGCCGCATCGGCAGAGGTTGTTCTGGCACGCGTCGACGCGGTCTCCGTAGACGCTGCAATGGGAGATGTCCCGGCACACCGGGCCCGCGTCGGGCGGCGGCGGGGGTCGCCCGGCGTCGAGCGTGCCGGCGTCGAGGCCCGCGTCGGGCAGCTCGCAGACGCCCCGGACGCACCGGCCCCGACACGGGATCCCGCAGCCGCCGCAGTGCGCCACGTCCGCCCGGGGATCGACGCACGCGCTGCCGCAGCACGCGCGGCCCTCGGTGCACTCCGGCCCGGCTCCGCAGACGCAGGTCCCGTCCGATGCGCACCCGTCTCCACGAGGCAAGACGCCGGCAGAGCACATGCCCGCGGTCTCGTCGACCAGCCCGTCGCAGTCCTCGTCGCCCCCGCCGCACTGCTCCTGCTCGAAGACACAGTCGGTCCAGCGCCCGGCCTGGCAGCTGCGCTGCCCCACGCAGCCCCCCACCGTGCACTGCTCCTGCCGGTCCCCGACGCAGCCGTCGTCGCCGCAGATCGGGTGGCCTCGGTTGCAGTCGTAGTCCTGCGTGGGGTCGTAGACGCGGGTGCCGTCGAGGCACGGCTCGGCTCGACGCTCGGGGCAGACGCCGGTGGCGAGCAGGTTGCCGGTCGCGCAGTCGCGGAGCGCCGGCGAGCACACCCCGAGCGACTCGTTCGTCGCGAGCGAGGACGCCAGCGCGGAGGGGCTCGGGTCGCAGAGCACGCCGTCGGCGCCTCGCCACGCCCGGGCCGCCCCCTCTCGTAGCTCGCAAGGTGGGTTGCGTCGATCGAGGAACCGCTGCATGCAGTCCGCGCCGACGTCGCAGTCCTCGTGGGCCTCGACGCAGGCCGGCAACGCCTCGCAGAGCGGGTACGCGAGCCGGATCGTCTCCACGCGCCCGCCTGGGGTGAAAGGCGCGCAGCCGTAAGCTCGACTGCCGTCGGCGAGCCGTGCGACCACGAACACGTCTCGCGGCGACCTGTCTCGACCGAGCGGGACGCCTCGCGGCATCACACCGTCGGCCGTCACGTCGTACTCCCTCGAGGGCGTCAACGGCTCTCCGGGGTCGAAGGCCTCCCCGCAGCTGCCCCGCTGGCATGCGTCCCGGTCGTGCTCCGCCAGGCGCGCACACACCCCGCTCTCGTGGACCTCGAGGACAAAGCTCAACACCACGGTCCCGTCCTCGGGAGGGACGATGTGGACGGCGGTCTGCTGCTGGCAGCCGAGCGCCAGGAGCGCCGCGGCGATCGCGCCGAAGCCGCGCCGATTCCGCGTCACGGCGCACCCACCCGCAGATCGAGCTCCTGCTCGGGGTTGAGCGCGAGCCACACGCCGGCCGACGCCGCGCCGATCGCGACCAGCGCGAGCGCGCCGACCACGAGCCCGACGACGACGCCGTCATCGCCGCCCTCCGGTCGGATCTCGACGAGCAGCGACTGGTCGGGGGCGGGGAAGCGCACGAGGGTATCTCCCATCACGTCGAGCCCGCGCACCGCGCAGCGGAGCGCGGTCTCCTCCTCGGGGGCGGTCATCACGAGGTCGAGGGCGCGGGCTCCGGCCTCCGCCTCGAGGGCCCGCTCGACCGCGAGGTCGCCGCACTCGCCGTGGATGCGACGCAGACGCGCGTCGGGATCCTCGACGCGGAGCGACAGCGCGAGCTCCTCCCCCGGCGCGACCCGCGAGGGCGCCGACACGGCCAGCGACACCGGCGCGCGATCGGTGGGGGCCGCCGGCGCGGTGACCACCCGCCCGGCGAGCGCCTCGGCGAGGACGTGGAACGGCCGCGGCTCCCAGCTCCGCCGGGCCCCGCGCGCGGAGCGCAGCGGCTCGGCCGAGCCCGGCGCGTGGAGCACCAGCGCGATCACCTCGGCGTCGACCCGCCGCGCCTCGACGATGCGGGTGACGCCAGCCGCGCGCGCGACGACGTCCGCGCCGGCCGCGTCGAGCTGCTCCCCCGCCGCCCGCCAGGCGGTGAGCGCGTCACGCGCGAGCTGCGCACCTCCGGCCGGTGCGAGCACGATCCCGACGCTCGTGACGCCCCCCTCGGCCCGGACGAGGACCGAGCGCGCGGCGTAGCCGGGCCGCGCGGCGGTCACGAGGTGGGGGCCCTCGCCGCGTACCCTCGCCGGCGCGCCGGGCGGGACCTCCCGGCCGTCGATCCACACGCGCGCGTCCTCGGGGGCGCGCTCGACCGCGAGCTGCCGGCGCGGCCCGCGACGCGCGCGTCCGCGGGCCGTAGCGAACGCGCGGAGCACCGCCGCGCCGTAGACCCCCGGGTCGGGCGCGAGCTCGGGGGCGATGGTAGCGGCGAGCACGAAGTCTTGACGGGCGACGTCCTCCTGCTGGCCGGCCAGGGCGACGAGCGCGCGCTCGAAGACGATCTGCGCCACCTCGGTCGGGCTGGCCGGCGCCCGAGCGGACGAGGTCGCGGCCGCGAGCGCCTCGTCGTAGGCCTCGCGCGCCCGGGCGAGCGAGAGCTGGACGTAGGCGGCGCGGGCCCGCTCGAGCGCCGCATCACGGCGACCCGCGGCGGGGTCGTCTCCCAGCTCCGAGGCGGCCGCCTCGAGGCGCTCCGTCAGGCCGTCGGGCGTCACGATCTCTTGCTCGAGCGAGACGGCGAGCGCCTCGGCGATGGCGGCGGTCTCCGACGCGGGGAGCTCACGGGCGACGAGGAGGGCTCGGGCGGGCTGCGCGGACGCGGGGGACGCGAAGGCCAGCGCGAGCAGCAGCGCTCCGGAAGCGATCGGGCGCCGACCGCGCATCGCGCTACTCGGAGTCCCCGTCGCGCATCCCGTGGCGCTTCATCAGACGCTGGATGTGTCGACGGTTCACGCCCGCGGCCCGGGCCGCTGCGCTCACGCTCCCGTGTCGCGCGAGCGCGAGCTTGACGTACTCCTGCTCGAAGTGCGCGGTCCAGCGCTCGAGGCCCTCCTTGAGGGGGAGCTGGAGGGTCTCGGCGAGGAGGCCCGCTTCGCCCGGCGCGGGCGCGATCGCGGGCGAGCCCGGCGCGTCCGCCGGCGCGACGAGCGCGAGCGCGCGCTCGACCGCGTTGCGGAGCTGGCGGACGTTGCCCGGCCAGCTCTTGCGGGCGAGCGCCTGGACGAGCTCGGGCGAGGGCGCGGGCGCGCCGGGCCGAAGCCGCGCGACGAAGTGCGCGACGAGCCGAGGGATGTCGCCGGCCCGCGCGCGGAGCGGGGGCAGCCGGACGCGCACCACCGCGAGCCGGAAGAACAGGTCCTCGCGGAACGTGCCGCGGTTGACCTCCACCGCGAGGTCGCGGTTGGTGGCCGCGACGACCCGCACGTCGATCGACCGGGGCCGCGACTCGCCTACGCGCTTGATCTCGCGCTTCTCGAGGACGCGTAGGAGCTTCGGCTGGAGCTCGAGCGGGAGCTCTCCGATCTCGTCGAGGAACAGCGTCCCGCCGTGGGCCTCCTCGAAGACGCCGCGCCGATCGCCGACCGCGCCGGTGAACGCGCCCCGCACGTGGCCGAAGAGCTCGGACTCGATCAGGGTCGGGCTCACCGCGCCGCAGTCGATCGCGACGAACGGCCCGTCGCTCCGCGGCGACGCGTCGTGCACGCCCTCGGCCGCGAGCTCCTTGCCCGTCCCGGTCTCGCCCTCGATGAGGATCGTCGCCTCGGTCGGCGCGGCGCGCTCGAGCAGCGCGAAGGCCTGGCGCATCGGGGCGCTCGTCCCGAGCAGCTTGCCGAAGCGGTCGGCGCTCGAGAGCGGCACGACGATCGGCTCGTCCACCGGGCTGAGCCGCACGCAGGTGTCACCCAGCCGGATGAGGGACGCCGGGGGCACGCGCGCCTCGATGACGCTGACGCCGTCGATCCGGGTGCCGTTGGTGGAGCCGAGGTCGCGCAGCACCGCACCGTCGCCGCGCAGGCGCAGCTCCGCGTGCCGCCGAGAGACCGCGGTGTCCTGCAGGACGAGGTCGTTGTCCGACGCGGTGCCGATGCGGACCATGCCGCGGCGCGCGGTCATCTCCAGGCCGCGGTCCGGCCCCTCGAGGACCGTGAGCTTGACCCCCGGCAGCTCGAGGTGAACGCCGGCGTCGTCGCGGACCACCCGGGTGTCGACATCGCTCACGCGCGGTCGACTCTCGCACCCGGGGGCGTCGAACTCAAGACGCGCGGCGGCGCGTGAGCCGTGCCCACGCGCCGCGCGCTCGGTCGGATCGATGCCGTACTCCACCGGGCCTCAGCGCCGCGCGTCGATCCCGTCGGTGCTCGCGCTCAGGAGCCGGCGGCACTCCTCCGGCGTGTACCCGGCGTCGAGGCAGCGGTCGGCGAGGGTCGGCTCGTCGCCCCCGCTCACGAGGTCGCGGCAGCGCTCGTAGGTGAGGCCCGCCGCGCGGCAGCGCTCGGCGATCGTCCAGCCGTCGTCGCCCGCGTCGTGGGTGAGGCGGCGGCACTCCTCGATCGAGAGCCCGGCGGCCCGGCAGCGATCCGCGAGCGAGCCCTCGTCGTCACCCGCGATCAGCGCGCGGCACTCCGCGTAGCTGAGCCCCGCGCGGCGGCAGCGCTCGGCGACGTCGGGGCGATCCTGGCTCTCGACCCACAGGCGGCGGCACTCGTCGAGCGAGAGGCCGGCCGCCCGGCAGCGGTCCGCCAGCGTCGGCTCACCGCCGCTCACCAGCGCCCGGCAGCGCTCCGGCGAGATCCCCGCCGCCCGGCAGCGGTCCGCCAGCGTCGGCTCGTCGCCCCCGCTCACGAGGTCGCGGCAGCGCTCCGGCGAGATCCCCGCCGCCCGGCAGCGGTCCGCCAGCGTCGGCTCGTCACCCCCGCCGCCCACGAGGGCGCGGCAGCGCTCGGGCGAGATCCCGGCCGCGCGGCACCGCTCGGCGGTCGAGGCGATCGGCTCGCAGCTCTCGCAGTGCGGCGCGCGGCTGACGACCACGCCCTCGAAGCCAGGGGCACAGCGGACGAAGCCCGGAACGCTGCCGCGCGGGCACGCCTCGGTCCCCGGCTCGGTGGGCTCGACCGGCTCCGGACGCGGCTCGCTCGCGTCGACGACCGCGCAGTGGAGGTCGGCTCCGCGGCAGACCGTGCCCTCGGGGCAGTCGCGCGAGCTCGCGCAGCGATCGGTCACGCACACCCCGCCCTCTCGGTCGACGAGACAGGCCTCGCCGGGGCCGCAGTCGCCGTCGGCGCCGCAGCGCACGAGCGTGATCGGGTCGGTGGACGCCGCGAGGTCGTCCGGGCTCGCCACGCAGCCGGCGAGACCGGCGAGCGCGGCGAGGGTCAGGGTGAGGGTTCGCATGATGGGGCCTCCGTCGTGGGTCAGGGTCACGAGGGAGGGGCTCTTCAACCGGCGTGCCGGCGGGGGACGCGCGGCTCAGGCCCTGAGATCATTCGGTTTCCGGCGCACGTCCGCGACCCGGTCCGCGCAGGTAAGGCCGCCTCGCTCAGCGCGCCTGCGCGGATCGAGTCGCAGCCTCGTCGTAGGCCGCGACGGTGCGCAGCTCCGGCGGCGGCGCGCCGGGCGCGGTGAGCCCGTCGAGGTAGCGCCAGCCGCCCTCGACCCGGGCGAAGCGGGACAGCTCGCTGAACGATCGGTCACGGCCCCGCTCGAAGACGGTCGCGGTGAAGAGGACGCGCGCCGCGTCGCCGGCCGCGTCGTGGTCGTGGACCTCGAGGGCCCGGTAGCGCAGCGTCTGCCGCGCGCGCGAGAGCTCGCGCACCACCTCGGCCTCGGGTCGCTCCCGCAGCGGGTGATCGGGGTGGAGGGTCCGCCAGAGGTAGGCCCCGTCGCCCCGCGCGAAGGCCGCGAAGCGAGACCGCATCAGCCGCACCGGGTCGGGGGCCTCCGCGCCCGCGTGGTAGGGCCGGCAGCACTCACCGTAGGCGAGCCCGCTCGTGCAATCGCAAGGTTCCTTGGCGGGCGATCGCCGCCGCGAGCCGCGCGCGCCCAACCGTCGACCGCTCAGATGATGAAGGTCTGGCAGCCGAGCTCGACGTCCACCCGGCCGCCGCCGGTGCCCGTGACCTCGTTGCAGCTGCTCGGGCAGAGGATGATCCGCGTCGGGGCCCGCGGGTCGTCGTAGTACCAGCCGCCGTTGGTGCAGTCGGCGCCGTCGTCGCTGCCCACGTACGGGTAGATCTGCGAGTCGCCGCTGTCGGGCGTGTAGCGGATGTTGACCCGCCCGAAGTCGAGCATCTCCCCGGCCGGCGGCTCGGGCAGGTCGAACTCGCACGGGATCATGATCGGCACCGCGATCGCAGCCGTCAGCAGGTCGAAGAGGCGCACCCACTCCGAGGCGGGCGTGCAGATCGAGAGCGTCAGCCCGCCGGTGGCCTGGGCCATGCGCCAGTACTGGATCCCGGCCTCGGCCGCGCCGTCCGGCGGGAAGCCCCCGCCGTTCGAGCAGGCGCCGTTGAACGCCCCCGGGACCTCCTCGGAGCTGATGGTGTGGAAGATGAAGCCGTGCCCGAGGTTGGCCATCATCATCGAGCGGAAGCTCATCCAGTCGAGGCTGCTCTCGTCGTCGGTGACGGCCACGAAGTGGGTGAGCGCGGTGCGGCGGAGGAAGTCCTGGTAGCGCGGGAACTCGTCGAGGAGCGCCTGCATCGGCTCGTTGGAGTTCACCGGGCGATCGATCAGGCGGTAGCGCGGGTCCATCGCGAGGCTCGCGGGGACGTTCACGTAGTCCTGCGTGCTGATCATCACGACGCGCCAGTCGATGCCGACCGCGCCGATCGCCGACGCGAAGTTGGCCATGTTCTCCTGCACGCGCTCGGCCTCGTTCGACATCGAGCCGGAGGTGTCGACGACCCAGATGATGTCGACCGGCGCAAAGGCCTCCTCGGCCTCGTAGGGCGTGCCGACGCAGCTGTTGAAGCCCGCGTCGCGCCCCGGGCCGCCGTCGAAGTTGCCGCACGCGCCGGTGCCGGTGCAGCCCGGGTCGTTGCAGTCGACGAGCCCGTCTCCGTCGTTGTCGCGCCCGTCCCCGCACTGCACCTCGCCGCCCTCGCCGCCGGCGCCGGGCCCGGCGTCGCGCCCCGGAGGCGTGCCGCCCGCGTCGCAGGCGACCCCCAAGAGACAGGCAGACAGAGCGGTGAGGGCGAAGAGGATGGGGCGTCGCATGGCAGGTCTCCGCACGCCAGCCTCGGTCAGGCGGCGCCGCCGGTCAAACCGTGCGGGTCGGATCGGCCGGTTACTGAGGCCTTACTGGCCGGCGCGCTGGCGAGCGAGGCGATCCTCGGGGTCGAGGCGCAGCGCCTCGCGCCACTCGCGCTGGGCCCCGGCGGCGTCCCCCGAGGCGGAGAGCGCGTCGCCGTAGTAGACGCGGTAGGACGCGCGCCGCGGCCGCCGGCGGACCGCGCCGCCGAGCAGCTCGGCCGCCTCTGCCGGCTGGTTGCGCGCCAGGAGCATGCGCCCGAGCCCGACCATCGCGTGGTGGTTGCGTGAGTCGAGCGCGAGCGCGCGACGGTAGAGACCGAGCGCCAGGTCGCTGTCGCCGGCGCGGCGCGCTTGCGACACGAGGTCCTCGGAGCTCGTGCCGGACTCGGACTCCGGGTCGGCAGACGGGTCCGGGTCCGGGTCGGGAGCCGGGTCCGGGGCGGTGTCCGGGTCCGGGGCCGGGGCCGGGGCCGGGTCCGGGGCCGGGTCCGGGGCCGGGTCCGGATCCGGAGCGGTGTCCGGGGCCGGGGCCGGGTCCGGAGCGGTGTCCGGGTCCGGGGCCGGGTCGGTGTCCGGGTCCGGGTCCGGCGCGGGGTCCGGGTCCGGCGCGGTGGCCGGGTCCGGATCCGGGTCCGGCGCGGGGTCGGGGTCCGGGTCGGTGTTGGTCGGATCCGGCGCGGGGTCGGGGGCCGGGCCGGCGCCGAGGGTGGCGAGCAGGTTGTCGAGCGCGGCCACGCGCGCGCCGGAGACCCGGTAGGCGACGAGGCCGCCGATCGCGAGGACCACCACGCCGAGCACGGCCACCACCGCGAGCGCGACCTTGCGGCCGCCCGAGCGCGGCGTGGCCGCCTCGGGCTCGTCGAGGTCGACGTCCACGTCGTAGGGGAGCGGCCCGGGCAGCGGGGTAGGCTCGAGCGGCGTCGTGGTGAACGGCGTCGGGCCGGTCGGCGCGGGCGGAGCGGGCGGCGGGGGCAGCGGATCGACCGGATCGCCGATCGCGAGGGCGGCGGGGGCGAGCGAGTCCGGCTCGAGGGTCGAGGCGAGGCCCTCGAAGTCCTCCTCGATCGCGGCGCCCGGCCCCTCGCCGACCGCGAGCGGGCCCGAACCGTCCTCGCCGGGGGCCGCGTGGGCGGCGATGTCGGCGAGCCCGATCGGCGGCGCGTCGGGGAGGTCGGGCGGGAGGTCGGGCGAGAGGTCCGCCGGGGCGGCGGGCGCCGGCGGGATCGCGGCCACCGACGAGTCCTCGATCTCCTCGAGCCCGATCGCCTCCGGCCGCACGGTCTCGCGGAGCCCCGGGTCGAGCTCCACCGACGCGGGCGGCTCCTCGCTCGGGGTCAGCACGGGCGTGCCCATCACGAGCGTGGACTTGCGACGGAGCTTGCGCGTGCCCGGCGGGGCCGGCGGCGGGCCAGCGGGGCGCGCCGGGGTCGCGGGACGCGCCGGGCTGGCCGCGTCGGGCGAGGCCGTGCCCGAGGCGGCCGTGCCCGAGGTGGCCCTGCCCGAGGCGGCCGTGCCCGAGGCGGCCGTGCCCGAGGTGGCCTTGCCCGACGAGGCCTGGCCGAGCGGACCGTCGAGGAACGCCTCGGCCGCGTTGGCGAGCCCCGAGAGGTCCTTGATCTTCGTCTCGTCGTCCCCCCCCGCGTCCTCCTCGAACGGGAGGAAGTCGGTCGGGTCCGGGGGGCGCGACGGCTGGACGGGCGACTCCTCCTCCGACGCGGCCGAGAGCGCCTCGTCGACCGGGGCCATCACGTTGGCGACAGACGGATTGGGTCGGGCCTCGACGTGCACGCGCCCGGAGCCGAGCCCGAGGAGCGCGGCCAGGGCGGCCGTCCCCGCGGCGTCTCCGCTGGGGCGGAGCTTGGCGGTCGCGCCGACCACCAGGCCCTCGGCGAGGTCGATCTCGACCGTGACCTTCGGGTTGCGGACGGTGAGGTGAAAGGTCGCGCCCGACTGGGTGAGGATGCGCAGGAGCCGGCTCGGCCCGGTCGCCTCGAGGCGGATGTCGAAGGGCTCGCCGGTCGACGCGCGCAGGTAGAGGTCGCGCTCGGCCGCGAGGAGCGGGTCGATCTTGGCCGCGAGGGCGTCGAGGTCCGGGGTCGGCGAGCCGCTCGGCCAGATCTCGGCCCACGGCGCGACCAGGATCGAGGCCCAGCGCAGGCGCAGGTCCCGCCGGATCTGGCGCACCACCTCGAACCCGCGCCCCTCGAGGCCCTCCTGGTCGACGATCGCGACCTGCGGATCGAGGCCGACCGCCCGCTCGAGGCCACGGCCCGACTCGTCGGTGACGAACACCAGCGCGCCCGCGCTGCGCAGGTCCTGGGCGAGCGCGTCGGCGCGGGCGGGGTCGTTGTCGACGAGGAGCACCCGCAGCTTGGAGAGCACCCCGTCGGACGAGGGCTTGGCCTTCTCGTCGAGGCTCAACAGACCCACCGAGCCGCCCGCGGAGGCGTGGAACTGGTAGTACATCGGCTCGGCCGCCGCGACGTGCGGCTTGAGGCGCGCGACGAACTCCTGCACCGCCTCGGCGACCGGCCGGCCCGCGCCGAGCACCACCCGCGTCGGCCCGCCCTTCTGGCCGGGCGCGTGCACCGAGAGGATGCCGCTGCGCAGCTCCTGGCTCACCAGCTCGACCAGCTCGTCGAAGGTCGCCTCGCCGATCTCGCCGGTCTTCTCCTCGAAGTGAGTCGAGAGCTCGCGGCTCAGCTCGGCGACCTTGCCCGCGATCTCGTCCGCGCTGGCCGAGCGCGGCACCACCGCCATCGCCCCGTGGCGGAAGGCGTGCATCTTGGACTGGAGCTTCGCATCCGGGGCGAGGAGGACGACCGGGACGGCGGCGGTCGCCTGATCGGTCGCGAGCTGGGCCAGCGCCGCCTGCCCGCCGTCCTTGGCCGCGTCCCCGAGGAGCAGGATCAGGTCGGGCGCGGTCGACAGCACGGCCCGCCGGAGCGTCCCGAGCGCGATCTGCTTCACCGCGAGGCCGCGCCGGTCGAGGGCAACCTTCAGCGCCAGATCCATCGGATCGCCGCGGCCCACCATCAGCAGGCTCGACCGGTCGGCGCCCTTGGCGGCCTTGTTGGGTTCCGGGACGTGGGTCACGGCTCCTTCGAGTGTCTCCGAATGGGACCCGCACGACAAATCCTCAGTAAAGGCGCGGGACGCTTGGGAGAGTCGGAACCGAACGACCTCCACCAAGATTGACCAAATCCAGCCGTAGTGATTTCCTGAAATTCACCGGCGGGATCCCCCGCTCCGTCCATCGAGGAATCTTCCATGTCGTGTCGCCGCGAATTCTTCGCCGCCCTGGTCGCGGTCACCGCCGCCTCCGTCGCCGCGCCCGCCGGCGCGCAGGAGGTGCTCAGCCCGCGCCTGATGATCTCGCTCGACACCTCGGGCTCGATGGTCCGGACCCTCGGCGGGAGTGGCAGCACGTGGACCTACGGCGACGGCAACCTCGCCAACTGCACGCTGACCGCCGGCCACTACTGCGGCGTAGGCTGCACCGCGGGCATCGATCAGGGCGACGCCGACAACCTCCCCAACGAGTCGCGGATCTTCATCGCCAAGGAGTCGATCCGCTCGATGCTCCTCGCCTACGGCTACGTCGACTGGGGCTTCGCTCGGTTCGATCAAACGACGAGCGCGGGATCGAACTGCTGGGCGAGCTACCACGACCCCTGGTGCGCGGCGAACCTCGGCAACCCCTCGCCGTGCCTGAACTACGCCGGCACGTGCGCCGGCGGTGACGTGCTCGTCGGCTTCCCCGACATGGGCGCCTTCACTGGGCTGGACAACACCTACGCGATCCTCAGCTGGATCGACCACTCGGAGACCGCGTTCAACGCGTCGACCACGACGGGCAACTTCTGCAACACCGCGAGCGGCACGACCGACTGCGAGATCCGCGCGCACGGCAACACCCCTCTCGCGGGTCTGATCTCCGAGACCGGCGGCTACATGGCGCCGATCCGCGCGGCCGACCCGCGGAGCTGCCGCAATTACGCGATCATCCTCATCGCCGACGGCGGCGAGTCCTGCGGCGGCAACCCGCCCGCCGCGGCCGCAGCCCAGCTCGCGGCCGGCATCCGCACCTACGTCGTCGGCCTCGGCACGACGGGCACGCTGCGCACCGACCTCAACGCGATCGCCACCGCGGGCGGGACCGACGCGGGCGCGCCGGGCGGCGACACCGCGTTCTTCGTGACCAACCAGGACGAGCTCTCGGCCGGCCTCGCGGACATCGTCGCCGACTCGCTCGTGTTCGAGGTCTGCAACGGCGCGGACGACGACTGCGACGGGCTGATCGACGAGGGCGTGACCAACGCCTGCGGCGGCTGCGGCGCGCCGCCGCCCGAGACCTGCAACGGCGCGGACGACGACTGCGACGGGGCGACCGACGAGGGCGCGACCAACGCCTGCGGGACCTGCGGCGCGCCGCCGGCCGAGGTGTGCAACCGCTCCGACGACGACTGCGACGGGATCATCGACGAGGACGGCGCGGGCGGCGACATCTGCGCCGGCTGCACCCCGACGGCCGAGGCCTGCGACGGCGCGGACAACGACTGCGACGGCACGATCGACGAGGGCGTCACCCGGCCCTGCGGCTCGAGCATCGGTGCGTGCAGCCCCGGCACGGAGACCTGCGTGGTCGGCGGCACCGGCACCTTCGGCGCGTGCGTCGGCGCGACCGGCCCGACGACCGAGACCTGCAACGGGATCGACGACGACTGCGACGGGACGGTCGACGGCTTCACCCGCGCCTGCGACACCACCGGCCACATGGGCCGCGGCATCTGCGTGCCCGGCCGCCAGCTCTGCACGTCGGGGAGCTTCGGCGCCTGCGTCGGCGAGATCACGCCGCGCACCGAGCTCTGCAACGGGCTCGACGACGACTGCGACGGCGCGATGGACGAGGGCAACCCCGGCGGCGGCGCGAGCTGCGGCACGAGCGTCGGCCCCTGCACGCCCGGCACCTTCCAGTGCGTCGGCGGCGCGCTCGTCTGCACCGGCGGCGTCTCGGGCGGCCCCGAGACCTGCAACAACGCCGACGACGACTGCGACGGCGTGATCGACGAGGGCAACCCCGGCGGCGGCGCGAGCTGCGGCCCGCCCACCGACGTCGGCCAGTGCGCGTTCGGCGCGCAGACCTGCGTCATGGGGGCCATCCAGTGCCTCGGCGCGACCTTCCCGACGACCGAGGTCTGCGACACCGCCGACAACGACTGCGACGGCATGACCGACGAGGGCAACCCCGGCGGCGGCGCGGCCTGCGGCAGCGCGACCCCTCCGTGTATGCAAGGCGTGCTGACGTGCAACCCCGTCACCGGCGCGCTCGACTGCGTCGGCGAGGTCGCGGGGGCGCCCGAGACCTGCGACGCGATGGACAACGACTGCGACACGCGCATCGACGAGGGCATCCCGGTCGGCGCGCCCTGCGGGAGCAGCGTCGGCGAGTGCCGCCCCGGCGTGAACGTGTGCAACCCGGCGACCGGCGGCTTCGACTGCCAGGGCGGGATCGGGCCCGAGTCCGAGGTCTGCGACAGCCTCGACAACGACTGCGACGGAACGATCGACGAGGGGCTCGGCCTCGGCGGTCCGTGCGGCTCGGCCGAGGGCCTCTGCATGCCGGGCACCGAGCGCTGCGTCAGCGGCCGCCTGATCTGCGAGGGCGAGGTCGGGCCGGCGCGCGAGACCTGCGACTGCTCCGACAACGACTGCGACGGCGCGACCGACGAGGCGCCGACCACCGGCGACCTCTGCCCGGCCGGCTCGACGTGCTTCGACTGCCAGTGCGCGCTGCCCTGCGACCGCACCGAGTTCGGGTTCGAGTGCCCGACCGGCAAGACCCCGCGGGTCGAGGACGGCGTCTGCTACTGCGTCGCCGACCGCTGCGACGAGGCGGCCTGCGCGACCGAGACGCGTGAGCGCGACGGCGAGGTCCTCTGCGGCCCGGGCCAGGCCGACGTGGCGAGCTGCGTCTGCCGCAACAACGAGTGCACCTTCTCCTGCGACGGCGTGGTCTGCATGGGCGGCACGGTCTGCAACCCGCGCGATCCGCTCGGGCGGTGCGTGGCCAACGACTGCACCGGGCTCGGCTGCGGCGCGGGCGAGATCTGCGACGTGGCGAGCGGAGCCTGCGTGGCCGACCCCTGCGCGACCGTGACCTGCGGCGCGACCGAGGCCTGCCGCGACGGCGTCTGCGAGGCGACCTGCGCCGGCGTGAGCTGCGCGGACGGCGAGGTCTGCCGCGCCGGCGCCTGCGAGGCCGACCTCTGCGCCGACGTGAGCTGCACCGGCCAGGTCTGCGACCCGACGAGCGGCGAGTGCGTCGACGATCTCTGCGACGGGGTGAGCTGCCCGGTCGGCCAGGTCTGCGCGCTCGCGACGGGCAACTGCGTGGCGGACCCGTGCGTCGGCCTGCGCTGCCCCGACAACACGATGTGCGAGGCCGGCGAGTGCGTCGACGAGGTCACCCCGAGCGAGGACGCGGGCCCGCCGCCCTTCGACGCGGGCCCGGCCGAGGACGGCCGCGACCGCGTGCTCGCGTCGGGCGGCTGCAGCTGCCGCGTCGGGCCCTCACCGAGCGCGCCGACCCCGTGGACCCCGTGGGCGCTCCTCGCGCTCGCGCTCGGGCTCGTCGCGTGGCGCCGGAGGGGCGGGCTGCGACGCCCTTTTCTCCGGAGCTCCGGCGCGGGGGGGCGTCTCGCGCGGCGGGCCGCCCTCGCGGCAGCCCTGCTCTTCACCGGCGGCTGTGACGTCGACCCGTTCTGCCTCGACTGCGCCGACCCGGCCGACGCGGGGCCGGGCGAGGGCGGGGTCGACGCGGGCGGCGTGGACGCGGGCGGCCGCGACTCCGGGCTCCCCGACGGCGCGGTCGACGGCGGCCCCGACGCGGCGACCGACGAGGTCTGCAACGGCGCCGACGACGACGGCGACGGGAGCATCGACGAGGACTTCGACACCCAGACCGACCCCGAGCACTGCGGCGGCTGTGGCAACCTCTGCGCCCCGCTCGGCGCGTTCCCCGCGTGCAACGCCGGCGTCTGCGAGATCGATCGCTGCGACGTCGGGCGCTTCGACCTGAACGGCGACCCGAGCGACGGCTGCGAGTACCGCTGCCTCGTCGAGGAGCCGGACGACGTCATCTGCGATCTCCGCGACAACGACTGCGACGGGAACATCGACGAGGACGTCGACCTGATGGGCGACCCGACGAACTGCGGGAGCTGCGCGTTCACCTGCCAGTTCAACAACGCGTCGGAGACCTGCGTCGCCGGCGTGTGCACCCTCGGGGCCTGCGACGCGGGCTGGTTCGATCGCGACGGCGACCCGGCGAACGGCTGCGAGTACGCGTGCACCCCCGCCTCGCCCGCGACCGAGGCCTGCAACCTCGTGGACGACGACTGCGACGGGATGATCGACGAGGGCAACCCCGGCGGCGGCGCGAGCTGCGGCGAGACCCGCGGCGTGTGCACCGCGGGCACCGAGACCTGCGTCGGCGGGACGCTCGAGTGCGTCGGCGGCGTGCGCCCCGGGGTCGAGGTCTGCGGACCGGCCGGCGCGCCGACCGACGAGGACTGCGACGGGACCGTCGACGAGGGTCACCCGCCGCGCGCCTGCGGCAGCTCGGTCGGCGTCTGCCGGCAGGGCAACGAGCAGTGCGTGAGCGGCAGCGTGGTCTGCGTCGGCGAGACCCCGCCCGCGGCGGCCGAGCTCTGCAACGGCCTCGACGACGACTGCGACAGCAACGTCGACGAGGGCAACCCCGGCGGCGGCGCGGCCTGCGGCCCCACGACGGGCGAGTGCGCGGCCGGCACGCTGACCTGCACGAGCCCCGCGCTCACCTGCGTCGGCGGCACGGGCCCGATGCTCGACGTCTGCGACACCCGCGACAACGACTGCGACGGGAGCGTCGACGAGGGCTTCGACCTGATGAACGACGCGCGCAACTGCGGCGGCTGCGGCACGACGTGCAGCTTCGCCAACGGCTTCGCCGCCTGCGTCGCCGGGAGCTGCCAGCTCGTCGGCTGCGCGCCCGGGTTCGTCAACGACAACGGCCTCGCCTCCGACGGCTGCGAGTACGCGTGCAGCTACACCGGGGCCGAGATCTGCGACGGTGTCGACAACGACTGCGACACGAGCACGACCGAGGCGTCGCTCACCCCGCCGCCGAGCTTCTGCAACCCGAACGGGGTCTGCGCGGGGACCGTCCCGACCTGCACCGGCGCGGGCGGCTGGGTCTGCAACTACACCGACCCGCGCTACGAGGCGATCGAGACGCGGTGCGACAGCGTGGACAACGACTGCGACGGCGTCGTCAACGAGCCGTTCCCGACGCTGGGCAACGCCTGCGGCAACGGCGCGGGCGCCTGCCGGACCACCGGCACGATCGTCTGCAACGCGGCCGGCACGGGCACCGAGTGCAACGCCCCGCCCGCGCTCCCGCCGGCGGCCAACGAGACGTGCAACAACCTCGACGACGACTGCGACACGCGCATCGACGAGAGCATCCCGCTGAGCGCGATCCCGACCGTGCAGTTCACCGGCGCGAGCGGGACCGTGCGGATGATGCAGTACGAGGCGAGCCGCCCCGACGCGACCGCGGGCAGCGCGGGCTCGACGAGCACCCTCGCCTGCTCGGCTCCGAACGTGCTCCCGTGGACCGGCGTGACGTGGACCGAGGCGCGCGACGCCTGCTGCGCGCTCAACCCGGGCGGCACCTGCGGCGCGACCGGCTGGCGGCTCTGCGACGCGGCGGACTGGCAGATCGCGTGCGAGGCCGGCTCGAGCTGCACGTGGAGCTACATGTCGATGTGCTCCGCCACGTCGGTGAGCACCTGCAACGGCGAGGAGCACGACTCGGACACGGGGACGCCGGGCGATCAGGACGCGCTCGCCCCGACCGCGGACGCGACCTTCGGCGCGTGCTTCGCCGACTGGGGCGCGGCCGGCGTGATCTACGACCTGAGCGGCAACGCCCGCGAGTGGACGAACACCCAGACGATCAGCTCGTCGGTGCACCAGATCCGAGGCGGCTCCTACAACAACGTGGAGCCCGGCCGGACCTGTCAGTTCGACTTCACGGCCGGCGA
Source organism: Polyangia bacterium (assembly GCA_030426845.1). Lineage (GTDB taxonomy): Bacteria > Myxococcota_A > Polyangia > Polyangiales > Sandaracinaceae > JAUHXR01. Next base: position 767 of record JAUHXR010000059.1, on the reverse strand, counting down.
CAACAGCTTCGCCGTGCCCAACACCGGCTTCCGCTGCTGCTTCTACTGAGCGCCCGCCTCGGTCCGCGAAGGCGTCGCGGACCGAGGGCGCGCAGCGGTCTCGCTACGGGCGCCGGACCGGCATGCAGTAGGGGTACGACTCGGCGCTCATGGGGATCCTCGACGCTCCCTCCAGCCACATCCGGATGGCGACGTCGTGGTAGCGGCCGGCGTCGAGGCTCGCACGCGTGGCCGCGCTCATCGGCCACACGACGCAGGTGCCGCTCGCGGCGCCACGTGACGGGCAGCACGGGCCGAGCGTGATCGGCTCCATCGCGAGGCCCTGCAGCCCGGCGCGGAAGTCCTCCTGCGGGCCGGGCGGGTACTCCGGCCGCCCGACGCCGTGCAGGATGATCGGTGCGCCGTCGCAGCCCTCGTACAGCTCGAGGCCGGGCAGGCCGCCGCCGGCAGGGAGCGACTGGAGGAGGCTCCCGTAGCCGGCCGCGCCCGAGCACCCCGCGCCCAGCTCACCCGCGTCGGGGGGCGGGCCGGCGTCGGGGGGCGCGCCCGCGTCGGGGGGCGGGCCGGCGTCGGCAGACGGGCCGGCGTCGACGCGCGCGGGCGGGCCGGCGTCGTCGGTGGTGAGGACGGGTCCCTTGGTGTTGCACCCGATGAAGAGCAGCACGGCACAGGCAATCTTCGTGGTCATGCCCCATCGAACCGCGACGCGCGCGAACCGGCTCACGGAGATCACTCGAGCTCCAGCTCGGGCCCGGCCCACGCGGTGA
>JAUHXR010000444.1 GCA_030426845.1 Polyangia bacterium | reverse complement strand
TGCGCTGGATGATCTCGTAGAAGAACGGCCCCGCCTCGCGCTCGCCGTAGAGGCTCGACGAGTCCTGGAGGAAGATCTGGAGCAGGTAGCTCCGCTCCGCGCTGCCGTCGACGAGGATCTCCAGCTCGCGCAGGATGTCGTGGTCCTCGTCGATCGCCTTGACGCCGATCTCGTCGAGCCGCGCCGGGAGCATGTCGTAGTAGGTCCCGGGCGTCGGCATGAAGCTGACCCCCGACTCGCGGAGCGCGCGGACCGCGGTGACGATGTCGCTGACCGTCAACGCGGCGTGCTGGATCCCGTCGCCCCGCTGGTCCTCGTGGAAGAGGTTGATCTGCGACGCGCGGAAGTACGGCCGCTTGGGCTCGTTGTTCGCGAACTTCGCGTCCGAGCCCGGATCCCACATCACCGTCGACTTGAGGCCCGAGCCCGTGGCCGCGCCCTCCGCGACGTCCTCGGTGTGGAACTCGATGCCCCAGTAGCGCTCGAAGCCGAGCACGTGCTCGAGCCAGAGGAGCGCGGGGCTCATCGTCTCGAAGTTGCTCGTGATGTGATCGATCGTGTCGAAGCCGAAGCGGTTGGCGCCGCCCCGGGGCTCCGCGTGCCGCGCGAACCCGGGGAAGACGAGGTCCGTCCCGTCGCGCTCGATGAAGCGGAAGGTGCTCCCGCCGAACGGCGTCGTGATCGAGAAGGTGCGGAACGCGCCGCCGTCCGGGCCGGGCGTCTCCTCCACGTCGGTGATCGGCGTGCCGCCGCGGGACTCGATCACGCGGAGCGCGCGGGCCGCGTCCTCGACCTCGAAGATCACCGTGCCGACGCCGTCCGGGTGCTTCTGGAGCCAGCGCCACGCGCGCCCGCCCTCGCCCACCGGCTCGCTGACGACCACGCGGATCTGGCCGGCCTCGAAGACCGCCGAGCGCTGGGTCGCGTCCCCGCCGTCGCCGCTCACGCCGATCTCGGCGAAGTCGAGCAGCTCGGTGTAGAAGCGCCGGCTGCGCTCGAGGTCGTGCACGTAGTAGTGGAGCGCCTCGACGCGCTTCAGCCCGATCGACTCGTTGGATCCGCTCATCGCTCGCCCTCGCTCGGCGCGTCCGGCTGTCGGTCCGGGTGCGCCACCTGGAACGCCTCGAGCTCGGCGCAGCGCGCGTCGATCGCGTGGAGGCGCGGGTAGTCCTTGGCCACGTCCATCCCGAAGCGCCGCGCGTTGTAGAGCTGCGGCACGAGCGCGCAGTCCGCGATCGTCGGGGTGTCGCCCACGCTGAACGCGCCCGCGGTGCGCTCGGCGAGCGCCTCGTAGGCGCGCAGGCCCCGATCGATGAAGTGGATCGAGTGGACCTTCGCGTCGACGCCGTGCTCCTCGCGGAGCCGGGTGAGGACGTAGTGGTTCTGCATCGGCTGGACGCCGGAGTTGATCACCTCGGTGAGCTGGCGGCAGCGCGCGCGCGCGACCGGATCGCGCGGGAGGATCGGCGGCTCCGGGTGGACCTCGTCGAGGTACTCCATGATCGCGATCGACTGGCCGAGGAGCGTGCCGTCGTCGAGCTCGAGCACGGGCACCTGCTGGCTCGGGTTCTTGGCCGTGAAGCCCGCCTGCATCTGCTCGCCGTCGAGGAGCGGGACGGAGACGATCTCCACCGACAGCCCCTTGAGCGCGAGCGCGATGCGGGCGCGGTAGGAGCAGCTGCTCCGCCAGTAGGCGTAGAGCCTCACGCCTTCACCACCCGCTGCTCGATCGCGCCGAACAGATCGCGGCCGTTGGCGTCCTGCATCTCGATGCGCACCACGTCGCCCGGCTCGAGGAAGCGCGTGCTCGGCGCGCCGTCCCGGATGATCTCGCGCATCCGGCGCTCCGCGAGGCAGCTCACCCCGCGCGCCTCGTCCTCGTTGCTCACCGTGCCGCTGCCGACGATCGTGCCGGCGGTGAAGGCGCGCGTCTTGGCGATGTGCGCGACCAGGTCGTGGAAGGAGAAGTGCATCTCCGGGCCCGCGTGGGGGTCGCCCGCGAGCTCGCCGTTGAGGCTCGTCTTGAGCTGGAGGCTCACGCGCCCGCCGGAGAAGGCGGCGCCGAGCTCGTCGGGCGTGATCGCGAAGGGCGAGAAGGCGGTGGCCGGCTTGCTGTTGAAGAAGCCGAAGCCCTTCTTCAGCTCGGCGGGGATGAGGTTCCGCAGAGTGACGTCGTTCGCGAGCATCAGGAGCTTGATATGGGCCCCCGCGTCCTCCGCGCGCGTCCCCCGCGGGGTGTCGCCGAGGACGACACAGATCTCCGCCTCGAAGTCGAGGCCCCACTCCGGGTCGACCAGGTCGATGTCGTCGCGCGGCCCGAGCAGCACGCCGGAGCCGCCCTGGTAGACGAGCGGATCCGTCTCGAGCGTCTCGGGCGGCTCCGCGTTGCGAGCCTTGCGGACGAGCACGATGTGGTTGATGTAGGCCGAGCCGTCGACCCACTCGTAGGCGCGCGGCAGCGGCGGCCCGAGCTTGTCGAAGTCGATCGGCTCGGACGTCACCGCGCCGGTCTCGAGGCCCACCGCGAGCTCGCGCAGGCGGGGCTCCACGTCGTCCCAGCGATCGAGCGCGGTCTGGAGATGCGGGACGATCTGGCCGGCGCGCGCGAAGCGCTCACCGGAGGGGTCGACGACGACGAGCGCGCCATCGCGCGTCCCGTCACGGAGGGTAGCGAGCCTCATGGGACGCGGAGCATAGCCGGCGCGCCGCGCGGGACAACCGCGGGCCGTGCGCCAGCGCCTCGGTCGTGGGCGGGCTCAGTGGTCGCCGCGGATCACGACCTCGGCGTTGTCGCGCAGCGGGCGATCGGCGTGCATGACGACGAGCTGGCTGGCGCTCAGCTCGCCCACCACCTCGACGATGTCCGACTCATCCCCGAACACGCGCACCGGGCGGACGAGCACGCGGTTGTGCTCGACGAGCTGGAGCTGGATCGCCTTCTCCTGGTGCTGGAGCGCGCCGCGCGGAGCGAAGAAGGCCTCGCGCTCGCCGACCGGGAGGAACACCCGCCCGCGCTCGCCGGCCGCGACGCGGCGGTCGGTGTTGTCGACGTCGATGAGGAGCCGGCGCACCTGGTCGCTCGCGGTGGGCGCCCAGCGCGAGACGACGCCGCGGCGGCGGCCCTCGAAGGAGCGCGCGGTGACCTCCACCTCGGTGCCGGGCTCGCAGCGGCGGCGCGCCCAGTGCGGCACCTCGACGACGAGGACGATCGGGTCGGCCTCCACCAGCTCGACGAGCGCGTGGCCGTGCATCACCGAGCCGCCGTTGGCCGCGTTGACCGCGGCGACGAAGCCGCCGAACGGCGCCCGCACCGTGACGAGGTCCGCGAGCAGGACGTGGCGCTCGCGCTGGATCTTCTCCTGCGCGAGCTTGTGCTCGACGACCCGGAGCTTGGCCTCGTGCGACTTGATGCGCTCGGGGTTGTCCGGGCGGGCCGAGACCTGCGCGAGCGCGTCCTCGCGCTCGGCGATCTGCGACTCGAGGAGCGCGATCGCCGCGTCGGTCGCGAGCGCGCGCTGCTTCGCCGCGGCCGCGCCGATCGTGCAGAGGACGTCGCCCGCCTCGACCCGATCGCCGAGCGAGACGGTGAGCTCCTCGACGACGCCCGACGCGCCCGCCTTGATCTGCACCGCGCGGGACGCGGCGAAGCGCCCGCTCACCTCGAGCGGCTCCGACGTCACGCGCTGCTCGAGCGGGACCACGCGGACCGGCACCGGCGCCGGCGGGAGCAGCTCGTCGTCGAGGTCCACGGGCCGCGAGTGTCGCACGCGGGCCCGCGCCCCCCAAGCCCGCGCGTCGGCTACCCTCGGCGCCCATGACGTCGATCCGATGCCCGCAGTGCGGCAAGCCCGCCCCGATCGCGCTGTCAGCCCCCGACGAGGTGCGGTGCGACGCCTGCGGCTTCCGCGGGGCGCCCGAGGAGGAGGACCGCGCGCGGCTCGTCGCAGCCGCGGCGGAGCTGCAGCGGATCGACGCGGCGCACCGGCAGCTCCGCGGCGTCGGTCGGCGCGCGCTCGAGAGCGGGACCGCGCGGGTGCTGATCTACCTGGCGTTCGCGGGCGCGCTGCTGCTCCCGGTGGTCGGGGTCACCGCGGTGCTCGTGAGCTGGTCGACGCCTTTGATGACGGTGCTCGTGAGCGTCCCCGCGCTGACGATGATCGCGGTCTTCGCGCTCGGGCTGACCCTGCTGCGGCGGCGCCTCGCCCACCTCGAGGAGGCGTGCGCGGCCGCGCCCCCGCGGGCTCCGGGCGAGCCGGCGCGCTGCCACGTCTGCGGGGCCCCGCTCGCGAGCGGCGCGGCGATCGTGCGCTGCGGCTTCTGCGCGGCCGACAACCTCGTCACGCCGAACGCGATCGCGCGGGCGAGGGCCCACCACGAGCGGCGCGCGGCCGCGCTGGGCGAGGCGGTGACCGCGCGCGCCGCGAGCGTCCAGCAGCTCTCGCGCGGGGTCGGCCTCGCGCTCGGGATGAGCGTCGTCTCGGGCCCGATCCTGATGTGCCTCTCGGCCGCGCCGCTGATCTGGATCGACGAGCTGGTCGAGCTCGAGGTCGACGACGCGGAGCGCTTCGTGTGGGTGCCGGCCGAGGGCGGGCGCTGCGTGGGGCGGGTGATCGAGGGCTACGACCGGATCCTCTTCGGCGGGCCGGACGAGAGCGGCGCGCCGCACCGCCTCGACGGGGTCACCGATCTGTCGGGCTACGCGCCGCTCGACCCGCGCGCGCTCGAGGGCGAGACGATGATCGGGATGCCCGAGCAGCGCGTCGGGCGGATCGACCGCGTCGTCGGCACCCTCGACGCGCGGACCCGCGCCATCCTCGTCGACGCCCAGGGCGAGGAGCACGGCTACCCGCTCGAGTCGCTCTGCGTTCAGTGAGCGGCGCGCGGTGTTTTTTCGGCGCGCGGTGATCACTCCACGGTCGAGCCGGCCTCGGCGCCGACCTCGGACCCGAGGAGCTGCGCCTCCAGGAACATCACCGAGAGCTGGGTGAACAGGTCGCGGTTCTCCTTCTTCTGGAACCCGTGGCCCTCGTTGCGCGCGAGCATGTACCAGACGTCCTGCCCCGCGCCGCGCACCGCCTGGACGAGCTGCTCGGCCTCGGTGACCGGCACGCGCGGGTCGTTGGCGCCGTGCGCGACGAAGAGCGCGCTCTGGATCGTGGAGGCCCGCGCCAGCGGCGAGATGCGCTCGAGGTGGGCGCGCATCTCGGGATCGCGCTCGTCGCCGTACTCCGCGCGCCGCAGGTCCTGGCGGTAGGGCCGGGTGTTCTCGAGGAAAGTCACGAAGCTGCTGATGCCGACCACGTCGACGCCGGCGCGCAGGCGCTCGCCGAAGTGCACGAGCGACGCGAGGACCATGTAGCCGCCGTAGCTCCCGCCGAAGACCGCGACCCGACCCGCGTCGAGCTCGTCGCGCGCCTCGATCCAGTCGAGGAGCGCGCCGATGTCGCGCACCGAGTCCTCGCGCCGGGCGCCGTTGTCGAGCAGGAGGTAGCTCTTGCCGTAGCCGTCCGAGCCGCGGACGTTCGGCACGAGCACCGCCACTCCGCGCTCGCTCGCGAGGTACTGGGTGAGCGGCGAGAAGTACGGGCGCGCCTGCGACTCGGGGCCGCCGTGGATCGAGACCATCACGGGGAACGGGCCCTCGCCCGGCGGGCGGTAGTAGAAGGCCGGGATCTCGCGTCCGTCGAACGTCCGGTAGCGGACGAGGGTCGGCTCGACGAGGCCGTCGGGATCGAGGCCGCCGATCTCCGACGCGGTCCAGCGCACGAGGCGGCGGCGGCGCAGGTCGTAGGTGTAGGCGTCGCCGGTGAGCGTCGCGCCGCGGATCGTCATGCCGAGCACCGGCGCGTCCTCCGCGAAGGAGAGGTCGCCGATCACACCGCGCGGGATCCCGGCCGGGGCCTGGGCGCGGCGGGTGCGCGTGTCGAGCAGGCGCAGGACGGAGTAGCCGTCCTCGTTGGTGGTGTA
>JAUHXR010000443.1 GCA_030426845.1 Polyangia bacterium | reverse complement strand
CTCCGCTGAGGCGGCGCGCTCAGCTCGACGCCAGGGCGTCGGCGATCCGGCCGACGCCCTCGCGGAGCTGGGCCTCCTCGACACAGAGCGGAGGGGCCACCACGAGGGCGCGCTCCTTCGCGCGCACGAAGCAATGGACGTGGCGCTCTGCGAGCGCGCGCTTGAGCGCCGAGAGATCGACGTCCGCTGCGAGGTCGAGCGCCCCGAGGAGCCCGATCGCGCGGCAGCCGGTGGCGCGCCCCGATGCGACCACCCCCTCGAGCGCGCCGCGCAGCGTCGGCTCGAGCGCGCGCGCCCGCTCGATCAGGCCGTCGGACTCGTAGACCGCGATCGCCTCGAGCGCCGCCGCGACCCCGAGCGGGTGCGCGTACTGGGTGAGCCCGGCCAGGAGCGTCTTGTCGTCGAAGCACCGCGCGACGCGCTCGCTGACGACCACCGCCCCGAGCGTCCCGTAGCCGCCGGTCAGGCCCTTGCTCAGGGTGACCATGTCGGGCTGGCCGCCGACGCGCTGGTAGCCGAACCACGCGCCGGTGCGCCCGAAGCCGCAGAGCACCTCGTCGGCGACGAGCAAGGCGCCGTGCGCGTCGCAGGCCGCGCGGACCTCCGGCCAGTAGCCGTCGGGCGGGATGAGCACGCCGTTGGCCCCGGGGACGCTCTCGAGGAACACCGCGCCGACCTCCCCCTCGAGCTCGAGCGCGCGCGCGATCGCGGACGCGTCCTGGCCCTCTCGGTCGTCGACCCGCACCGCGCCGACGAGCCCCGGCTCGAGCGGGGGGCGCCGGTAGTCGCCGGTCAGCGAGAGCGCCCCCATCGTCGCGCCGTGGTAGCTGCGGTAGCGGCTGATCGCCTTGAAGCGGCCCGTCACCAGCCGCGCCATCTTCAGCGCGTTCTCGTTGGCGTCCGCGCCCCCGAGGCAGAAGAACACGCGCCCGCCGCTCAGACCGGTGAGCGCGATCAAGCGCTCGGCGAGCGCGCGCTTCTCCGGGTAGATCGAGCTCGGCATCGCCACGCAGAGCCGCGCCGCCTGGGCGCGCACCGCCTCGATCACCCGCGCCTCGCCGTGGCCGAGGTTGAGGTGGTAGGTGAGGCTACCGAGGTCGAGCCAGCGCGCGCCGTCGGCGGTGTCGAAGCTCGCGCCCTCGCCGCCCACGATCTCGAGGCCCGCCGCGCCATGCTGCGCGGTCCAGGTGAAGAAGAAGGGCTCCGTCACGCGCCGGCTCCGAACCGGTAGACGATCGGCTCGGCCTCGTGGACGCAGCCGTGGCAGGCCCACAGCTCGCGGCGGTTCGGGTCGAGGATGAGCCCGCCGCAGGTCTTCATCGCGTGGGGCCGCTCGGGGCCCGCGAGGTGGGTGCAGACGCTCGCCGGGTAGCCGTCGTGGCTCCCGAGCCGCTCCCAGGCGTCGCGACGCGAGGCGATCGGGCGCTCGCGCAGGCTCCGCTCGAGCCACTCGTAGCGCGCATGGGTCGTGGACGTCGCACCCACCCAGCTCACGGCCTCGACCGCGGGGCTGAGGCAGTGGTTGGTGTGCAGGTAGGCCGGGCCCTCGGTCCACGCGGCGTCGAGGACGACCTCCTTGCGCTCGCCGCTCGTCTCGACCCCGTACACGCGCGCCCCGTCGCCGAAGAGGTAGTGGTGGCCGCTCGACATCGGCGCGGTGCGCAGGACGTGAAGCGCCGCCTCCGCGTTGCCCTCGGCGAGCATGCGGCGGACGAGCGCGGGCCACACCACGCCCACGCGCGCGTCGTGGCTCTTGAGGTTGTTGATGCAAACCCCGACGCCCGCCGCGTTCATCCCCGCGAGCGCGAGGCAGCCGGTGATCGTGAAGAGCCACGCCTCGGGGCGACCCTCGTGCTCCGGCACGTGGAGCATGCAGACGTAGGGCTCGACGCTGCCGTGCATGTCCCACGTCTGGCCGAAGAGGGGGCCGTCCGGCGTCTGGGCCGCGAGGGCGCTGCAGTCCTCGTCCTCGTTGCGCCCGTCGCGGATCGGCGGGACGTCCTTGAGGTCCGTGTAGTGGTTGAGCACGACGATCGACGCCGGATCGGCCGCCGCGCCCTCGGCGATCCCGAGCAGCTCGTCGTGGAGCGCGCGGTCGAAGCCCTCGAGCACCGGCAGGTGGGCGCGCGCGGCCTGCATCACCTCGTCCTCCGTCTCGCACCGGCCCTGCTCGACCACGAGGGCGGTGCGGATCGCGGCGATCTCCCCGATCCGCGCCCGGAAGTGCTCCCCGTGCGCGCGGCCTCGCTCGCGCGCGCTCGCCCCCGCCGGCAGCCTCAGCTCGTCCATGGGCGGAGCGTGCCTCGGGCCCGGCGCCGCGTCGACCGGAGCCCGCGGCTACCGCTTGCATCCACGGGAGCTCAGGGTGTGCTGCCGCCGCACGCCATCGGGCCGTCGCCGCGCAGAGGGCCGATCTCGGACGCGCTGACCGAGTCGTCCAGACCGAACATCAGCTCGCACCCGAGGCGGACGGCCGGCGCGTCGTCGGAGCGGCTCCCCCAGGTCTCGACTCGGTAGCGGGTGGAGTCGAGGGGTGGCAGGCCCGCCACCGCCCACTCGCCACCGGCGCTCGTGGAGGGCTGCCCGGGCCTCGGCAGCCCGCCCTCGAAGTAGAGCTCTTGGGCCTGATCGGTGCCGGTGATCTCGGTCGCTCCGTCGAACACCCGGACGTAGGCGTTCTCGATCGGACGGCCCAGGCAGTCGGTGGCGCGGCCGAGGAGCGTGACCGTCTGACGACTGGACGGGACCCCCACCGAGGCCTCGAGGATGCTCACCGTTGTCTGCGTGAGCAGCATCAGCGGCTGCCCGGCCTCCAGGTTCGTGAGGGTCGTCGTCACGATCGACTCGCCCACGCCGCCGACCGTCACGTCCTGGGCGAGGGCCCGGTAGGCGACCCAGGACCCCGCCTGCGTCATGACGGGCACCGTCCCCGCGGCGCCGGAGGTCGCCGCGACGCAGCGGGCGGGGCAGCCCCCGGTGGTGTTGGGGTTGTTCCCGGTCCAGATCTGGATCGTAGCTCCGGGGATCGCATCGGCGTGCCCGAGGGCGGTGACACGCACATCGTAGGAGGCTATCCCGCCGCCGACCGGCGCCGTGCGCGTGCCCAGGCAGCCTAGCTCCGGCTCGACCACCATCCCGACGGCGTCGGTCGTGCGGATCGCCGGTCCCACGCGGCCCCCGGTCGGCCCCGCGTCGGCGCCCGAATCGGAGCGCCCCGCGTCCGCACGACGGCCCGCGTCCGCGCCGCCGCCCGCGTCGGTCGGTCCGGCGTCCGACCGGCCGGCGTCCCGCGCGGAGCCCGCGTCCGGCCAGCGCCCGCACGCGCCGCCGACGCATCGCCCCCCGGGGCCGAGGCCCGCGCAGTCCTCGTCGACCTGGCAGTCGCAACCGACGATCGTGCAGGTCGCGTCGCAACCGGCGAGCACCACCCCGAGCGCCCAGACCCACACCAACGACCTCACCCCTACGATCTACCACGAAGCGGTTGACGAGCCTTAGATACGAGTTACATCAAAGCATAGATGCAGAGCGCATCGAACCCTGGGGAGCCGGGAGGTCGGGGCGGTCGGAGCGGTCGGGATGGGCAAGCGCAGAGCAAGGGCTCGAGGGGCGGACAAGGCGGGCGAGGCGAGCCTCCTCGCGGCCTACGATCCGAGCGCGTTCGAGCGCCCGTCGCTCACCGTCGACGTCGCGCTCATCAGCGTGGTCGGCGATCAGCTCGGCACGCTGCTGCTCCGGCGCGAGGCCCACCCGTACGCCGGGCTCGCCGCGCTCCCGGGCGGGTTCGTCGCGATGGCCGAGTCGCTCGACGCCGCGGCCGAGCGCGTGCTCCGCGACAAGGCGGGGATCGAGGGCGTGTTCCTCGAGCAGCTCTACACGTTCGGCGCCCCCGAGCGCGACCCGCGCACCCGCGTGGTGAGCGTGGCCTACTACGCGCTGGTCGACGGCCGGGCCTTCGCCGCGATCGACACCGGCGGCCCCGCGATCGACGCGCGCCTCGACGTGCCGTGGGAGGGCGAGACCGGCGGGCCGGTCGACGCGATCGATCCCGACGGCCTCCCGCTCGAGCTGGCCTTCGACCACGCGGACATCCTCGGGACGGCGGTCAAGCGCATCCGGGGGAAGCTCGACTACACCCCGATCGGGTTCCAGCTCCTCCCGGACCGCTTCACGCTGCGCCAGCTCCAGGTGGTGCACGAGGTCGTGCTCGGGCGCCCGCTCAACAAGGACTCGTTCCGCCGCCGCATGCTCGCCTCCGGGCAGCTCGAGGCGACGGGGGAGCGCCAGGCCGAGGTCGATCACCGGCCGGCCGCGCTCTACCGCTTCGGTCGTCGCTCCGCGGTCTGACCGCGCGCGCCGACCTCCACTTCAGCATCCAGAACGCCCCACCGGGAGGTCCGTCATGGCCGAGATCCGTCGCCTGCTCTTCGTCCGTCACCTGCGCGCGGAGGCGAGCTCGTTCGTCCTCCACTACAAAGACGGCGAGCTCGTGCGGTCCGGGCGCGGCCTCGCGTTCTGGTTCATGCCGCTCTCGACCAGCGTCGCCGAGGTGCCGATGGACGACCGCGAGCTCGCGCTCGTGTTCCACGGGCGATCGAGCGACTTCCAGGAGATCACCGCGCAAGGCGTCCTGACCTACCGGGTCGTCGATCCGCAGACCCTCGCGGAGCGCGTGGACTTCGGCGTGGATCTCACGAGCGGGCGTCACCTCGAGGAGCCCCTCGAGAAGCTCGGCCTGTCGATCAGTCAGCTCGCGGCCCAGCTCGCGCACGGGGTCGTCGCGACCTCGCCGGTGCGGGTGCTCCTCGAGTCGGGCTGCGAGCGGCTGCGCGCGGCGATCGAGGACGGGCTGCGCGCCGACGAGGGCCTCGCCGACGTCGGGGTCGAGATCGTGAGCGCGCGGATCGGATCGGTGAAGCCGAGCGCGGACGTCGAGCGCGCGCTCGAGGCGCCGACCCGCGAGCGGATCCAACAGGACGCGGACGAGGCGGCGTTCTCCCGACGCGCGATGGCGGTCGAGAAGGAGCGCGCGATCCAGGAGAACGAGCTCCAGAACCGCATCGAGCTCGCGCGCAAGGAGGAGGGCCTCATCGCGCAGAAGGGCGCCAACGCGCGGCGCGAGAAGACCGAGGAGGCGGAGGCCACGCGCATCTCCACCGAGTCCGACGTCGCCCGCCAGCGCCTCTTGAGCGAGGGCCGGGCGCAGACGATCCGCTCGGACGCGGAGGCCCAGGCGGCGGCGGAGCGCGCGCGCGAGGCGGTCCGCATCGAGGCGGAGCGCCTGCGGATGGAGATCGCCAAGGAGCTGCCGACCGACGTGCTCTACGCGCTCGCCGCGAAGGAGCTCGCGACGAAGCTCGACAAGATCGAGCACCTCAGCATCTCCCCCGAGCTGCTCGGGCCGGCGCTCACGCAGCTCATCGGCTCGGCCACGCGCCGGCTGGAGGGGTGAGTGGACGCGAGCGCGCCCCGGGTCGTCCTCGTGACGCGGCCGACCCCCCTCGAGGAGCTGGTCCGCGCCCACGGCACGCTCGGCCAGGCGCGGTTCTTCCTCAAGACGCGCGGCCAGCCGATCGAGCCGCTCCTCGCGCTGCGTGACCGGCAGGCCGAGGCCCTCGCCGCGGCGAAGGCCGCGGTGCCGGCCGCGTGGCGGAGCGTCCGCATCACCCGCGCGGAGCTGTCGCGCTTCGTGTTCGAGCCGGCCGACGTCGTCGTCGCGGTCGGCCAGGACGGGCTCGTAGCCAACGTCGCGAAGTACCTCGACGGCCAGCGGGTCATCGGGGTCAACCCCGATCCGTCGCGCGTCGCGGGGGTCCTCGCGCGCCACGCCCCGGGCCGCTTCGAGGCGGTCCTCCACGCCGCCGCGGCCGGCGAGGCCCCGGTCGAGGAGCGCACGATGGTGGAGGCGCGCACCGACGACGGGCAGCGGCTCGCCGCGCTCAACGAGATCTTCGTCGGCCACCGCACCCACCAGAGCGC
>JAUHXR010000058.1 GCA_030426845.1 Polyangia bacterium | reverse complement strand
ACCCTCGCTCACCCGGTGCCGTTCTTCCTCGGCTCGACCAACGAGGCGGCGGCGTCGGTCGGCGGCGGCCCGGCGTCGCGCGCGCTCGAGGCCCTGGCGCCGCTCTGGGAGCGGCTCGACCCGACCCTGCTCGAGCTCGAGTCCTACGTGCGGAGCCACCCCGCGCTCGCGCCGCTCCTCGCGCCGGTGCCGGTGCTCCAGGACCTCTACGTCTTCGGCGCGCCGTCGCGCGCCGCCGCGAGCGACGCGCCCGCGCTCTCGGTCGTGGTGATCGCCTACAACGAGGAGGAGTGCCTCGCGGAGGTCACGGCCGAGCTGAGCCGCGCGCTGTCGCTGGCCGGGATCGCCTTCGAGCTGGTGATGGTGGACGACGGCAGCGCGGACCAGACCCTCGCGATCATGCGTCGCCTCGCCGCCGCCGACCCACGCGTGGTCGTCGTCCCCCTCTCGCCCAACCGCGGCATCGGCGGGGCGCTCCGGGCCGGCTTTGATCGGGCGCGCGGCGGTCACGTGACCTGGGTGCCCGCCGACGGACAGATCGGGCCGGACACGGTGGTCGAGCTCTACCGCCGCCGCGGCGAGGCGCCGATGCTCACGACCGTCTACACCGACCGCGACGACCCGATCTACCGCACGGTGATCAGCCGGACGCTCAACACGATCATCCGCCTGCGTACCGGCGAGGTCGCGAAGAGCGGCGGCAACTATCTTTTCGGTCGTTCGGCATGGGAGCGGCACGCGCCGCCGCCCGACGACAGCATGATGATCAGCACCGCGTTCCGGTCGAGCCTGCGGGCCGCCGGCGTGCCGATCGTCGAGGTCCCGATCCGCGCGCGCGCCCGGGTGGCGGGGCACTCGAAGGTGCTCAACCCGCGGACGATCCTGCGGACCCTCGCGAGCACCCTCGCGATGCGTCGCGGCTGACCTCGCGCCGCTTTCGCGCGGGTTCCAAGGGACCGCCCCCACCTTGCCGAACGGGCGCCGCGCGGTGATGCTCGGGCCGGTGGAGGTGCGCATGCGTCGTCGGTGGCTGGGAGCGTGGGTCGCGATCGGGTTCGTGGCCGGTGTTGCCGCGTGCGACCCGGGCGGTGGAGAGACCGACGCGGGCGGTGGAGAGACCGACGCGGGCCCGGGCATCGACGCGGGCGGCACGGACGCCGGGCGAGCGGACGCGGGCGCGCCAGACGGGGGCGCGCCGGACGGGGGCGCGCCGGACGGGGGCGCCCCCGACCTCTGCGCGGGGGTCGACTGCACCAGCCTCGACGACGCGTGCAACGTGGGCACCTGCGACCCGGCCACCGGCACCTGCGCGGCGAGCCCGCGCGCGGACGGGACGGCCTGCGACGACGCCGACGCCTGCACAACCGGCGACGTGTGCACCGCGGGGGCGTGCGCGGGCGCGGCGGTGGACTGCAGCGGTATGGACGGGGTCTGCGTGGTGGGAATGTGCGACGCGACGACCGGCGGGTGCGTGGTCGCGCCGAGCCCCGACGGCACCGCCTGCGACGACGGGTTCGTCTGCACCGGGGCGAGCCTCTGCGCGTCGGGCGCGTGCGCCGGCACCGGCCTGGCCTGCACCGCCGTGCAGCCTGACCTGACGATGGTCACCCTCACGATGCCCGCGGGTGGCGTGGGCGGCAGCGCGGTCGCCGAGGACTGCCCGACCGGGCAGGTCCTCACGGGGTTTGTGGGCGAGATCGAGACGGGCAACGGCCTCGTCGATCGCCCCGGCGCCACGTTCGGCGTGTGCAGCACGGTCGCCGTCGACCCGTCTTCGGGCGCGATCACCACCACCCCGGTCGGGATGACCGCACGGATCGCCACCGGCGACGACCCGGTGAGCGGGCGCGTCGCCTACTCGGCGGTGTGTCCGGCCAACCAGGTCGTGGTCGGGTACTCGGCGTACGCGGGGGTTCACCTCTATCAGCTCACGGTGCGTTGCGCCCCGCTCTCCCTGGGCCTGGCCGACGCGGGCTTCCCGATCCTCACGGGGGCGGCCTCGGATCTGACTCCAATCGGTGTGATGAGCGGCTCCGCGACCGGACCTGCCGACTGCGGGCCCGGCGAGGCGGCGGTGGGTGTGGACGGGCGGGCGGGTGCCTGGATCGACCGCTGGGCGCTCCGCTGCGCGCCCCTCGAGGGCGTCCTCTGATTGACGCCGCGGCCCGTCAGCGGCCGTCGGACCAGTCGGAGCCGACGACGAAGGGTCGGACGTCCAGCGGGCCGTCGTCCGGCCCGCGCAAGGCCTCCGCGAGCGCCTGCAGCTCGGCGCTGTCGGGGTTGATCGCGAGGCCGCGCTCGACCGCGCGGCGCGCGGGGTCGCGGGCGCCGACCGCGGCGTAGTAGAGCGCGTCGGTGTAGTGGAGCCAGAGCAGGTGGTTCCTCGTCTCGACCTCCTCGAGGCCGTCCGCGCCGAGGTCCTGATAGAGCCGCGCGAGGACCTGCTCGTGCGGCTCGGCCGCCTCGAGCACGTCGGTGTCCGTCGCGCCGCCGTCGACCACCGCGTAGAAGAGGCCCGCGGGCACCATCGTCTCGTAGAGGTCGAGCGGGACCCGCAGGTCCATCTCCACGAGGAGCGGCCGCCGCGCGGCGAGGCTCTGCACGTCGGGCTGGCGCAGCTCGCCCTCGAGCATGTAGCCGCGCAGCAGATCGGAGAGGTCCGGGTCGCGGGCGGCGAGCGCCTCGACCACGCCCGGGTAGCCGAGGAACGGCATCGGCACGACCGAGACGTCCGGCCTCGCGCGCTCGGTCGCGGCCACCGCCCAGTGTCGGAACACGGTCTGCGGCTGGTGCAGGACGACGACCGCGTTCGGCGGCAGGCGGCGCACGCGCTCCTCGTCGAAGTCGTCGGTCATGTGGAACGACGCGAGCGAGGCGCGCGGCGCGCTCGCCTTCATCTGCGCGAGGCCCACCGCCGCGACGCAGAGCCCGAGCATCGTCGCGACGATCCGTGGTGAGCCGTCGGGCCGGTGCCCGAGCCGCGCGAGCAGGATGGCGAGCAGCGCGATCCAGATCGCGACGACGGCCGCGAGCCCCGGCATCAGGTAGCCGAGGATGTCGGGGTTGCTGCGGACGGAGCCGAGCCACGCGCGCGCGCCGATGCTCACCAGGAGGACGAGCACCCAGACGATGCCGATCCGCCGCGCGCCCGGGGTCCGCAGGACGGCGTAGATCGCGACGAGGGTCAGCCCGACGGCGAAGAGCGCGCGCAGGGCCTCGCCCAGCTCGTCGGTCGCCGGCCAGACGTTGGCGAGGTTGCGCCCGAGGATGACGAAGACGTCGGCGAAGCGCTCGAGGAGCGGCTGGGCGGCCTCGGTGCCCATGTCGTGCGCGTAGACCCGGGCGCTGACCACCCAGAACAGGCGGGTGGCGTTGGTCGGGTCGCCGAGGTTGGCCGGCGGGTCGGTGGCCGCGCGCACCGGCAGATAGACGTAGGTGGCGAGGCCGATGCCGAGGGCGAGCGCCGCGAGCCAGAGCGGCCGGGTGCCCCGCGAGCGAAACACGCGCGCGAGCGTCGGGGCCATCGCGGGCAGCGCGAGGAACGCGACCAGGTGGTGGTTGGCGAGGCCGAGGCCGAGGGCGAGGCACGCCACGTAGAGCGGCCGGACGTCGTTGGTCGGCCACGCCGCCTCGAGGGCGACGATCCGCTCGATCGCGATCGCCACGAGCATCGCCTGCAGCGCGTAGACCTCGGGCCGCACCGCCTGGAACCACCAGGCGTAGGAGCAGACGACCAGCCAGGTGCCGCCGAGGGCGATCGGCACGGCCACGCGGTCCCGCTCCACCCCGAGCGCGCGCACGGTGGTGTCGATCGCGCTGAACAGGAACCCGGCCGCGACCGCCGCGCAGAGCGCCTGGCCGAGCGCGACCCGGAGCGAGATCGGCCCGAGCGGCAGGAGCGTCATCAGCTTGCCGAGGAGCCCCGCGAGTGGGTGGCCCGGCGGGTGGGCGATGTCGAGGGCGACCGCCTGGGCGGTGAGCTCACCGCCGTCGAGCCAGTAGTCGTGGGCCGAGGCGGTCGCGAGGAACGCGGCGAGGGGCACCCCGGCGGCGAGCGCGATCGCGAGCTGCCGGACGTTGGGGTCGCGGGTGCCGCGGCTCAACAGGCCCATCCGGCCGCATCATGTTCAGCCGCGAATGAGGGCGTCAAACGCGCGACGAAAGAAGGTCCCGCCCGCAGGCGTATGATGGGGGCTCGATGGAGGGGCAGCCCCAGAAGGTCCAGGTCGGGGAGCGGTCGACCGATCCCCTCGCGGACACGCACGCCAGCGGCGCGAGCGGGCCGCGCCCGGCTTCGGGCCGCCCCGACCCGCGCGTCGGCACGCAGCTCGCGCACTTCCGCATCGACGCCCCGCTCGGGCGCGGCGGGATGGGCACGGTCTACCGCGGCTGGGACACCGCGCTCGAGCGGCCCGTCGCGGTGAAGGTGCTCACCCTCGATCACCCCCAGGCCCGCGAGCGCTTCCTCCGCGAGGCGCGCGCGATGGCCAAGGTGCGCCACCCCAACGTCGTGCCCATCCACTTCGTCGGGCAGGAGGGCGACACGGTCTTCCTCTCGATGGACCTCGTCGAGGGTCCCTCGCTCGACGAGCGCCTCAGCGCGGGCCCGCTCCCGGTGGACGAGGCGCTCGACGTCGTCGACGCGGTGGCGCGGGCGCTCGACGAGGGGCGCAAGAACGGCCTGATCCACCGCGACGTGAAGCCCAGTAACGTTCTTTGCGCCCAGGACGGGCGTGTCCTCCTCGCCGACTTCGGGCTCGCCAAGGCGGTCGACGAGCCCTCGATCGACCCCTCGATCGACCCGCAGCCCGGCGATCCGTCGCCGGACGACGCGTCGCCGCCGGTGAGCGGGGCGTCGCCCGCGCTGACCCAGCAGGGGGCGATCGTCGGGACGCCGGCCTACATGGCCCCCGAGCAGACCCGCGGGCCCGACATCGACCACCGCGCCGACATGTACGCGCTCGGGGTGACGCTCTACGAGATGACGACCGGGCAGCGCCCGTTCAGCGCGCCGACCGCGCCCGCGCTCCTGCGGCAGCAGCGCGAGGAGGACCCGCTCCCGGCGCGCACCCTCAACCCGGCGCTGAGCCCCGAGGTGGACGGGCTCATCGCGCGCCTCATGCAGAAGGAGCCGGCGCTGCGGTTCGACGACTACGTCGCGCTGCGCCAGGCGATCGACGCGTCCCGGGTGCGCGCGGCCCCGAGCGCGGGCGGCTTCACGCGGCTCGCGGCCGAGCTCGTCGACCTGATCCCGACGGTCATCGTCGCCGGGCTCCTCGACCCGTTCGCGCTGCCGGGGGTCGGCTGGCTCCCCGGGGTGCTCGTGTGGGCGTTCTGCGAGGCGCGCTGGGGCAAGACGCTCGGCAAGCGCCTGTTCGCGATGCGCGTGGTGACCACCCACGAGCGTCCACCGAGGGCGCTGCGCGCGCTGCTCCGGAACGCGCTCAAGCACTGGGGCCTCATCGCGCTCTCGCTCGCGGGCCTGATCGGCGACGACCTCATCCGGCAGTCGGTGATCCTCGCCCTCGGCGGCGCGTGGCTCCTCGGCCTCGCGCTCGCCTTCCGGCGGGACAAGCGCGCGGCTCACGATCACCTCAGCGGCACGCGCGTCGCGTACGACCTCGCGAGCGCGGGCGCCTGAGCCGCGGGAGATGATCCGCGCGCGGAGCACGCCTATCCTCGGCGGGCCCCCCGCCCCGAGGCTCCATGACGAACCGCTCGCTGCTCGCCCTGCTCGCGCTCGCCCTCGCCGGGGGCTGCGTCGAAGACCTCCCCGCCGCCGACGCCGGCTCCTTCGACGACGCCGGCCCCCGCGCCGACGCCGGGGTGGAGCCGGACGCGGGCGCGGACCCCGACGCGGGCGGAGATCTCGACGCGGGCGCCGATCCCGACGCGGGGCCGGGCGACGCCGGGCCGCCGCCGCCGAGCGAGATCTTCTTCGTGGGCAACAGCTTCACCTTCGGCGGCCCGGTCCCCGACCTGGTGCGCGACCTCGCGGTCTACGCGGGGCACCCCGAGCCGAACGTCGAGTACCGCGCGATCGGCGGCCAGACCCTCGCCGGTCACCGGGCGGACGCGGACGCGGCCGGCGCACCGGCGAGGGTCGCCGAGGGCTGGGACGTCGTGGTCCTCCAGGAGTTCAGCACGCGGCCGACCGATCAGGTCGGCCCGGCGGAGCGCTTCAAGGAGGACGCGACCTGGTTCTACGACCTCGCGAAGATGGCCAACCCCGACTGCGAGGTGATCCTCTACGAGACCTGGGCGCGGCGCGCGGGCCACTCGATCTACAACGCGACCTTCACCGACCCGGTGCAGATGCAAGCCGAGCTGCGGTTCCACTACAACGACGCCGCCGATCGCTACATCCCCATGTTCTCGGCCGCCGCGCGCCCGAGCGACGTGCGGGTCGCCCCGGCGGGGGACGCGTGGGAGCTCCAGCTCGCGGGCGGCGAGCCGCCGCGGCTCCACGCGAGCGACGACTACCACGCGAGCGCGGCTGGCGCGTATCTCAACGCGCTCGTGATCTACTCGACGATCTACCGCCGGGCGGCCGACGGCCTGATCCCGCTGCGCGGCCTCGACGAGGCGACCGCGGCCCAGCTCCAGGCGAGCGCGAACATGGCGTCCGGGCAGGTCGGCCACGCGGTCGGCCCGCTGCTGCCCTTCGCGGTGGGCGACGCGGTGCGCGTCGATCTCGGCCCGCGGATGGTCGAGGGCTGGGGCTGGATCGCGGGGACCGACCGCACGGTCGGGCCGCTGTCGACGGAGGCGCTGGCGGAGAGCTCGGCGCGGGCGACCGCGTGGGGCTTCAGCGGCGTGCAGGAGGGTGGCCGCGACGTGAACACCCTCGGGTACCCCGGCGACGTGAGCCGGGACACCCTCTGGGTCGGGAGCTTCGACGGCCACGCGGCCGCGCTCGACCTCGAGGCGCGGGTCGTCCTGCGCGGCCTCGCGCCGGCCCGCTACCGCCTCGAGCTGTTCGCCTCGCGCGACGGCGACGACGGCGGGCGCGGCCGCCTCACGCGCTACCGGGTCGAGGGCGACTTCGTGGACCTCGACGCGAGCGACAACGAGGACCGCGTCGCGACGCTCGAGGTCCGCCCGGACGCGCGCGGCGAGGTGGTGCTGCGGATCGCGGTGAGCCCCGACGGCGCGGCGCGCTTCGGCTACCTCGGCGCGCTGCGGGCCGTCCGCCTCGACTGAACGGGCTGCGCAGCCGCTCGCCCACCGAGGGAAACCCGGTGCACGTCCGCGTTCGTCTGCGTCCGACGAGCGCGGCGCGGCGCGGTCGATCCGCGGTCGGCACGCCCCGTGCGGTGGCTGGGGCGAAAGCAAGGAGATCCGCATGTCCACCGTCCGCGCCTTCGGTGCAGTCGTCGCCCTCGCCCTCGCGCTCACCATCCCGTCCTTCGCCCTCGCGCAGGACGCGCCGCCATCCTCGGCGACCGGCTCGCCGGTCGCCCAGCCCGCGCCGCCGCCGCCGCCTCAGCCTCAGCCTCAGCCTCAGCCGTACTACTACGGGCTGCAGCCACAGCCTCAGCCGTACTACTACGGGCCGCAGCCACAGCCTCAGCCGTACTACTACCCGCCGCCGCGCGGACGCTACCGCCCGCGGATCGTCGGCTACCGCAACGAGGATCGCGCGGTGAAGGCGCTCTGGGTGCCGGGGCTCGTGGGCTTCTGCGTCGGCTATCTGCTCGACGTCATCGCGACGCCGATCGCGAACTCGGTCAGCCTCGATCGGTCCGACGCGGTCGAGGAGGACGCCTGGGCGTGGTCGCTGCTCCCGGTGGTCGGCCCGATCGTGCAGCTCGCGATCGGCGCGCCGCACCCCGCTATCCCCATCACGAGCGGGCTCCTCCAGATCGCTGGCCTGAGCCTGTTCATCGCCGGCCTCTCGAGCTCCGAGTCGGTCCGCGTCCCGATCTACGAGGGCGAGGAAGGAGCCCGCGCTGACCTCGGCCTGGCGCCGCTCCCTGGCGGCGGCCGGGTCCAGCTCTCGGGCCACTTCTGAGATCGCGCCTCCAAGGTCGGCGCGGACGGGTCGGTCCATCCTGCACCCATGACGCGCCGTCACCTCCTCGCCCTCGCCGCCCTCGCCGCTCCCCTCCTGCTCGCCGGCTCGGCCGCCGCCGACCTCGCGCCCTCGCCGCCGCCGCTGCTGTCGATCCAGGGCCAGCGCTCGACGGTCACGAGCGACGGTCCGCCGACCCACGCGCGGTACGTCCTGGTGAACGAGAGCCCGCTCCCGATGGAGGTCTTCCTCGACCGCGTGATCCAGATCGACGGCCGCTACCGGCTGCCGCTCACCATCACGCAGGTCCAGCGGGGCGACGGCGCCGCCCTCGGTCGTCGGTTCACCGTCCCCGCCAACGGCCGGATCGAAGCGGTGGTCTTCTTCGATCGCTGCTCCGGGTCGGGCCCGACCTGGGAGCTGACCTTGCGCGCGATGACCGAGGGCCGCCGCATCGAGGGCACCGCGACGGTGTCTCGTGCGCACCGCGACCCCGCGCGCAAGCACGCGCGCGCCAAGTAGCTTCAGGGCGCCGCGCGGAGCCCGGCCGCGACGCAGCCGTCGAACACGTTGCTCTCGCACCCGGGCTGCGTACCGATCGCCACCCCGATCGCGATCCCCGCGCCGATCACCGCCGCGAGCGCGACCCCGAGCACGACCCAGATCCACGCGTCGTCGCCGCCGGTCTCGCCGCCCGGGTCGGGGGTCGGCTCGGAGGTCGGATCGGGCGCGATCACCGAGCGCGCCGCCGCCTCGGGGGAGCCGACGGACGGAACCTCCACGGTGCGGCGCTCTCCCTCGCGCAGGCGGAGCGCCTCCTCGAGGACGGTCGCGCCGTCGCGCTGGACGAGCAGGAGGCGCCGGCCAGGATCGAAGAGCTGCTCGGCGTCGAGGGGGATCCGCGCTCCGTCGACGCGCGCCTCGACGCCCTCGGGCGTGGCGGCGTGCACGGTCAGGCGCGCGATGCGGGCCTCGAGGGCGGCCCGGCTGCGGGCGGCCTCGGCCGCGATCGGGGCCGGCACCTCGGCCATCGCCCCGACCTCCGCGAAGAGCGCCCGCGCCTCGACCAGGCGGCCGGTCTGCTCGAGCACGTTGGCGAGGTTGTAGGCGGCCGAGCCGGAGCGCCGCAGCTCGAGGGATCGGCGGAAGAGCGACTCGGCGCGCACCAGATCTCCCGAGTCGAACGCGGCCAGGCCTTGCTCGAAGAGCGCGCGGGCCTCACCGGGCTGGGCCGCCGCGGGCGACGCGAGCAGGAGCACGAGCGCCCCCGCGGTGAGCCAGGCCGCACGGCGCACGCGGCCTCTCACGGGCCCTCCAGGATGAGCGCGGGCTCGCCGACGAGCTCGCGGTTCGAGCCGAGAGCTCCGTCGCCGTCGAAGCCCCAGCAGAGAACCTCCTGCGCGCCGGCATCGATCGCGCACGCGTGGTCGTAGCCGGCCTGGACGGTCCGGAGCACGCCGGGGACCCGGGTCGGCGTGGCGCTCTGGGTCGGGCTGGTCGCGTCGGGCCCGAGCTGGCCGTGGTCGTTGGCGCCCCAGCACATCGTGGAGTCGCCCCCGGTGCCGTTGAGCGAGACGCAGGAGAAGGCCTCTCCGGCCGAGAGCCCGACGATCAGATCCCCCGACAGTGAGACCGCCTGGGGCGTGGCGGTGCTCGCTCCTCCCGAGGCGAGCTGCCCGCGCCGGTTGTCCCCCCAGCACGACACGTTGCGGCCCGCCCCGGCGCAGCTGTGGCGCCCGCCGGCCACGAGGCGGTCGACCGCCGTCGTCCCCGCAGGCGTGACCTGCGTCAGCCCGGTCGTCGCGATGTCTGCCGACCCGATCGCGAAGCGCCGGTTGTCTCCCCAGCACCAGACGCTCCCGGGGTCCGCCGGCTGCATCCCGCAGGTGTGGGCGCGCCCCGTGGCGACCCGGTCCCACGTCGTCATCGCCCACGCGACCGGCGTAGGGAGATCGGCGCGCGGGCCCTCGAGTCCGAGCTCGCCCCGAGGGCCGCGCCCGAAACAGCGCAGGACAGACATGTCGTCGATCACACAGCCATGGTGCTCGCCGAGCGCGCTCGTCGTCGGCCCCCCGGGGGTCAGCGACGAGGGCGGCTGCACCTCCATGTCGGTCGGAGTGTCGAGCACGCGCAGCCCGGGCGCGCCGAGCCTGCCCTCCTCGGCGTCGCCCCAGACGAAGGTGTCCGTCCTCGTCCGGGCCACGATCCCGCCGTAGCCCCCGACGAGCTCGCGCACGTCACCCGGCAGCGCGACGGCTCGCCAGGATGCGTGGCTCCCCGACGTCCCGTCGCCGAGCCGACCGCGGCGCCCCTCGCCCCAGCACCCAAGGAGGGGCATGCTCGTCCCGTCCACCTGCACCACCGCGCAGGTGCGGCGGTCGGCCGCCGCGAGGTGGGTGACCCGCCCGGACGGCAGGCGATGGACCACCGCCGGCACCGGGTTGGAGAGCCGCGCGCCGCGGCCGAGCTGCCCGCTTCCGTCGCTGCCCCAGCACCGGACCTCGCTCGCGCCGCGCGCGCAGACGTGCGCCTGCCCGGCCGAGAGCTCGAGGACCTGCGGCAGGTCCGCGATGGACTGTGGCACGGAGGTCGCGGGCATCAGGCCGCCGTCCCCGAGCTGCCCGGACTCGTTCGCGCCCCAGCACTGCGCGGTGCCTTCCACCAGCACGCAGGAGAACCCGTCCCCGAGCGCGAGTTGATCGGCGCCGAGCACCGTGAGCTGGCCGTCGCCCAGGTGCTCACCGGGCTCGCCCCAGCAACGGATATTGTTCGTCGCTGAGTCGACGATCGCGCAGGTGTGGCGGGCCCCGGCGGCGATCGCGAGGACGCGCGCGCCCCGGGTCAGCGACGGCTCGCGGGGCCCAGTGCCCGTGACGCCGACCTGACCGTAGGTGTCGTCTCCCCAGCACCGCGCGGTCCCGTTCGCGAGCCGGGCGCAGGCGTGACGCGCGCCGGCCACCAGGTCGACGGCCGGTAGCCCGTCCAGCGGTACATCGTCGAAGGTGTTCGCGTCGATGTCGCCGCGCTGCCCGCGGTCGTTGCGCCCCCAGCACTGGACGCGCCGGCCCACCGTCGTGATCGCGCAGGCGAACCCGTCGCCCGCCGCCACCCGGGCCATCCCGTCCGCGACCTCCGCTGGCCGAAGGACGTCCTCGAGGGGATCGGCGGTCGGCGTGGCCTGACCGTACGCGTTGCTGCCCCAGCAGCTCACCTTGCCGCCGACTACCCCACAGGTGAAGTCGGACCCCGCGGTGAGGTCGTCGAACGAAACGTCCGTGGCGCCCACGGGGTGACCGCTCGAGGTGCGCGTGCCGTCTCCGAGGCGCCCGTTCCGGTTGAGGCCCCAGCAGCGCACCCGGCCGGGCGTGCTGTCGCAGGTGTGGTCGTCGCCCGCCGCGAGGAGGCGCCCCGGCGGGCACGCGCCCTCGTCGATCGTCGAGTCCCCGTCGTCGTCCCGGCCATCGCAGGTCTCGTCGCCACCCCCGCCGGGGCCTGCGTCCACGTCGTCGCGCACGCACGCCCCCTCCGCGCAGGTGCTGCCGGGGGGGCAGTCTCCGTCGATCCGGCAGGGGTCGCGCAGGACGAGCGCGAGGGTGACGGTGCGGCCCGACTCGAAGGCCTGGGTCGCGCGGACCGCCGCCACCTCCTCGCCCTCGGTGACTCCGCGGGCGACGACGGTCACCGGGGCCGGGTCGTCACCGCGCGGCCGCAGCGAGAACCGCAGCGGGAAGGACTGCGCGCCGCCGATCGGCACGTCGGTCGGCCCGGCGAGCTCCGACGGCGTCACGGAGATCTCGACCAGCTCGAGGGGGCCGGTCACCTCGCTCGTGATCGACACGTCGATCTGCGTAGTGCAGCCGACCAGCATCACCGCGAGGCATGCGCGCGCCACGAGGCTCACGCGCTCAACATATCAGAGGTCGCGCGCGATCACGGGTGGAACACCACGCGGTTCCGTCCGCCGTCCTTCGCCAGGAAGAGCATGTCGTCGGCCCGCTGGATGAGGCCGTCGACGGTGGCCTCGGGCCACGCGCAGGCCACCCCGACGCTCACCGTCACGGGGATGCGCTGGCCGTCGTGAGTGATCGTGCGGTCCTCGACCAGCCCGCGGATCCGCTCGGCGAGCTGGGTTCCGCGCGTGATGTCGGTGCTGCGGCACACCATCGCGAACTCCTCGCCGCCGTAGCGCGCGAACATATCCTCCTTGCGGACGGTGCCGCCCACCACCAGCGCGAACTCGCGCAGCACGTGGTCGCCCGCGAGGTGGCCGTAGGTGTCATTGACCTGCTTGAAGCGGTCGAGGTCGAACAGGAGGAGCGCGAGCGGCGAGCCGTGACGCAGCGAGAACGACAGGTCCGTCTCGAGGCGCTCGAGGAGCGCGCGTCGGTTGTAGGCCTTGGTCAGCGGGTCGCGCAGCGCCGCCTCGTAGAGCTGCTGCTGGAAGCGGACCTGGGCCTCGTCCTGGAGCGAGAACTTGAGGATCAGGTTCACCCCGACCTGGATGTGGTCGCCGTCCTTGAGGATCGCCGCGGCCTGGAGCTCGTCGCCGTTGAGCCGCGTACCGTTGGTCGAGCCGAGGTCCTCGACGAAGGTCTGGCCGCCCTTGCGGAACAGGCGCGCGTGGATGCGCGAGACGCCCTCGCCGGTCAGCGGCAGGCCGGCCTGGCGGCTGCGGCCCACGGTGAGCTCGTCCGTGATCGGGATCATCCGGCCCGCGTCGTCGCCCCCGTAGACGATCAGGTAGGGGTGCTCCGACGACTTGATCGGCGATGGCAGCTGCGAGATCCGGATCTGCGCGGTCCCTTCGTCGTCGTCATAGAACGGCGGACGGTCGGACGAGGCCATCGGTTGTGAGAATACTACAATAATCCGCGAGCATGAACTGATCGGAAGATCACCGGTGGTTCATTCCGCGGCCGCCCGCTGCTCTACCGCGCCCACCGAGAACAGGACCCGGGCGCCGCCGCCGTCGACGTCCTCGACCCAGGCGCGCCCGCCGTGCGCGGCCGCGATCCGCCGCACCAGCGACAGCCCGAGGCCGAGCGAGGCCCCCGCGCGGTGCTCGCCGCGGAAGAACGGCTGGAAGACCTGGTCGCGCTCGTCGGCTCCGAATCCGGGGCCGGAGTCCTCGACCGCGAAGACCACCTCGTCGGGCAGGAAGCGCACCTCGAGCCGCTCGGCCCCGCCCCCGTGCTGCTCGGCGTTGGCGAGCAGGTTCGCGAGGGCGCGGGCGAGCAGCGTCGGGTCGGCCTCGATCATCTCCGCGTTGCCCACGACGGCCAGGCGATCGGCGGGCAGGTCGAGCCGCGCCAGCGCGCGCTTGGCCAGCTCCTCCGGGTCGACCGCCTTGCTGTGCAGGGTGCCGAAGTCGACCCGCGACGAAGCGAGGAGCTGCCCGACCAGGGCGTCGACCTCGAGCACCTCCTTGTCGATCTCCTCGACGAGCTTCGGGCTGGGCTTCTCGCGCGCCATCTCGATCAAGAGGCGCAGGTGCCCGAGCGGGGTGCGCAGCTCGTGGCTCACCGCCGCGAGCAGCTCGCGCTGGTCGGTGAGCTGCTTGTCGATCCGCCCCGCCATCTCGTCCATCGTCTGGCCGAGCATCCCCAGCTCGCCGTGCCGGTGCGGGTCGAGGTGGGAGCGCGCCTTGAGGTCGCCGTCGGCGATCTTGCGGGCCATCACCTCGAGCTTGCGCAGCGGGCGAAGGAGCACCCGCGCGAGCATCCCCGCGGCCGCCCAGAGGATCGCGATGACGAGGAAGATCACGACCCCGAAGCGCCAGCCGCCCCACTGGTAGCGCTCGCCGCAGACCGTCACCGTGCCGAGCGGCGCGCCGTCGTGGCGGGTCAGGCGCAGGTGCCCCCAGACCTCGTCGGCGCACGGGGCGCCCGCCTGCTCGATCACCGCGCCGTGGGCGTCGCGGACCGTCACGTCGAGCCGCAGGTCGCGGTGCATGTCGTGGACGAGCGCCCAGCGGCTGCGCGGGTCGTGCCACACCGACTCGAAGCGAGCCGACGCGAAGCGCTCGAAGCCCGCCATGTCCTGCTGCATGCGCTCGGTCGGCGAGAGCATCCGGAACGCGAGCAGCACCACGACCGCGGTGAAGACGATCGAGGCGCCGAACCACATGAAGATGCGGCGCTGCAGCTTCTTCTTGTGGCGCCACCGCCCGTGCCCGTGGTGTGGGTCATGACGGTGCAGGTGCGGGCAGCGTCGGTGGGTCACGCGTCGTCTCTCACGAACACGTAGCCGACCCCGCGGACCGTGCGGATGCGCGCGGGCGAGCGCGGGTCGTCGCCGAGCTTCTTGCGAAGGTGCGAGATGTGGACGTCGACCGTCCGCTCGCTCACCACCACGTCGTCGCGCCCGGCCTCGCTGAGCAGCGCGTCGCGCGGCACGACCCGTCCGGCGCGGCGCATCAGCGCGACCAGGATGTCGAGCTCGAGCCCGGTCAGGTCGATGTCCTCGCCGTTGACCCGGGCCCTTCGCGCCGCCACGTCCACCTCGACGCCACCGATCGCGATCCGCTCGCTCGTCGCCTCGGGCTGCGCGCGCCGGAGCACCGCGCGGACTCGCGCGAGGAGCTCGCGGGGGCTGAAGGGCTTGGGCACGTAGTCGTCCGCCCCGAGCTCGAGGCCGACCACCCGGTCCGCCTCGTCGCCGCGCGCGGTCAGCATGATGACCGGGATGCGGCTCTTGGCCCGGATGCGGCGGAGCACCTCGAGGCCGTCCATCCCGGGCATCATCACGTCGAGGAGCACGAGGTCGTAGGTGCCGCGGCCGAGCATCTCGAGCCCGCTCGGACCGTCGCGGCCCGCCTCGATGGAGACGTCGTGGTCGGACAGGTAGGTGCTCAGCAGCTCGGCGAGCCGGGCGTCGTCATCGATGAGGAGGGCGCGAAGTGCCATGGGGTCCTGCCATCCTACTCACAGGGTGAGGCGCCGAGCCACGAAGGGGCCCGGCGCCTCGGGTGGGAGGAGGGATCGCGGTTCAGTATCCGTCGTAGCCGTAGGGATCGGGCGGGCCGTCGTCCAGCCCGCGCGGGTGCTCACCGCGGGGCGCGTGACCCCGGTGGTGGTGCCGGCGCGGCTCCGGGCGGTAGTCGTCCGGGTAGTAGGCCGGCGGGGCTTGCCGCGGGGGAGGCTGCGGGGTCATCGGCGGGGGCCGATCGTAGGGGGCCTCCGCGCGGTCGACCCGTCGGGCGGCGTCGACGCAGACGGCGGCGACGTGCTGCTCGAAGGCGGCGCGGCGCGCCCGCTGGTGGTGGTGCCAGTGGGACATCGACGCGAAGCCGTGTCCGAAGCCGGCGATCGTGCCGAACGCCAGAAGCGCGATCAGGAGCTTACGCTTGTGCATCTCGTCCTCCCTCAGGCCCAGCCGCGGTAGGGACCGCCGTGACCGTCGTGATCGTTGCGCTCGAGGAAGTCGGCGAGCCGCGCCCGCTGCTCCGCGTCGAGCGCCTGGTGAACGCGTCCGAGCGCGTCGGCGAACGCCTTCTGCAGCTCACGGAGCCGCTCGTCGTGCCGCGCGAAGGCCTCACCGAGGATCGTCTCGTCGAGGGACTCCGTGCGGAGCAGGCGGGCGACGTCCTTGCGCGACGTGCGCGCCTCCCGCTTCATCTCGGCGCCCTTGTCGAAGAGCTCCTCGACCGCGGCTCGGATCTCCTTCTCCTGGCTCGGCGTGGTGTCGAGCCGATCGAAGACGAAGCCGAGGAACGCCCCCGGGCCTCGGCGACGCCCGCGACGCCAGCCGCCGCGTCCGCCGCCGTGCCAGCCTCCGTGCCAGCCGCGGCCGCAGCGATGCCCGCGCTTCAGGACGGCGATCAGGCCGACCAGGCAGGCGAATCCAATGAGAAATCCGAACATCGAGCAAGACCTCCTTCGTGTCTCGAGCCGCGTCGCGCCATCCGCTCCGTCGCCTCGTGTGACTTGAACGTGGGGGCCGCCTGTGAAGGAGGTTCGGATCTCGCGGTGAAGAACTGTTAAACCGGAGCCGTGCGGCGCCGCTACGCGCGAGGGGTGCTCGGGCTGCTCGGGCTGTGCGCGCTCGGCCTCGCGCTGTGGTCGCCGGTCGCCTGGCACGTGCGCGCGGCGCGGCTCCTTCTCGGCTTCCAGAGCCCGGAGTCCCAGCGCGGCGAGCCGCCGGCCGACGTGGCGATCGAGGAGACCACGCTCGCGGGCGCGCGGGCCGTTCGCTACGGCGGGCGAGGCCGGCCGATCCTGCTGCTCCACGGCGCGCACCCGGGCGGCGTCGACGAGCCGCGCCTGCGCGCGTTTGCCGGCCAGCTCGCGGCCCGCGGCTTCGACGTCCACTGCCCGTCGCTGGACGCGCTCGCCGCGCTGAGGCTCGACCCGGCGACCGTGATCCAGGCGCGTCGCGCGGCGGAGGCCCTCGCCCGCGCGCGCGGCGTCGCGTCGGTCGGGGTGGTCGGCATCAGCGTGGGCGGCGGCGTCGCGCTGCGGGCCGCGACCGAGACCGACGCGATCCACGCGGTCTTCGCGATCGGCGCGCACCACGACCTCGCCGGGCTGCTCGACGGGTGGATCGCCTCGCCCGAGGAGCGGTACGGCGCCGAGGCCCTCGCCCACGCGTTCGAGGCCGAGTATTTCGAGTCGCCCGACGCGGCCGCGGCGCTGACCGCGCGGCTCCTCGGCGGCGAGGCCCCGCGCCTCGAAGGGGACGCGGCGGCCGAGCTCGCCGCCCTGCGCGCCGACCCGATGCCCCCCGAGGCGCAGTCGAGGCTGCGCGCGATCGTCGCGCGCCACGCGGACGCGCTGGCCCGGATGAGCCCGCGCGGGGCGATCGCGGATCTGTCGGCCCCGGTGTTCCTCCTCCACGGCGAGCGCGATCCCCTGGTGCCGCCGACCGAGTCCGAGGCGATCTTTGCGGCCCTCCCCGAGCGCGCCCGCGGCGGCCTCGTCCGTACGCCGCTCCTGCGCCACGCCGAGGGCGCCGACGCCGGCCTCGCCGAGCAGTGGCGCGTGGTCCACCTCGCGGCGAACGCGCTCGACGCGCTGTGACGGTCGGCTTCTTCCCAGAGCGGGCCGAGATTGGCGTTGCCCTCGGGGGTCGGGTTGCCCTAGACGTGGGCGGTGAGCGGCGATCGCGAGCGGCGCAAGCGGCTGTTGGAGGCCCCCGTCGGCGCGACGCTCATCCGCCTCTGCGTGCCGATGATGGTCGGCATCGCGGCGATCCTGTTCTTCAACGTCGTCGACACGTTCTGGGTGGGTCAGCTCGGCCCGCAGGCCCTGGCCGCGATGGGCTTCACCTTCCCGGTGGTGATGGTGATCTCGAACCTCACCATCGGCCTCGGCATCGGCAGCACCGCCGTGATCGCCCGGGCGATCGGCGAGGGTCAGGAGGAGCGGGTCAAGCGGCTGACCACCGACTCGCTGATCCTCGCGATGGCGGTGGTGTGCACCGTCTCGGGCCTCGGCCTGCTCACGATCGAGCCGCTCTTCGGCGCGCTCGGGGCCGACGGCCCGACGATCGCGCTGATCGGCGAGTACATGGTGCCGCTCTACTGCGGCATCGGCCTGCTCGTGGTGCCGATGGTGGGCAACGGCGCGATCCGCGCGACCGGCGACACCAAGACGCCCGCCCTCGTGATGGTGGCGGCGGGCGTCGTGAACGCGGTGCTCGACCCCGCGCTGATCTTCGGCTTCGGGCCGATCCCGGCGATGGGCCTGCGCGGCGCGGCCCTCGCGACGGTCGCGAGCTACGTCGTGGCCGCGGTCGGCGGCTTCTACGTGCTCGGCTGGCGCGAGCGGATGCTGAGCCTGGCGTTGCCGCGGCCGGCCGAGGTCCTCGCGTCGTGGCGCGCGATCCTTCACGTGGGCATCCCGGCCGCGGGGACCAACCTCCTCACCCCGCTCGCGGCCGGCGCGGTGACGCGCATCGTGTCGTTCCACGGCGCCCACGCGGTGGCGGCCTACGGCGTCGGCACGCGCATCGAGGGCCTGTCGCTGATCGGCGTCTACGCGATGACCGCCGCGATCACCCCGTTCGTCGGCCAGAACCACGGCGCGGGCCAGGTGGGCCGCAACCGCGAGGCGCTCCGGTTCGTCAGCGTCGCCTCGCTGGTGTGGGGCCTCGCGGTGACCGCCATCCTCGCGCTCGCCGCCGGGCCGCTCGCCCGGATCTTCAACGACGACCCGGAGGTGGTGGAGTTCACCGTCGCCTACCTCCGCGCCGTCCCGTGGAGCTACCCGCTCTTCGGCATCGCGCTCCTCGTCGCGTCGGTCTTCAACGCGCTGGACATGCCCACTCAGGCGACCCTGCTCGCCGCGCTGCGTCTCCTCGTCCTCGCGATCCCGCTCGCGTGGCTCGGCTCGGAGCTCTTCGGCGTGGTCGGGCTCTTCCTCGGGATCGCGGCCGCCAACGTGGTGATGGGGGCGGTCGCCGGGTTCTACGCGCGCCACAGGCTCCTCGCCCTCGAGGACTGAGCGCTCGAGACTGAGCGCCCGAGACCGAGCGCTCGAAACCGGGGCGGCGGCAATTGACACGAGCCTTACACCGCCGCGGCCGGCTCGCCCTTAGCCTTCAGGGGTGACAGGCGAACCCGCGCCCGCGACAGTCAGCATCATGAGCGACGTCGACCTCGCGCCGCCGCGCGTGCTCCTCGTGGAGGACGAGGCCCCGATCCTCGACGGCCTCGACGCCCTCTTCAGCGCCCAGGGCTTCCGCACGACCTGCGCGCCGGACGGCGCGGCCGCGCTCGAGCAGCTCGCGCGCCGGCGCTTCGACCTCGTGGTGCTCGACCTGATGATGCCGGAGGTCGACGGGCTCACCGTGCTGCGGCGGACCCGCGCGGGCGGCGACGAGACGCCGGTCCTGGTGCTCACCGCGCGCGGGTCCGAGGAGGACATCGTGGCCGGTCTCGAGGCGGGGGCCGACGACTACGTCACCAAGCCGTTCGGGGTGCGCGAGCTCGTCGCGCGGGCCCGCGGGCTGCTGCGTCGACCGCGCCCCGCGCCCGAGCGCCCCAAGGCGTTCCGCGTCGGCGGGGTGGAGGTCGACCTCGACGCGCAGACCGTGTGCGAGGCAGGTGAGCCGGTGCGGCTCACCGCGCGTGAGGCGCGGCTCATCGGCTACCTCGTCGAGCGTCGCCACCGGCCGGTCGAGCGGGCCGAGCTCCTGGTCGACGTGTGGGGCTACAACGACGGGAGCGTCCGCACCCGGACGGTCGACGTCCACGTGCAGCAGCTCCGCGCCAAGCTCCGGCAGGTGCCGGGCGGCGAGGGCTGGATCGAGACGGTGCGCGGCCGCGGCTACCGCTTCGTGGCCGAGCTCGAGCCGCCCTCGGACGGATAGGGAAGCCCCGTGCGCCGCATGATCGCGCTCGCGGTCGGCCTCGTCGCGTCGACCCTGCTCCTCGGCGGAGGCTGGCTCGCCGCGACGTGGCGCGAGCGCGCGTCCGTGATGGAGCGGGAGCGCGAGCGGCTCACGCGCGCGGCCGCGGTCGTCCAGGGCGCGGTCGACGAGAGCCTCGGGGAGCTGCGCGAGCGCGAGGCCGAGCGCGCCTTCTCGGTCTACAGCCACTTCTACAGCCCGCCCGACGTGCTCGCGATCACCGATCCGGTCGCGGTCTCCCCGCTGGCCGGCGAGCCCCGGGACCCTCGCGTCGAGGGCTACTTCCAGGTGGACCCCGACGGGGTGGTCCGCACGCCGCACGACACGCCGGGCGC
Source organism: Polyangia bacterium (assembly GCA_030426845.1). Classification (GTDB taxonomy): domain Bacteria; phylum Myxococcota_A; class Polyangia; order Polyangiales; family Sandaracinaceae; genus JAUHXR01. The sequence goes on along the minus strand of JAUHXR010000058.1, from coordinate 15,904 downwards.
CCCGCCGAGCGAGCTCGGGCTCCGCGTGTCGGCCCGGGTCTCGGGCCCCGGCCTCGCGACGGTCCGGGCGCGCGCGCGCTCGCCCGAGACCCCGCCCCCGAGGACCACCCCGGACGCGCTCCTCCGGCTCACCTTCGGCGGCGCCGACGGGTCCGGGTCTGCGCCCGGGTCCGCGCCCGGCTCGGTCTCCACCGTCGCCCAGAACAGCTGGGGCAACCTCCAGGCGCAGGACATCTATGCGGCCCAGGCGGGCGACGAGGAGGCCGGCGCGCGCGTGCTCGCGCGGGGCCGCCAGGCGCCGATCGAGAACCGCCGCAACGTCGGCTGGGACGCGCCTCAGGCGTCCTCCTCGGCGCGGCTCCAGGTGCAGGCGTCGGGGCGCCCCACGCGCGGCGCCGTGCGGGCCGCGCTCGAGCGGTACGGGGACGCGGTGCGGGGCTGCGCCCCCGAGCGCGAGGTCGAGGTCCGGGTCCGCCTCGCCGCGAGCGACGGACGCCCGCTCGGGATCAGCGTCGAGGGAGCCGAGACGCTCGAGGCCCGCGCCTGCGTGACCCAGGCCCTGCGCACCCTCGCGCTCGGCCCGATCGGGACGAGCCTGGTGGTGGACTACCGCTTCGGCGCGGGCGTCGTGCCGACGATCTCGGACGCGCCCGCGGCCGACAATCGCCTGCAGACGGAGACGGAGGTCGCCTACACGCCGATGACGTTCCTCCGTACGGGGGACACGTGGATCCTCCACCGCGTGGTCACCCGCGGCGAGACTTCGGTTGTGCAAGGGTTGTTGCTCGATCGGGCGGCGGTGGAGGCGTGGATCACGGACCTCGTCACGCGCCGGGACGCGGGCCCCGCGCGGCTGATCGAGGCGGGCGAGGGCCGGTGCTCGGTGCGCCGCCCGGCGTCCGAGGTGCTCCAGGGGCTCGAGCTCTGCTTCGCGGAGGGTGCGCTGCGCGGCGCGAGCCTGCGCCACGACGCGGAGCTCCGCTGGCAGATCGCGGCCCTCGCCGCGCTGTTGATGGTCGCGCTCCTCGCGGCCGCGCTCATCGTGCGCGCGGCTCGCCGCGCCGAGGCCCTGTCGCGGCAGAAGAGCGCGTTCGTCTCGGCGGTGAGCCACGAGCTCCGCACGCCGCTGACGACCCTGCGGATGCACGCGGAGATGCTGGCCGAGGGCATGGTGAGCGAGGAGCGGCGGCCGCGGGTGCACCGCGAGCTGGTGACCGAGTCGGTCCGCCTCGCGCGCCTGGTCGACAACGTGCTCAGCCTCGCGAAGCTCGAGGAGGGCCAGCGCCGGCTCGCGCTCGAAGACGGCGATCTGCGCGCCCACGTGCGGCAGGTCGTCGAGGGCCTGCGCGCGCGCGTCGAGGCGCGCGGCTTCACCCTCGAGGGCCCCGAGGATGGTGAGCGGGTGGACGCGAGCTTCGACCCGCAGGCGATCGAGCAGGTCGTCACGAACCTGATCGAGAACGCGGTCAAGTACGGCCGCGGCGCCGAGGACGCGATCGAGGTCTGGGTGGGTCGCCGCGACGGCCGGCCGACCCTGATCGTGCGCGACCGCGGGCCCGGCGTGCCCGCGAAGGAGCGCGCCCGCGTCCTCGAGCGCTTCCACCGCGTCGAGCGGGCGGACACCGCGCACACCCCCGGCACCGGCATAGGGCTCTCCCTCGTCGCCGACCTCCTCGAGGCCCACGGCGGCCAGGTGGAGGTCCGCGAGCGCGCCGGCGGCGGCTGCGAGGTCGTGGCTCAGCTCAGCTAATTTCGACGTCGTCGAGGGCGCGGAGGTGCTCGTCCATCGCCTGCACGAGCCCGGTCTGGGCGGTGCGCGACGCTACCCGGATCGCGTTGGCGATCGCGCGCTCGGTGGACCGGCCGTGGGCCTTGATGCACAGGTGGTCGAAGCCGAGGATCGGCACGCCGCCGTACTGCTCCCAGTCGGTCGCGCGTCGCAGCTTGCGCACCGCCGGCGCGAGGAGCCCGAGGCCCGCCTTGTAGCGCAGGCTCTGATCGCCCGCGTAGCGACCCAGGCGGATCACCGTCTCGGCCACGCCCTCGAGCATCTTGAGCACGATGTTGCCGGTGAACCCCGCCGTGACCACCACGTCGGCGGTGCCCTTCGGGATGTCCATGCCCTCGATGTTGCCGATGAAGTTGAGGTGGCGGACCCGCGAGAGGCGCGCGTTGGCCTCGACCACCGCGCGCGTGCCCTTGCCGGGCTCGCTCCCGTTCGACAGGAGCGCCACGCGCGGCTCCGGGTTGCGCGAGATGCGCGCCGCGTAGGCCGACCCCATCACTGCGAAGGCGACGAGGTCCTCCGCGTCGACCTCGAGGGTCAGGCCGGCGTCGAGGATCAGGCTGAACGGGTCGTCCTTCTCTCCGCGCCGACGCTCCGTCGGGTACACCGCGCCCAGCGCGCAGCGGTTCACGTTGGGGAGCCGCCCGAAGGTCCGCGCGGCCGCGAGGGTGACCGCGCCGGTGTTGCCTGCGCTCACGAGGACGTCCGCCTCGCCGCGCTTCACCAGCTCGGTCGTGCGCAGGACCGAGCACTCCGGCATCCGATCGAGCGCGTCCTTGGGCTTGTCCTCCTGGGTCACGAAGCAGGGCGCGTGCACGATGCGGAGCCGCTCGCGGTCGTGGTCGTGAACGGTGAGCTGCCGCCGCAGGATGGCCTCGTCGCCCACGAGGAGGATGTGCGGCGCCCCCTCGCGCCGGCTCGCCTTCGCCGCGCCCCCGACCGTCGCCTCCGGCCCGAGGTCCGACCCCATGGCATCGAGCGCCACCGTGACCATGCCGCCGAAGGTACCGCCTCGCCCCGCGCCGCGAAAAGCCCGGAGGGTCCCGGTCGGCCGGGCTCGTCCCTGGCGCCGCCGACGAGCGCGCCTACAGGAACGCGTCGGCGAGGTAGTCGAAGAACACCACCGCGAGGGGGATCGGCAGGGCGAGCCCGAGGGCCGAGCCGATGAGGAAGTCGCGGAAACGGACCTTGCTCATCGCGAGCGCGTAGTTCAGCGCCGGCGAGAGGATGAAGACGATCCGCAGGATCGCGATCGTGCGGATCGGCTGGGTCTCGAGGCGGGCGAACACGCGCTGGACGATCGGGCGCTTGAAGCCGCTCAGCGGCTGGCCGCCGATCGTGCGGATCAAGACGAAGCTCACCGCGACGCTGGTGAGCGCGCCCGCGAAGCTCGCCGCGATCCCGAGGCCCTGCCCGTAGGCGATCGACGCGGCCCCGACGAACACCAGGCCGGGCACGTGCATGAGCTCGCCGAGGGTGAAGACCCCGATGAACGCGAAGAAGCCCCACGGCCCCGTCGACTGCATGAGGTCGCGGACCGACTCCACGCTCATCGACTCGGTGAGCCCGCTGAGCTTGGCCGCGGCGAGGGAGCCGAAGAACAGCAGCGCGAGCAGCCCCATCCGGAGCCGGCGGATCCGGCGCGCGCGGACGCTCTCCTCGTCGGTGACCGTCTCGTGCTCCGGCTCCTCCATCGGTCCCCGTTGTGGCATCGCGCGGCGCCCCTCGGCAACGCCGAATGCGGCGCGCTCGATCGGCTACGGCTCCGCTAGACTAGGGCGCGGCGACGAGGGACGCCGCGAGCACGAGGCGGGGATCGACGTCCGAAGCGTCGCTGATCCGGAGCTCGTCGAACCCGAGCCCACCGCTCAGCCCGACCGTGGCCACCACCTCACCCTCGGCGTCCTCGAACACCGCGCCGGGCCGGACCCTCGAGACGCGGCGTGCGACGAGGCGCGCCCCGCCCGGCTCGTGGATCGCGACGTGCCCCGCCAGCGCCCCGAAGACGCTCGCCTTGAGCCGGCCGCGGTCGACCTCCAGCCGGCCGACCGTGGCCCCGTTCTCGTCCTCGACGTCGAGCTCGCAGCGCGCGCCGCGCTCGGTCCGGGGGCGCACCGCGAAGAGCAGGCGGGGGTCGCGGCCGCTCTGGATCACGAGGAGGGAGGGCGGCGGCGAGAGGCGCGCGGTGAGCCGCAGCGCGAGCACGGCGAGGAGCGGCGCGCCGGCGAACACCAGGGCCGCGCCCAGGGTGTGCTCGCCCAGCGCGTGCAGCCCGAGGAGCCCCGCCGCGAGGAGGACCGCCCCCGCGAGCAGCGCCAGGAACCGCCGCGGCCCGGGCCGCGCGCGCTGGACCCGCCCGAGCTCCTGGCCGCCGTCGTCGAGCACCGCCGACGCGAGCCCGAGGCCCAGCCGGGGGCGGCTCAGCCGGAAGCGGCGCGTGCGGAGGGCGGCGGCCGGGGCGGCCCGGACCACGTGGCCGCAGCCGGCGCAGACCGCGAAGCCCTCACCGACGGCCTCGGCCTCGGTCGCCCTCCCGCACTCGGGGCAGCGCGCGTGCTCGCTCATGGTCCCAGAGTAGCGCGTCCGCGCCGATTCACCCGGTCCGCCGCGCGGCCACGCAGGGACCGCGATCCGGCGCGGTCGGGCGTTGCGCGGGCTGCTATGGTCCGCGCATGAGCGCCGAGCAGGTGGCCGAGCAGATCCAACGCGTGGATCGCGCCCTCAACAACGGGCAGGCGATCGCCGCGAGCGACAAGTCGATCAACCTCACCACGCTGTACCGCCGCTACGGCTGGAGCCGCGGCGGGGCGACGACCCTGCCGGCCGAGGCGCTCGCCAAGCTCAAGCTCACCGACCGCACCGGGGACCCGCGCTGGATGGCGTACTTCAACAAGAGCGCGAAGCAGCTCGGGGTCTACCGCACGATGGTCGGGTTCTACTGGATCCTCCGCTACGAGCCGATGCTCAACGAGCACTACCTCGATCACGGGGGCTCGGCGGCGGACATCGAGGCGAAGTACGGGGGCTGAACGCGGATGGCCAAGTCCAAGCAGAAGCGGATCAAGAAGCACAAGGCGAGCAAGAGCGGCTCGAGCAGCAGCGGCAGCCGGAGCAGCAGCCGGAGCAGCCGCGCCAGCAGCTCGAGCAGCTCGAGCAGCTCGGGCGGCGGCTACGGCGTGTCCAAGCGCGGCTCGGGCGGCGGGTTGATGCAGAGCATGCGCTCCGGCTTCAAGCGCGCGGCCGGGGTGGGTGACGACACCGGCGGCGAGAGCGACAAGCCCTCGACCCTCAGCAACGTGCTCTGGACGGTGCTGCTCCTCGCGGCCGTCGGCGCGCTGCTCTACCGCTGGTACGGCTGAGCCGCGGAGCGACCGACCCGCCGCGCGCTAGGAGCTTGATTCGCTACGGGCCAGCGGCGCTGGCCCGGGCGCTCATCAAGCTCCTAGCGGAGCAGCTCGAGGGCGGCGGCGCCGATCACCGCGCTGATGACGAGGACCGTCAGGAGCACCCCGATCCAGAGCCCGACGCGGCGCTTGGGCGGCGGCTCCCGGAGCTCGGGGCGCTCGATCGTCGCCGCCTCGTCCGCGCTCGACGGCGCGAGCTCGACGGTCTTCATCTCGCGCCGCCCCGACAGCACCGCGTCGGACTGCTGGGCGAGCTGCTCGAGGTCCCTGTCGGGCACCGAGTCCGGCCGCACCACCTCGGGCGTGACCGCGTCGCCCGGCCCCTCGCCGGGCGAGCGCGCGAAGGGCGAGCGCATCGGCTCGCGCACCGTCTGGCGCGGATCGGTCGGCGGGTCGCGCTCCGGATCGGTCCCCTGCGTGGCCACCGCCTGGACCGCGGCGTGGAGCTCCCGGGCCGTCGGGTAGCGCTCCTCGCGCGCCGCGCTCATCGACCGCTCGACGATGTCCGAGAGCCCCGCCGGCAGGTCGCCCACGAGCTTGTCGAGCGGCGTCCGGACCCCGTCCCGGGCCGCCTCGAAGATGTCCACCACGCTGTCGCCCTCGTAGGGCAGCTCGCCCGCGATCATCTCGTAGAGGATCACGCCGAGCGAGTAGACGTCGGCGGACGCGTCCACGTCGCGCGTGTTCCGGATCTGCTCGGGCGCCATGTAGTAGGGCGTCCCGAGCACCGTCCCGAGCGAGGTGAGCTCCTTGCGGCCCGGCTCCTTGAGCTTGCTGACGCCGAAGTCGAGGACCTTCGGCTCGACCGGGCGATCGCCCTTCGGTCGAGGGAGAAACACGTTGTCGGGCTTCAGGTCCCGATGGACCACCCCGAACGCGTGCACGGCCGCGATCCCGTCGGCGACCTTGAGGAACATCTCGACCGCCTCGTCGACCGGGATGGGGCCGCGCTCGAGCCGATCGCCGAGCGTCTCGCCCAGCAGCAGCTCCATCGCGAGGAACATCGTGTCGCCCGCGTCGCCGCCGTCGAAGACCTGCACCACGTTCGGGTGCTCCACGGTGGCCGCGATCTTCGCCTCGCGGAAGAAGCGCTCCACCGCGTTCGGCGTCTCGAGGTAGTGCGGGTAGAGGCACTTGAGCGCGACGCGCTTGCCGATGACGAGGTGCGACGCCTCGAACACCACGCCGGTCGCGCCGCGCCCGATCACCCGCTCGAGCCGGTAGCGCCCGCCGAGCTCCGTGCCGGTCGAGAGGTCCCCGAACGGGTCGTCGTCGTCCGTGGCGTCCGCCCCCTCGGTGTCGGTCGCGCCGCGGCGCTCCACGCTCAGCTCGGGCTCGTCCGCGGGCGGGTCGCTGCCCCCCTCCTCGAACCCGATGACCTCCGAGATGAACGTGGCCTTGAGGTCGACCTCGTCGCTCGGCTCCGCCGCGCCCGGGTCCATCGAGTCGAGCAGCTCGCTGCGGAACGCGGGCAGCGGCTCGGTGTGCGGCGCCTCGGGCTCCTCGCGCGTCAGGGTCTCGGGCTGGGGCCGGGTGGGCGAGCGCGCGGTGTCGGTGGGGGTCAGCTCGAGCGGCACCCCCGGCGGGGACTCGAGGGACGGCGCGGTGCCCTCGCGCTCGCGCTTCGCCTCCTCGATCTCCTCCATCGTCGGGGCGGGCCCCTCGAGGGTCGCGCGGGAGGCGGCCTCCGCCGGCTCGATCTCCGCCGGCTCGTCCTCCAACGGCTCGTCCTCCAGCGGCGGAGGCTCGAGGATGGGGTCTTCTTCCGGGGGCGGCGCCGGCACGGTGGGGATCGCCGGGACGGGGAAGGGTGCGGTCGAGCGGGCGCTGACGAGCGGCGTCCGGGACGGGCGCGCCGATGGGACCGGCACTCCGTCGAGGGTCGCTCGCTGCGACGGCACGCGCCGCGGGAGGGGCGGGCTCGAGGGCGCGGGCTTCGAGGGCGTGGGCCTGGAGTCGGCGCTCGCGCCCGGGGACGGCGTGGGGGCGGAGCGCGGCGTGGGGGCGACGCGCGGCGGGGGGGCGGAGCGCGGCGGGCTCGAGGTCTCGCTCGCGGCTTCGTCCGGCCGCGGCGGGATCCCGCTCCCGAGCGCCGGCGTCTTCTGCGATGAGCGCTCGCGTAAGCGCTTGGCGAGCCGCTCGGCCCGCACGCGCTCGCCGCTCGGCGGGGGCGGAGGGGGGGCGGAGAGGGAGACGCGCGGCGGCGGGATGCGGGGCGGGGCCGGCGGCTTGCGGAGCTGCTCGACCTCGGACTGGAAGGTCCGCGACAGCTCGACCGAGCGCGGCTTCGGGACCGGTCGATCGGACGGCGAGCGATGCGCGTGGACCTCCGACTGGAAGGTCTGGGAGAGCTGGATGGACGCCTCGGCGACGACCTTCGGGACGGGGCGCGACACGCGCTCGTCGCTGTCGGGCTCGGCGGCCGGGGAGCCCTCGTCGGTGGAGTCGGCCGGGTCGGGCGCTTCGGCCCGGGCCTCGTCGACTGCCCCGAGGTCCTCCTTCTCCATCCGCGAACCAGTCTACATCAGAACCGCGCGCTCAGAGTCCATGGAGCAGCGCGGCCACGAAGACCTCGCCGACCCGGGTGTAGCCCGCGCGTCCGAGGTGAAGGTGATCGCGCCCGACCATGCCCTCGAAGCGCGCCCACGCGGGGAGCGTGCCGGGGCCGCCCGACGTCGCCGCGCTGTCCCAGAAGCCGCACCCCGCTCGAGCCGCGATCTGCCGCTGGATCCGCGTGACCTGACGCATCCGCTCGGCGTGCCGCGGGTAGGTCGCGAGGGGGCCGACGAGGAGGCAGCTCGCGCCGGGGGTCAGCGCGCGCATCCGGCGCACCGCCTCGGTGGTCTGCGCCTCGTAGGTCGCCATCGAGAGCTGCGGATCGAGCGCCTCGTTGCCGCCGTAGCTCAGCACCAGCAGGTCGGCGGGGCGCGCCGCGAGCTGGGCGCGCAGCAGCTCGAGGTCCCAGTGCAGGATCGCGCTCGCCCGGTGGCCGTTGATCCCCAGCACGTCGTAGACGACCCCGCGCGGGTGCTCGACCGACACGCCGAGCAGCCGCGGCCGGCCGCTCACCCGCCGGATGCTCAGCGTCTGCTCGCCCGGCGCGAGCTGCGTCGCGTCGACGACCGCGGTGCGGCTCGCGCGGATCAGCCGCGGGCTCGCCTCGCCCACCGTGAGCTGCACCGCGCCCTCGGCGCCGCGCGGGCCCTCGGTCAGGTGGAGCTGGAACACGCGCCCGGCCGGGCCCGCCGGCACGTGGACGCGGATCGGCCGGGTCGGCCCCACCGGCTCGATCGCCACCCCGGCCAGGCCCCACCGGCCGTCGCTCGGGCCGAAGTCGCGCGCGAAGCCGCGCCGCCGCGTGGCCCAGCCCGGCGCCTGGCTCACCCGCACCGGCCCGCGGTTCCAGCTCCCGTGCCCCGGCGGCAGCAGGTAGCCGCTGCCGCCGTCGCCGAACCGTCGCTGCAGGGTGTCGCGCGCGACCTGGGTCCAGAGGTCGGCCGCGACGTTGCTGTCGCCGTAGTGCAGCACGCGGACCTGACGGCCTTGGCCGCGCTCCAGCGCGCGCAGCGCTTCGTGGAAGTGCGCCAGCGCAGGTGCGCCCTCGATGGGCACGGGCCGCACGACGGGGGTGACCGGGTGCTGCGCGACCGCCGCGCCGACCCACGCCAGGATCGTCGCCCCCGTGAGCCACGCTGCCCCGCGTCGCATATGCCGGTCAGTATCGCGACCCGCGGCGCGCCGATCAACGCCCGGTCGGCTGGCCGTCGGCGATCCAGTCGTCGTAGCCCTTCACCAGGGCCCGGTAGAGGAGCGTCCCGAGGATGCGCGAGCCCGACGCGGTGAGGTGGCCGAGGTCGTCGGTGACGAGGCGCGGGCGGTTCTCGTACCAGCGCCGCATCGTCCCCTGGCCGCCCATCGCCTCGTAGGTGTTGAAGAACGCGCAGCCCTCCGCGAGCGCGACCTCGCGCTGGGCCTCCACGAGCCGCGGCACCCGCTCGCGGGTGCGGATGTGGCCGTCGACGCGCTCTCCCTTGTCGAGGATCGACATGACCATGCAGCTCATGTCCGGGTTGGCGTCCTGGTAGCGCCGCAGGATCGTCCGGTAGTGCTCCACGTAGCGGTCGCGCACGAAGGCGACCGACTCGCTCACCGCGTCGTTTGCGCCCATCCAGAACACGAGCAGGTCGGGGTCGCGCTGGCGCACCTGGGTCGCGAGGTGCGCCGGATCCGAGAGGCGGAGCACCCGCGTGAACGCGCCGATGAGCGCGAGGCCGTCGACCACCACGCCGGGCCCGTCGCGCTCCATCGTGACACCGTAGAGACGCAGGTTCTCTTGCGCGTCCTCGTCGCCCGCGCGGAGGGTGAAGGTGTGCGGCCCGTCGGGGACCCGCAGCTCGAAGGTGCGGTCCTCCACCGCGTCGGCGTGGGTGTCGAGCTCCTGGGCCGGCCCGTCGTCCGCCTGGATGCGCAGCGTCCCGCCCTCGGGGAACGCCTGGTAGAAGAGCCGCAGCCGGCTCACCGCGCGCCCCGGGTCGCCGTCGACGGTGCCGATCCGGCTGACCGCGCCGCGGTGCCGGTTGATCGCGAGCACGCCGCCGTAGCCGAAGCGGTGCAGGGGCGCGTCGCCCCGGTTGATCACGAAGGTGCGCCAGTGGTCGTGCTCCCAGCTCACGTCCTGGTGCCGCTGGAAGCGCCAGCCGGCTGCGACCGGGACCCACCCCTTGCCGCCGTCCCCGAAGCGCTCCTGCATCAGCCGGCGGAGCTGCGACGTCATGCGGTCGGCGCCGTTGGTGGAGGTGCCGTAGACCCCGATGCGCGCGAGCTGCGGGCGGCCCGCGTGGACGCGCGAGAGCTGCGAGTAGAACGCGCGCATGGAGTGGCGCGGGTCCTCGATCTCCTGGGTGAGGCCCTCGTACTGCACCGAGTCGACCCGCTCGACGGGGACGGGGGTCGCCGGCGGCCGCTCGCCCGCGCCCTCGGTGTCGCCCTCGGTGTCGCCCTCGGTGTCTTCGCCCTCGGTCTCCGCGAGCTCGGTCTCCGCGAGCTCGGTCTCTGCGAGCTCGGTCCCACCCAGCTCGGCGGCCTCGTCGGGGTCGCCTTCCGCCCGCTCGTGGGCCGCGGCCGGCTCGGCCACGGAGGCCTCGCCGGCCTCGTCCTCGAGCGCGGGCGCGCGCGGCGTGATCGCGAGCGCCGGCGGCAGGGGCGCGGCCGCGAGGAGCGCGTCGTCGTCCTCGATCGTCACGAGCGGCGGCCGGCGGAACGCCCCCGCGAGCCCGGCGCCGCCCTGCCGCGGATCGCGCCGCAGCAGATCGGCGAGCGGCCAGCCGTCGTTGGGCCCCACCACCTGCAGCTCCTCGAAGCCCGGCACCACGTAGGGGAGCCACGCCACCGAGGCCATGACGAGCGCGATCAGGACCGCGCGCGTGACCCCGGCGGGGTGCGCGCCCGGTCCTTCGCTCGCTTCGGTGGTCGTCATGGTGGGCCCGACGAGCGCGGCCGGCGCTCGCATTCCCGCCCGTGTTAGGGCACATCGGTCGCGCGCGCCACCTCGACCGGGGTCCCGTTGAGCGCCGCCGCGCCGGTGAGCGGGTCGACCCGCCGCTCGTCGGTGAGGTCGTTCGCGCTCACCCCCGCGTGCGCGCGGGCCACGCCGAGCCGCACCCCCTCGCGGCCGTGGCCGAACCCGTGCGGCAGGCTCACCACGCCCCGCATCATCGCGTCGGTCACCTCGACCGGCACCTCGACCTCGCCGACCCGGGAGCGCACCCGCGCGAGCGCGCCGTCGGTGAGCGAGCGCTCGGCCGCGTCCTCCGGGTGGATCTGGAGTGTGCATATGGCCTTTCCAGCCATCAGCTTCTCGACGTTGTGCATCCAGGAGTTGTTGCTCCGGAGGTGCCGCCGCCCGACCAGGCTCAGGCCCGGCTCCGGGGGCTCCCGCTCGAGCCGGGCCAGGTCGTCCACGAACGCGCCGGGCGCGAGATCGATGCGGGTCGCGAAGCCCTCCATCGCCTCGGGGAGCCGCGGCACGAGCGGCCCGAGGTCGATCCCGTGGGGGTGCCGGCGGAGCTTGGCCGCGCTCAGCCCGTCGGTCGGCGAGCGGCGCAGACCGTAGGGCCCGGCGCGGAGCGCGACGTCGATCATCCCGGTCACCCCGAGCCGCGCGAGGGTCGCGTGGCGCGCCCGCTCCTTGAGGCCCCAGCGCCCGCGGAGGCGGCCGAGCCGCTCGATCAGGCCGAGCGCGATCTGCCACTCCTGCCGCGCGTCCGGCCCCGCCTCGAAGAGCGGGTCGCTGAGCTTCGCGGTGTTGTGGACCGCGAGCTGGTGGAACGCGAGGTCGTAGTGCGGCCGCTCGAGCGGCGAGACCGGCGGCAGGATCACGTCGGCGTGTCGCGTCGTCTCGTTCAGGTAGAAGTCGACGCTCACCATGAAGTCGAGCTCCTCCAGCGCGCGATCGAGCTGGCCGCCGTTCGGGGTCGAGAGCACCGGGTTGCCCGCGCTCGTGAGCAGGCCGCGGAGCTGGCCCTCGCCCTCGGTCAGGATCTCCTCCGCGAGGACGGCCACCGGCAGCTCGCCGCCCACCTCGGGGAGGCCGCGCACCCGGCTGCGCCAGCGGCCGTAGCTGCCCCGGCCGATGCCGAGGCCGAACGGCGCGCGGACGAGATCGATCGCGGGCGACGGCAGCATCGCGCCGCCCTCGCGGTCGAGGTTGCCGGTCACCGCGTTGAGCGCGTGGATGAGCCACTGGCAGATCCCGCCGAAGCGCTGCGTCGAGAGCCCCATGCGCCCGTAGACGACCGCGCGATCGGCTCGGCAGAGGGCGTCCGCCATCGCCTCGATCGCGCTGGCCTCGAGCCCCGTCTGCGCCGCCGCCGCCTCGACCGTGAACGGCGCCATCGCCGCGCGGAGCACCTCGAGCCGCTCGGCGTGCGGCGCGAGCCGGCCGAGCCCGCGCCCGTGCGCGATCGCGTATCGGGTGAGCGCGGCGAGGAGCCACGCGTCGGTCCCCGGTCGGATCGCGTGGTGCGCGTCCGCCGCCTCGGCCGTCTCGGTGCGGCGCGGGTCGACCACCACCACCCGCCCGCCCCGCGCGCGGATCGCCTTGAGCCGCGCGCGCATCCCGGGCGCGGTCATCAGGCTGCCGTTCGACGCGAGCGGGTTGGCGCCGAGGATCAGCAGGTGCTCGGTCCGCGCGAGGTCGGGCACCGGCAGGAGGAACTGGTGGCCGAACACCCAGTGCGCCGCGAGGTGGTGGGCGAGCTGATCGACCGAGGTGGCGCTGAAGCGGCTCCGGGTGCGCAGCGCCTTGACGATCATCGGGGTGAACATCGCCGCCCCTGGGCTGTGGATCGTCGGGTTGCCGAGGTAGGTCGCGACCGCGTCGCGGCCGCGCGCCTGCTGCACGCGGTGCAGCCCCTCCGCCGCGAGGTCGAGGGCCTCGGCCCACCCCACCTCGACGAAGCGATCGCCCTCGCGCTTGAGCGGCCGGCGCAGCCGGTCCGGGTCCTCGTGCAGCGCCGCGAGCGCGGGCCCCTTGGGGCAGAGGTAGCCGCGGCTCAGCGGGTCGGCGTCGTCGCCGCGGATCGAGGTCACGCGCTCGCCCTCGGTCTCGATCGCGAGGCCGCACATCGCCTCGCAGAGCGGGCACGTCCGGTAGTGGGTCATCGCCGCGCAGGATAGCGGCGGCGCGCGCGCGGTTCAGAACTGGAAGTAGATGAACGGCGCGGCCTGCCCGGCGGCGATGTGCATCAGGAGCGCGGCGATCGCGGCCGCGAGGAGCCCGAACACCGGCCACGGCAGCTCGCGCAGCGTCTTCTCCGCGCCGTCCACCCACGCGCGCGGGCAGAAGTGGACGACCCCCATCCCGACGATCACCGCCCAGACCCACGGCCCGACCCGCATCGACTGCGGCCCCGTCTCGAGCATCTGCCGGTAGACGGCGAGCATCGTGTCGAGATCGGGCGAGCGGAAGATCGGCCAGTGAATGGCAAAGAAGTTGACGCTCACGAAGACGAGGAGGGCGCGCTTGAGGCCACCCTCGGGGGGCTCGCCGGAGTAGCCGAGGCGCTGGCGGATCTGCCGGAACAGGCGGTTCAGGGTGACCCCGAACGCGTGGTAGAGGCCGAAGATCACGAACGTCCAGCCGGCCCCGTGCCAGACGCCGATGATGAAGAACGACAGGAACAGGTTCGCGTAGCTGCGCGCGAACCCGCGCCGGCTGCCGCCGAGCGGGATGTAGATGTAGTCCTGGACCCACGTTGACAACGTGATGTGCCAGCTCTTCCAGAACTCGATCGGGCCGGTCGTGTTGAACGGGCGGTTGAAGTTCTCGGGCAGCTCGTAGCCGAGGAGCCGCGCGCTGCCGCGGGCGATGTCGGTGTAGCCGCTGAAGTCGCCGTAGAGCTGCCAGGTGTAGGCGTAGACCGCGACCCAGACCTCGCTCGCGGCGAAGACCTCGGGGTTGTCGAAGACGCGGTCGATGAGCTGCACCGCGAGGAAGTCGGCGATCGCGACCTTCTTCACGAGCCCGCGCAGGATCAGGTAGACGCCGCTCTGCGCCTGCCGCTGGCTCAGGCGCGGCTCGCGCTGGAACTGTGGCAGGAACTCCTTGGCCCGCACGATCGGGCCGGCCACGAGCTGCGGGAAGAACGCGACGTAGGTCGCGAACTCGAGGACGTCGCGGTGCGGCGGGATCCGCCGGCGGTAGACGTCGATCGTGTAGCTGAGGGTCTGGAACGTGTAGAACGAGATCCCGACCGGCAGGATCAGGTGGAGCAGCTCGGGCTCCCACGTGACCCCGAAGAGGCCCGCGGTCTGCGACGCGGCGACCAGGCCGAAGTCGAGGTACTTGAAGGCGCCGAGCATCCCGAGGTTGAGGACGAGGCTCAGCGTGACGAGCGCCTTGCGCGCTGGCTCCGACTCCGTGCGGCCGAGCGCGAGCCCGACCCCGTAGTCGACGAGCGTGGACGCGATGATCAGGACGATGAACAGCGCGTTCCACGACATGTAGAACAGGTAGGAGGCGATCAGGAGCAGCCCGGTGCGCGCGGCCGACAGCAGGCGGCGACGGCGCTCCGGGTCCATCGGGAGGCTGCGCGCGAGCGGGCTCGTGACCGGCTCGAGCGTCCAGTACGCGACGAACACGAGGGTCAGGAAGACCACGTAGTCGAAGCTGTTGAAATACATCCAGCGCGCCTCGCGGTGCTCCACATCGCACGCGAACGGCCGACTCGCCAACTCGGCGCCTGCGGCGCGCGGCGCCGCCGTCATTGACTGGACCGCTCAAACCGGGTCTGATCGGGTGTTCCTCCCCGGCGCGTCACGTGGGCAACGAGTCAAAGCCGGGGGCCCTCGCGCAGGCGCTGCGGGCTCCCCTCGAGGCGGGCGACCTGACGGCCGCGCTCGAAGCTGCGCGCCGCGTCGCGATGCGCGCGCCCGGCGACGATGACGCGCGCCGCCTCGTCGAGGCGCTCGAGATGCTCACGTCGCAGGTCTGGTTCGGCGGCCGCGAGGGCAAGGGCGAGGGCACCGCCGGCTCGCCGTTCCTGCGCGCGGCCGAGCGGCTCGAGACCGCCGACCTCGCGGGGGCGCTCGCCTGTTACCGCGACCCGGCGGCGGCCGCGGAGGACCCCGCGCGCGCGCGCCGGCTCACCCACCGAGTCGAGGTCGTCCTCGCGGTGCTCGCGGCCCAGCCCCTGCCGCCGCGCGAGCCGTCGAACGCGGTCAGCGCGCCGAGCGAGGCCGAGCTGCGGGCGGTCGACGAGCACCAGGCCCCCACCCGGGTCGGCGGGCCGACGCTCAAGCCGACGACGCCCGAGCCGATCCCGCTCGAGTCCGTGCTCGTCGATCTCGAGGCCGACGAGGTCGTCGACGAGCCGGCCCACCCGACGCTGAACGACGCCACCCACGAGGTCTCGATCGAGGAGGTCGAGGCGTTCGACGACCGCTCCCGCGCGAGCCGCGCCGGGCTGCGCGAGGCGACGCGGGTGGCCAAGGACGGCGAGCTGCCGCTCGACGAGCTGCGCCGCCAGATGGCCGCGGAGGACTCGCCGGCGCAGGTCGACTCCGACCTCGATCACCTCTTCGACGACCTCGACCTCGAGGACGACGAGCCGGCCTCGTCGTCGCCGGAGCTCGCGCTCGACGACGCGGCGGAGGAGCTCGAGATCGAGGTCGACGTCGAGCTCCCGGTGACGCCGTCGCGGACGTTCAAGCGCCCGAGCATCGAGGAGCTCGAGGCGATCGACGACGTGCTGACCCCGCCGCCCTACGAGTCGGAGCCCCCGCCGCCGCGCGCGCCGTCGAGCCCCCCGATCCCGTCGCGTGAGGCGCTGAGCGACGATCCGATCCACGCGCCGCTGCACACCGGCGAGCTCACGCTCCCCGAGCACCGCTACGCGCAGCAGGGCGACGAGCCGACCTACACGCGGGTCGACCAGGACGCGACCTCGAGCTGGTCCGGCGTGCCGCTCTTCGAGGCGCAGCCGGCGACCTTCGAGCCGGGCGAGGTCGGCGAGGGCGAGGACCGCTGGGACGTCCCGACCGACGTGCAGGTGGGCGGCCGCGAGCGCGAGGCCGAGGCGCTGGTCGTCCGGGGCGAGCTCGACAAGGCGCTCAAGATCTACGAGGCCCTCGCCGCCCGCTCGCCCGAAGAGACGCGCCTCTGGCGACGCATCAAGGCGATCGCCTGGATGCTCAAGCGCGACGTCGACCCGAC
>JAUHXR010000057.1 GCA_030426845.1 Polyangia bacterium | reverse complement strand
AGCGCTGGATCTCGCCCGCGAGCTGATCGACCACCTGGGTGATGATCTCGGGGACCTCGCGCGGCACGAGCCCGCGGCCGTCCCCGCCGCACTTGTAGGCCTCGGCCTCCTCGGCGCTGATGCCGAGGCTGCGCTGGATCTCCTCGGTGATGTGGTTGCCGCCGTTCGCGATGTCGCGCGTGAACGACGTCGTCCCCTCGGAGAGGATGTTAAGCGTGGTCAGGGACGCACCCACGTGGATGAGCACCACCGTCTGCTCGAGCGGCGGCGCGCCGTAGCCCGCCTCGAACGCGTTCTGCACCGTGAAGGCGTCGAGGTCGACGACCCGCGGCTTCAGCTTCGCCTCGACGGCGAGCTGGGTGAGGTCGTGGATCTCTTCCTTCTTCGCGGCCACGAGGAGCACGTCCATCTGTCCCTGGTCGGCGCGCTGGTTGAGCACGTTCCAGTCGATCTGCACCTCGGCCAGATCGAACGGGATGTGCTGCTCGGCCTCCCAGTTGATCTGCTCCTCGAGCTCCGCGGTGGTCATCTGGGGCATCGTGATCTTCTTGATGATCACGGAGTGGCCGCTGACCCGGAGCGCGACGTCACGACGCTTTGCTTTGTGAAAGAGCTTGCTGAGCCCCTCCACCACCGCGCCGGTGTTCATGATGTGTCCGTCGACGATCGTCTCGCTCGGCAACGGGTGGTAGCCGAAGCCGACCAGCGCGCGCGCGCCGCCCCGCTTCTCCTTGATCTCGGCGACCTTGATCGAGCTCGACCCGATATCTACGCCGACCAGGTTCTTGCCGTCAGACATCCACCATCACTCCGAGGAGCATGATGACAGATCGATCCGAGGGGTTCCCATTTCCTGCAAAGCCGACCGGCCGTGCCCACACGGAGGGCGACGCGGAGGCGGTCGTGTCGAGCGCTGAGGCTCACGGGGCGCGGGCTCGAGGCGCAGGCCCGAGCCCCCCGAGCGAGACGCTCTACTCTTCCTCGCCGAACACCCGTACGCGATCGCCGAGGCTCAGATCGAGCGCCCGGAGGATCTTGCGCTTGGTGTCCATGCGGCAGCCGTAGCCCTTCTCGACGCGGTCGATGGTCAGGACCGACAGACCGGCGCGGCGCGCGAGCTCGGCCTTGGACATCATCCGCTCCACCCGAAGACGGCGGACGTTGTTGGGACGGCTGCCCGGCCCCGACTTCTTGCGAGGCGGCTTGGCCGAAGCGTCCGTGCCTCCAGAGTCCGAGCTCGGAGACACCGCGTCGGCGGCGGTCGCCGGGCTCGCACCGTCAACGCTCGCGGCGCTGGGCGGCACAGCGCTGGCTGGCACTGCGCTGGCCGGCACTGCGTCGCCCTCGGCCCCGCGGGCGCGGGCCTTTGCCGCGGGAGCCGTCGGGTCCGGCGCGCTCGCGCCGCGACGCGGCCCGCGCACCGGCGCGGACGACATCTCGCCCTCCGGCTCCGCAGCAGTCTTTCCTTCGTGGGCCATGAGGCTGTCGCGCACGCGCCAGGTCATATGAGCAGCATTGGACTAATCGTCAAGGAATTGAGGCTAAATATAGCCTAATTATGCATAAATTACATGCGACTAGCCCCGGATTCCTGCTCCCGAGGCGCGTGATGGGCGATCGGGCGGGCCTGGTCGAACGCCGTGCTCGCGCCGTCGGGCGACGGGCACGGGAACAACCTAGCAGTCCTTTGGGAGAACCTCCCCGCGCGCCGGCCGGGAGCCCGCGCCGCGCGGTGGGCATCGCTCCTCGAGAATCCTCCGGGCCCCCGCCGCGTCCGAGCCCCCGCGGCCCAGGGCTCGCCGCCGCCGGGTTGCAGATCCTCGTCCGAAATTCTAGCCCTGGGAGCCCTACCCCGCGCGCGCGAGCCCTCGCTGGCCCGCCCCTGGTTCCTGCCCGAGAGTCCCATGCCCCTGCGCCTACTCGCCGCCCTCACCCTCGCCGCCGCGCTCGGATGGAGCGCACCTGCCGCCGCCCAGCGCGAGCATCGCGTGCGGCCCGGCCAGTCGCTCGCGCGCATCGCCGGCCGCTACGATGTGAGCGTCGCGAACCTCGCCGCCGCCAACAACCTGCGCCGCAGCGCCCAGCTGCGCCCCGGCCAGGTCCTGAGGATCCCCGAGACGGGCGTCCACTACGTCGCCCGCGGCGAGACCCTCGCCAGCATCGCGCGTGACCACGACTGCTCGGTGGCGGATCTGCGCCGGGTGAACCGGCTCCGCTCGGACTCGCTCCGGCTCGGCCAGCGGATCGAGCTGCCCGGGTTCGATCGCGTCGAGGAGCGCCAGCAGGCGGCGCGGCGGTGGGGCCAGCCACGCAGCCCCGGGGTCGCCCGCTTCTACCGCCGCTCGCTCGACCGTCACCTGCGCGTCCGCATCGTCGACCGCCGCGGGCGCGCGAGGCGTACCGGCGTGCGGCGCCTCCAGGAGCTCATGCGCTCCGCGCGGACGCGCGGCCTCGGCCCGCGCCCGCCCGATCGGCTGATCGAGATCCTCGCCCGCATCTCGGACCACTTCGGCGGCCGCGAGATCACCATCGTGAGCGGCTACCGTCCGACCGGACGCGAGACCCGCTCGAGCAGCCGCCACGTGCGCGGGCACGCGCTGGACATCCGCGTCCGCGGCGTCCCCAACACCGAGCTGCGCGACTACGTGCGCGAGACGTTCAACCACGTGGGCGTCGGGTTCTACCCGCGCAGCCACTTCGTCCACGTCGACGTGCGCGACCGCGACTCCTACTGGGTCGACTGGAGCGGGCCGGGCGAGAGCAGCGACTACCAGCGCCGCGGCGAAGCGGCACCCGACGACGCCACCGACGAGGAGGTGGCGGCGACCGGCTTCGGGCGCGGCGCGGGGGCCGACGACCCGGACTACGACTCCGACGACGACGACGACGACGACGCTCACGGCGCCTCGGCGCAAGCCGACACCGACTGACCACGGCGGCACACACCTGACACGTGCCGTCTTGTGCAGGTCGGACCACGATGGCACTGTCTGGCTCATGGCGAACTTCGGCTCCTTCGCCGAGGCACTGGCCTCCGGTGACCTCGACGCCGCGGACGAGGCCCTCTCCGCGCTGAGGCAGGCGGCCCAGGGGCCCGATCGAGCGCGGGTCGCGTGGGAGGGCGCCCGCCTGGCGTGGGCCCGCGGGCGCGCTCAGGACGCGCTCGGCCTGATCGAGGAGGCGCTGCGCGAGGCCGGGGACGCGGACGCCCCGACGGAAGCCGCCCGGGCCCGGTCGCTGAGAGCGCGGCTGCGGGCCTGGCTCGGTCAGCTCGCCGAGGCGCCGGTCGAGGCCCGCGGGGTGCTCGAGGACCGTCAGGCCGACGGCGTGGCGCGCGCCGAGGCAAGCCGGGCGCTCGGGCGCGCGGCCCTCGCCACCGGGCAAACGGAAGAGGCGCTGCGCTGCTTCGACAACGCGCTGGCGCACCTGCGGGAGGTCGACGACGCAGGCGAGCACCTCGCGGGGGCCTATCTCGACGCGGCCGAGGCCCTGCTGGATCGGGACGGGCCGGTCGACCCCTCGGCGGCCGCGTCCCGCCTGGCGGAGGCGCGCGATCACATCGAGGCAGCAAGGGTCGGCCGGCTCCGGCCGCGGCTCGCGCTGTTGCTCGCGCGGGCCCGCGGCGCCACCGGCGACGCCGACGGCGCGGTCACCGAGCTCGAGCGCCTCGCGCACGCGCTCCGCGACACACCGGCCCTCCAGTGGCGGGCCCTCGCGGCGCTGGGGAAGCTGCACGAGGAGCACGGCGCGGAGTTCCTCGCCCGCAAGAGCTGGGAGCAGGCGGTCGAGGCGCTCGAGTCGATCGCCACCGGCCTCGCGCGCGAGCACCGCGAAGGTTTCTGGAACGACCGCGCGCGCCAGCACGTGCGCCGCCGCGCCGCCGGCCAGACCGACCGCCCGCGCCGCGCCGCGCTCGCCCAGGCCCCATTCGCCGACGGCCGGCTCGCGCGCCTCCTCGAGGTGCTCAAGCGCCTCGCGTCGGAGACCGATCTCGGCCGCCTGCTCGAGCGCATCACGGATTGCGCGATCGAGCTGTCGGGCGCCGAGCGCGGCTTCGTGCTCCTGACCGACGAGCGCGGGGGCTTGATGCCGCACACCGTGCGCGACGCGGCCAACCCCGAGGATCCGCACGTCGCGTTCAGCCGCTCGATCGCCGAGGCGGTCCTCATCGACGGCGAGCCGATCCTCACCGTCGACGCGCGCAACGATCACCGCCTCAGCGAGTACGTCTCGGTCCACAAGCTGATGCTCAAGTCGGTCGCCTGCCTGCCCATCCGCGGCCGCGCCGGCGAACTGGGCGTCCTGTACCTCGAGCACCGCGTGCGCCGCGGGCGCTTCGGCGAGGGCGACCTGGACCTGCTGCTCGCCTTCGCGGATCAGGCCGCGATCGCGCTCGAGAACGCCCGGCTCCTGCGCTCGCTCGAGGAGCGCCGCGAGCAGCTCGAGCGCGCCAACGAGGACCTCGCGGTGGCCAAGGAGGAGATCGAGCGGCTCCTCGACGCGAAGACGAACGAGCTCGCCGAGGCCAAGACGGAGCTCATCCGCGCGCGAGACGCGCTGCGACAGGCCAACGACCGACACGGGATCGTCGGCCACAGCGCGCCGATGCGACGCGTGTTCGCGGTCATCGATCGCGTCCAGGACGCGGACGTCCCCGTCGTCATCCAGGGCGAGAGCGGCACCGGCAAGGAGCTCATCGCGCGCGCCATCCACTTCGGCGGGCGACGCTCGCGCGAGCCCTTCGTCGCGCTGAACTGCGCCGCCGTCCCCGAGGCGCTCCTCGAGAGCGAGCTGTTCGGCCACGTGCGCGGCGCGTTCACCGGCGCCGACCGCGATCGCTCGGGGGTCCTCGTCCGCGCCTCGGGCGGCACGCTCTTCCTCGACGAGGTCGGCGACATGCCGGCCAAGATGCAGGTCGACTTGCTCCGTGTGCTGCAGGAGGGCCGCGTCCGACCGGTCGGCGGCGAGGACGAGCTGCCGATCGACGTGCGGGTCATCGCCGCCTCCAACAAGGCGCTCACCGAGCTCGTGACGCGCGGGGAGTTCCGCGAGGACCTCTACTACCGTCTCAACGTGGTCGAGCTGTGGCTGCCGCCGCTGCGCGACCGGGCCGACGACATCCCGCTGCTCTGCGATCACTTCCTCGCGATGTTCGCGCGCCGGGACGACGCCGAGCCGAAGCGCATCTCGCGCGACGCGGTCAACCGCATCCGGTCGCACCCGCTGCCGGGGAACGTGCGCCAGCTCGAGCACCTTCTCCTCAACGCCTGGGTCATGGCGGAGGGGGACGTGATCGACGCCGACGACCTCGCGCTCGCCGACGACGGCAGCGCGCTCGTCGTTCCTCCGCGGATCGATCGGGCGCTCTCCCAGGCCCCGGCCGCCGCGCCGGCCCGGGCCGAGGCGCCGCCCGCGACCGTCTCCGAGTTCAAGGAGACCGAGAAGGGCCGCATCCTCTCGGCCCTCGAGCAGCACAACTGGAACCGGGTGCGCGCCGCCAAGGCCCTCGGCATGGCGCGCCGCACCTTCTACCGGCGCCTCAAGGAGTACGACATCCTGTAAGGCAGCTTGCGCCTCTATCGGCGCCCCGGCCCGAGACCCCGGCGCCCGGGGACGGCGGTGCGTTGGCCCCAGGCTCCGGCGGCTCACGCGCGCGAGCGGAGGCATCGGCTCCGGGACGCTGCTAGGATGCGGCGGTGGCTCGCTGCCTTCGGATCGCGCTCCCCGCGCTGCTCGGCCTGACCCTGCTGGGGTGCCCGCGTCAGCCCGACGCGCCCGAGCCCGGCGACGGTGTCCCGTGCGCGCAGCTCGAGGACTGCAACCCGACGCAGACGTGCGGTCTGCTCACGCTCTGCGTGGACGGGTTCTGCGAGGAGTCTCCCTCGCTGATGCGCCCTTGCCCGGATCGCGGCGTGCCGCTCGACCCCTGAGATCGCTCAGCGCTCGCTCGGATCCTCGCCGGCCAGGCGCCGCTCGAGCTCGCTCACGTAGTCTCCGCCCTCTTCGTCGCCGCGCGGCGCCGGCTCCTTGCGGGCCGAGCCCTCGAGCAGCACCACCGGTCGGTCCCGGTCGCGAGACAGCTCGTCCGCGAAGCCGTCGAGCACCAGGGCCTCATCCTCGTCGTCGAGGCTGTACGCGTCGGACTGCGCGGTGATCTCCTCGTGCAGATCGTCGAACGCGTCGATCGGCGGCAGCGGCTGAACGGTGTCGGGACCGAGCGAGTCCGGCGCGGCCGGCGGGACGCTCAGCAGCTCGAGGTCGTCGAGCAGCTCGCTCTCGTCGATCTCGGGCAGCTCCTCGGAGTCGGCGCCCCAGACGCGGCGCGACTCGGAGTCGGGCACCACCTCGAGGGTCGGCTTCTCCACCATCGCGAGCGCCTCCTCGCGGATCCGCGTGGCCGGCGCGACCGAGCCGAAGTAGCGCGCGACCGCGCGCGGGCCGATCAGCATCCCGTGCCGCATCGCGAGCTCCTCGAGGTACGCGGCGAGGTGCGCGGCGCTGGGCATGCGCTGAGACCGGTCCCGCATGAGCGTCGCCCGCACGATCTCCTCGAGGTCCGCGGGGTAGCCCGGGACGCGGCTCGAGGGCAGCGGCGCGTCCTGCTCGACCACCGCGGTCATGATCTGCACGTCCGTCCCGCGGAAGAGCCGCGTGCCCGTCGTCAGCTCGTACAGGACGACGCCGAGCGCGAAGACGTCGGCCCGCTTGTCGAGCGGGCGGCCGCGCACCTGCTCGGGGGCCATGTACGCGAACGTGCCGCGCACCGCGCCCGCCTCGGTGTCCTTGCGCGCGCTCGTCGCCGCGACGCCGAAGTCCATCAGCTTGCCCACGCCGTCGCGCGTGAGCATCAGGTTGTGCGGCGTCACGTCGCGGTGGACGATGCGCAGCGGGCGCCCCGCGCGATCCGCGCGCTCGTGCGCGTGATGGAGGGCCTCGCACGCCTGCAGCGTCACGGCGATCGCGACGTTCATCGGCATCACCACGCCGGCCTTCGCGCCCTGTCGCCAGAGGTCGGCCACGGTCAGCCCCTCGACGTACTCCATCGCGATGTACCAGTGCCCGTCCTGATAGCCGACGTCGTAGACCTGCGGGATGTTCGGGTGCGACAGCTCCGAGAGGAGCCGCGCCTCGTCGAGGAACATCCGCAGCTGCCGCTCGTGCTCGGCGAGGTGCGAGAAGAGTCGCTTGACGACCACGTCGCGGAAGAACCCGCCCTCGCCCCACTGACGGGCGAGAAAGATCTCGGCCATCCCGCCCGCGGCGATCTTCCGAACCAGGTCGTAGCTGCCCAGTCGCGCAGTCAACTCACTCTCGCCGTCTGCAAGCCCCCGGAGCCCGGCGCGAGCTCCTCGTTCGCGCGGAGACTAGCGCGGAGATCCCGCAGGTGACAGGGGAGATGCCCGAGGCGCCGTCCAGGTAGGATGTCGCGCGGGCGCCGCGCGCGGCCGGGTGTACACTGCAGCGCCCTCGATGACTTGCCGTCGCTTCGGAGCCCTCCTCGCACTCACCCTCGCCGCCTGCGGCTCCGACCCCGTGGGGGTGTACGGCGCGCCCTGCAGCGCCTCCTCCCCCTGCGAGGGCGACCTCGGCTGCGTCGAGACGCCGCAGTTCCCGGGCGGCTACTGCACGCTCGTGTGCGACGGATCCTGCGAGGGCGAGGCCGACTGCGTGCCGGCCGGCGGCACCTCGCTCTGCCTCGCGCGCTGCGCCGACGACGCCGCCTGCCGCGACGGCTACCAGTGCTGGATGGGGAGCTGCCGCCCGAGCTGCACGGTCGACGCGGACTGCGGCGCGGGCGGGAGCTGCTCGAGCGGACGGTGCGTCCCCGCGGCCTGCACCACGCCCGCGGACTGCGGGCCGTCGCAGACCTGCCGCGCCGGCCAGTGCGTGGAGACGCTCGAAGACGCGGGCCTCGCGGCGCCGCACGGGAGCCCCTGCACCCGCGACGACGAGTGCGTGGGCGGCGTGTGCTTGCCGGCAGCGCTCGGCGGCGTGTGCTCGCTGCCCTGCGCCGAGGCGACCGACTGCTTCGAGTTCGAGGTCGAGGCGGGCTGCTCGGCCGTCCCGACCGACACCGACGGTGACGGCGCGCCCGACGCCGCGCCCGCGATCTGCGTCCTCTCCCCGCCCGCCTCGCTCGGCACGGCGCAGCTCTGCACGAGCGACGACGGCTGCGCGGCTCGGATCTGCCAGCAGGGCCAGTGCACCGAGGTGTGCAACGACGACGGCGACTGCGTCGCGGGGCAGATCTGCACGTCGATGCCGCGCGCCGGCGCGGGCGCAGCGACCTACATGGGGTGTGGCTACCCGCCGGTCGGCGCCGGCGGCGTGAACACGGTCGACCTCGGCGAGGTGACGCTCGAGGCCGGCTTCGGTCAGGCCTTCGATCTCGCGACGCCGCCGGACGCGGTGAGCGTGACCTTCGAGGCCCGTGACGTCGGCGCCTCCCCGGTGCTCGACCTCACGTTCATCTCGGTGACCGACCCGAACGGACTGCAGATCTTCGACCTCAGCCAGATCGGGATGCTCGTCGACACGCCGATCCGCTGGCTGCCGGCGGACACCTCCGAGTCGATCACGATGCTCGTGCCGAACACCACGCCCGACCGGGTCACGTTCGTGCCGGGCCTCCACCGCTTCTCGGTCAGCCCCCTCCAGGCCTCGGCCGGCGACTCCCGCACTGCCCAGCTGCGCGTCTTCGCGCGGGTCAAGCGTACGCCCACTGGCGCGCCGCTCACCGCGGGCCGGATCGATCTCAACATCCACCTCGTTTCGGGCGTGGGGCTCACCGCGGCGAGCGCCCCCAGCGACGGCTTCCTGCAAGGCGGATTGACGCGGCTCCGCCAGATCCTCGCCCAGGTCGGGGTCTCGGTCGGGACGGTCCGCTACGTCGATCTCGCCCAGCCCTCGCTCGCGGTGATCGACTCGACCGACGGACCGACCAGCGAGCTCGCGACCCTCTTCCGCTCGGGCAGCTCGACCCTCGGCGGCCGGGCGGTGGACGTCTTCCTGGTGCGCTCGATCAGCGCGGGCGGCGGCGGCTTCCGCGCCCTCGGGATCGCGGGCGGCATCCCGGGGCCGGTCGAGCTCCACGGGAGCCGGCACAGCGGCGTTGTATCGTCCTTCACCGGGCTCGGATCCGGATCGACGGGCTCGGCGGTGCTCGGCCAGATCCTCGCGCACGAGCTCGGCCACTACCTCGGCCTCTTCCACGTCACCGAGCAGCTCCGCCCGTGCGGGCCCGGTGAGCTCCCCGCCGACGACAACTGCGCGCCGTTCGGGGCCGGCGATCAGCTCGCCGACACGACCCGCGGCGACACCACCAACCTCATGCACTGGAGCATCGTGGGCTCGGGCACCAACACCAACCTCAGCGCCGGCCAGGGCTTCGTGATGCGCGCCGCGGCGCTGGTCGGCCCCTGACGTGGGCCTCCTCGACGGCAAGGTCGTGGTGGTGGTGGGCGGCGGCCGCGGGGTCGGCCGCGCCGAGGCCCTCGCGTGCGCGCGCGCCGGCGCGGCCGTCGTGGTGAGCGACCTCGGCTGCGACGCGAGCGGTGAGGGCAGCGACCCGGACGTCGCGCGCGAGGTCGCGGCGGCGATCGTGGAGGCGGGCGGCCAGGCGGTCGCCGACGCGACCGACATCGGGCGGCCCGGCGGCGCGAGCGCGGTCGTGGCCCAGGCCCAGCGCGCGTTCGGCCGGGTCGACGCGGTGATCGGCGCGGCCGGCATCGTCGCCTCGCGCACCGTCCTCAAGATGGACGACGCGATCCTCGACCGGATGATCGACGTCCACATCAAGGGCGGCTTCGCCCTCGTGCGCGCGGGCGCACGCGCGATGATCGACGCGGGACACGGCGGGACGATCCTGCTGCACACCGGGGCGGTAGGGTTCTTCGGCGCGGCCCGCCAGTCGGCCCTCGCCGCCACCAGCGCGGCGGTGGCTGGGCTCGTGCGCTCGGCCGCCATCGAGCTGCGCAAGCACGGCGTCCGGGTGAACGCGATCGCCCCAACCGCGCGCACGCGGACCACCGAAGACCTGCCGCTGTTCCAGGGCATCGCCGAGAGCTCGATGCGGCCCGAGTTCGTGGCCCCGGTGGCGGTGCACCTCGCGAGCGACGCGGCGGCCGAGATCAGCGGCGAGGTGATCGGGGTGGCAGGCACCCGGCTCTACGCGCTCGGCGGCCGAGAGACCCCCGGTCGCTTCGGCGACGGGGAGCCCGAGGCGCTCGACGGGATGGCCGACGCGCTGGCCGAGGCTACGCGGCCCTGAGATCTCGGGCGGCCCGAGAGCGCGGTCAGCCCAGGTCGATGATGACGACGCCGCGCTCCGGCTCGTCGTCGTCGCTCGACTTCTGCTTGCGCGGCAGGGGCTGCTCGAGCGGGAGCTCCTTCACGGGAGAGTCCCGCTGGATCTTCTCCTGCTCCTCGCGACGCCGAATCTGGTCGATGATGAAAGGAGGCAGCATCCGCTCAGCTCCTTCCCCTCCCGAAAGTTGATGGCTCCACTGTAGTCATTCGGGTCCCGGCGGCAATGGCGGTATCCATCGGCCACCACATTCCCGAACCGCGCCCACGATCCCACTCCTGGGGCCAAGGGTCCAGCTTTGCGAGCCCGTCGCGTTGGGCGCTATGCTCGCCGCGTGCGGCGCCCCCGCCTCGGCCTGACCGCGATCCTCCGCTGCGTGATCGCGCACGGCGCGATCCTGCTGAGCGCGCTCGCGCCCGCGGGGAGCGCCAGTGCGCAGCCCGACTTCGCCCCCGACGGGAGCGCCTGGAACTCCGTATCCGAGTTGATTCGGATCGCGCAATCGCGCGAGATCACAGTGGCGATCCCATCCCGCCTGGACATCGGCGAGGTGGAGGCAAACGACGCGCTCTTGATACTGGCCCCCCAGGAGGAGCTGCCGGCCGGAGCGCTCACCGCGTTCCTCAACGCGGGCGGACGGGCCTGCGTGGCCGACGACTTCGGGGCAGGCGACAGCTTCCTGAGGGTCTTCCAGATAGGCCGCGGCGAGCCCGATCCGGAGATCGCCACGCGGCTCCGGGGCAACCCGGCGCTCCTGGTCGCGCGTCCGGTCGGCAACCATCGGCTGGCCCGCGGGGTCCGCGCGCTCGTGGCCAACCACCCGGCGGTCGTCTACCACCGCGGGCTCTCGCCGATCTTCTCGCTGGGCGAGGGCGAAGCGCTCGTGCTGGCCGGGGCGGTCAGCGAGGGGCGCCTGGTGGTCGTGTCGGACCCCAGCGTGTTCATCGACAACATGCTCCAGCTCCGGGGCAACCACCGCTTCGCGGAGAACCTCGTCGAGTACCTGACCGAGGTGCGCGGCGGCACCCTCTACGTCGTCGGACCCGAGACCCGGGTCGTCGGCCGGTTCGGCGAGCCCGGAGCCGACCGCCCGCTGCACGATCTCCGCGCCGCGCTCGAGACGGTGGCGAGCCTCGATATCCCGGGGCCGGCCCTTCGGATCGCCGCGCTGGCGTTGGCCGCGATCGCGGTCATCCTGGCCCTCGGCGCCCTCCCCCGCCGCTCGCCGTATCGCTCCGCGCGGATGTTCGCGCGGCCCCCGTCGAAGGGCGGCTTCCTCGGGCGGGTCGAGTTCTTTTCCCGAAGGAAAGTCAACCTGCTGCAGCCGCTCATGGTCTACAAGTTCGAGCTGGAAGACGAGATCTTACGGAGACTCTCGTTGAGCGGGCGCGCGCTCCTGCGCGACGTGCTCGCCGCGATGAAGCGCCGCGGGATGCCCGAGACCGACCTCAACCAGATGCGCGAACTCCTGCTCGAGCTCGACCGGCTCCACGGCCTGGCGGACCAGCCGCCGGCCCCGCCCACGGTGTCCGCTCGCCGGTTCGAGGAGCTGGTGGAGCGCGGCGACGCGCTCCTCGCGCGCATCTCGCCCCCGGAGGCGGCGTGACCCAGCAGACCATCGAGGCCGAGACGCTCGCGAGCGTCGCCGAGAGCGCGACCCAGGTCATCGGCGAGGTGCAGCGCGTCTACGTCGGGCCGCGCGAGATCCCCGAGCTGCTCCTCGTCTCGCTCCTCGCCCGCGGCCACGCGCTGCTCGAGGGCGTCCCCGGCGTCGCGAAGACGACGCTCTGCAAGGCGTTCGCGGCCACCCTCGGCTGCCAGTTCCGGCGCATCCAGTTCACCCCGGACCTGCTGCCCGCCGACATCACCGGCACCTACGTGCTCTCGCCCAAGGAGGGCACCTTCGAGCTGCGCGAGGGGCCGATCTTCGCCAACGTGGTGCTCGGCGACGAGATCAACCGCGCGCCCGCCAAGACGCAGAGCGCGCTCCTCGAGGCGATGCAGGAGTTCCAGGCCACGATCGAGGGTGACACCCGGGCCCTGCCGAGCCCGTTCATCGTCCTGGCCACCCAGAACCCGGTCGAGCAGGCGGGCACCTACCCGCTCCCCGAGGCGCAGATCGACCGCTTCCTCGTGCGGCTGATGATCGGCTACCCGTCGGCCCGCGACGAGAAAGGCATCTTGCGTCGCTTCACCGACGGGACGCCCCGGGCGCGGCAGGTGCTCGCGCCGGCGCAGATCCTGACGATGCAGCACCTGGTGGATCGGGTGCACGTCGAGGACTCGATCCTCGACTTCGTGGTGCGGCTCGCCGAGTTCACGCGCGAGCACGCGCGGCTCTTCCTCGGGGCCTCCCCGCGCGCCTCGCTCGCGCTCATCCGCGCCGCCCGCGCCCGCGCGCTCATCGCGGGGCGCGGCTACGTCCTTCCCGACGACGTCAAGCGGCTCGCGGTCTCGGTGCTCGCCCACCGCCTCGTGCTCACCCCCGAGGCGGAGATGGAGGGGATCGCGACGGAGTCGATCGTGCGGCAGGCGCTCGACACGGTGCCCCACCGGCGCGAAGGGCGCTGATGCTCCCCATCCCCACCCGGACGGCCCTCGTCGCGGTGGTCGGGGCGCTCCTCGCGGTCGCGGTCGGCGCGGCTCTCGGCTCGTGGCCGGCGACCCTCCTCGGCGGCTCGATCGCGATCGGCCTCGCGATGTGCCTCGCGCTCACCATGCCGCTCGGCCGCCGGGTGCGGCGCCACCGGCTCGAGTTCGCCTGGTGGCTCTCCCACGCCGAGCCGGGATCGGGCGGCGGCGCGGTGGTGCCCGGCAAGCCGTTCGAGGTGCGCTGCTTCCTGCGGCACCGCGGGGCCATGCGCCTGACGCTCCGCGACCTGACCCCGCTCGCGCCGGGCGGCGCGAGGCTGGTCGACGACGACGGCGAGGCGCTGACGCTGGGCTCGAACGCGCGGACGGAGTTCAGCTTCCGCCTCGTGGCCCCGTCGGTCGGGCGCGTCGTGATGCACGGGCTGGCCGTCACCCTGCCGGGGCCGCTCGGGCTCTTCGAGCTGCCCCTCTACTTCCCCAACCCGCTCGTCATCAAGGTGCTGCCGCGCGCCGCGCTGCGGACCCGCGCGGCCCCCCGGACGATCACCGGGCTGCCGGTGGAGCGCTCGGGCGCGAGCCTGCTCAGCCCCGCGGGCAGCGGGACGGAGCTGCGAGAGCTGCGAGAGCTGCGGCCCGGCGACCCGTTCAAGTCGATCGCGTGGAAGGCGAGCGCGCGCAGCGGCCGGCTCATGGTCCGCGAGGTCGAGCAGGAGGTGCAGGAGACGCGCTACGTGATCCTCGACGTCAGCGGCACGATGCGCGGCGGCGAGCCGGGAGCCCGCAAGCTCGATTTCGCGGTCGAGGCCGCGGCCAGCGAGGCGCGGCGCACGCTCGACGCGGGCGACCGAGTGGGGGTCATCACGGTCGACGGACGCCTGCTCGCGCACCTCTCGCCCAACGACGGGCGCCCGCAGCTCCTGCGGGTGTTCGAGACCCTGCTGGGCGCGATCGAGGCGGTGGACGCGGACCTGACCGACGTGAGCGACGACGAGGTAGCGGCGGTCGTCGGGCGCTACGTGCGCCAGCAGGACGGCGTCGACTTCGCCCAGGCCAAGGGCTGGAACGTGCCGATGCTCGTCCGGCACGTGAGCGACGCGATGGACGAGGACGAGGAGCGCCTCGCGGTGCGCGCGAGCAGCCCGGCCGGCGAGGCGCTGCGTCGCTTCTGCCGGGCGCGCGGCATCCCCCTGCCCTACCGGCCGGACCCCCGCGACGGGCTGAAGGGCCCCGGGCTCGCGAGCGCGCTGCGCGAGGCGGGAGGGCGCAGCCGCACGCCGATGTCGATCGTGGTGATCACCGACTTCGACGGAGTCGGAGCGCTCGACGAGGTGGAGGCCGCGGCCAAGCTGCTGCGGATGCACGGCCACGGGCTCGCGTTCGTCGTCCCCGACGCGTCGACCTTCGCCGCGCGCTCCGACGACCCGGTCGGCGCGCGTGTGTTCGACGTCTACGAGCGCACCGAGCGCCGGCACTTCCGCGAGGCGAAGGAGCGCTTCACGAAGCTCGGCGTCGCGGTGGTGCGCGCGACCGCCGCCGACAGCCCCGCGCTGGTGGTGGCGCGGGCTCAGCAAGCGATGCGCCGCCGTGCCGCGTGAGGACGACGGCGTGAGCGCGCCGGAGTGGGAGGACCCGCGGCGGGTGATGCGCCGCCACGGCCTGGCCCCGAAGCGGCGCTTCAGCCAGAACTTCCTCGTCTCGCGCAGCGCGGTCGAGCGGATCGCGGAGGCGCTCGCGCTCGCGCCCGGCGAGGCGGTGGTCGAGCTCGGCCCCGGCCTCGGCACGCTGACGGGCGCCCTGCTCCGCGCCGGCGGCCAGGTCCGCGCGATCGAGGCGGACCGCGACATGATCGGGGTGCTCATGGAGGAGCTCGGCGCGCACCCCGGCTTCGAGGTGCGCGAAGGGGACGCGGCCGAGGTGGACCTGACGGCGCTCGCGGACGGCGGCCGGGTGAAGCTCGCGGGCAACCTGCCTTACGCCATCACGGGCGCGATCCTGCGCAACCTGGTGCGCCACCGCGCCTCGGTCGCGCGGGCGGTGGTGATGGTGCAGCGCGAAGTCCAGCAGCGCCTCGCCGCCGATCCCGGCTCGAAGTCGTACGGCGCCTTGACGGTGTTCACCCAGGCCAGCTTCGCGGTGCGCCCGGTGATCAAGGTCCCCGCGGGCGCGTTCCACCCGCCCCCGAAGGTGGACAGCGCGGTCGTCCGACTCGACCCGCACGCGACGCCCCGCGCGGTCGAGCGGGACGCGTTCCGCGCGGTGGTGCGCGCGGCGTTCGGGCAGCGGCGCAAGACGCTCCGCAACGGGCTCAAGGCGCTCGGCGCCGAGGCCCTCGCCGCGCTCGAGGCGACGGGGATCGACCCGCGCCGCCGCGCCGAGACGCTCAGCGTCGAGGAGCTCGACGCGATCGCGACCCGCTACGAGGCGGAGCTCGCGAACCCGAGCGCGCCGCGGAGCTGAGCCGCGACGTGGGCGCCGACCGCGCGCAGATCCGGGCGGGCCGTCTCGTCGGCCGCCAGCCGATCGAGGGCCTCCAGCGCGGCGTCCGGGACGCTCGCCTCGCGACGCGACAGCTCCGCCGCGCCGGTCGCGTCCGCGATGGCGAGCAGGCTCGCGGCCGCGGCCGGGGCGAGGCGCGGGTGGCGACCGGCGGCGAGCTCGGCGAGCGCCTCGAGCGCGGCCTCCGGGCCGACGAGGAACGGGCACGCGCGCACCGCGGCGAGGCGCACCGCGAGCGGGCGCTCCGGGCCGAGGCGCTCGAGGATCGCGTCGTCCCCGAGGCGCGCCGCGACCCGGGCGAGCTCGGACGGATCGGCGCCGACCGCGAGCAGCGGGTCCGGCGCCTGCGCGGAGCCGGTCATCGCGACGGCCCAGCCGACCGCCGCGAGGGCCACGATCCGGGCACGCGTCACTCGTCGCTCTCGCCAGCCTCGTCTTGGGCCTCGTCCTGGGCGGCCTCGTCCTGGGCGGCCAGCGCCTCGAGGACGTCGCGGAGCTGGCCGCGGAGCTGCCCCGGGGTGAACGCGGCGTCCATCACCTCCTGGACGAGCTCGCGGCCCGGCGGGCCGGAGAGGGTCACGATCGCGCGCGCCACCGCCGCGAGCGAGCGGGCGAAGAGCTCGTCCGGCACGTCCGCGTGGTAGAGCCACAGGAAGTCCTGGAGCGGGCGCACCGCCGAGTGGTCGCCGAGCGCGCCGAGCGCGTCGGCCAGCGGCGCGATGTCCTGGGCCGCGGTGCTCGGATCGTTGAGGTGGGCCACGAGGAGCGGGACCGCCGCGCGCTCGTTCATCCGGGCCGCGGCCGAGGCGAGCGCCCCGACCGGCGGCGCGCTCGTGTCCTCGAGGTAGGCCGCGTGGCGCCGCAGCGCCCGGAGGACCACGTCGCTCCCGAGCTCGCGCGTGGCGAGCGACTCGCAGCTCGCCTGGCGCAGCGGATCCGGGAGGCTCCGATCGTCGCAGAGGACCAGGAGGTGATCGGTCACGGCCCCGTCGGCCTGGCCCGCGAGGGCCCGCACCGCGAAGGCGCGCGCCGGGACGAGGCGCGCGTCGGTGCTCTGGACCGCCGCGAGGAGCTGCTCGGCCAGGGGCGCGGCCGGCTCCCCGCTCCCCGAGGGCTGGAAGCCCCCGAGGCGCAGCGCCACCACCGAGGGGGCGCGCGAGGTCGTCCCGGTCCAGCGCACCGCGCCGTCCCGGGCCGCGAGGAAGGTGAGCCCGCCCGCGTCGTCCGCGAGCAGCACGCCTCCGTCGGTCGCGGCCGCCCCGACCACGTCGTGCTGGAGCTGCTGCACCCAGCGGACGGACAGGTCCTCGCCCGCGAGGCCGAACACCATCGAGTAGAAGGTCAGGTAGAGCGTGTCGTCGGCCCAGGCGACCGGCCCGTCGGCCCCGGTCGGCGACCACTCGAGGCGGATGCGGTGGGTCGCGCTCTCCGCCGACTGCGGCGGATCGTAGGCCGAGCGCCAGAGCGGCGGCGCGCCCGGCAGCTCCCCCGTCTCGGGCTGATTCCAGCCCACCTCGGCCGGAGAGCCGCCGCCGATCTGAGCGCTCATCCGCCCGACCCCGGACTGGCCGAAGTACAGGTGCCCGCCGCGCGCGAGGGCGTGGGACACCACCCCTGCGAGCGAGCGCACGCGCGCGATCTCGGCCCCCGTCGCGGCCTCGATCACGGTGATGTTCTGGTTGCCCCACGGGACGAACACCATCCCGGCCGCGACCGCCGGCACGCCGACCGGGGACTCGAGCTCGTAGTGGGTGGAGACGCCGGTGCCGTCGAGGAGGTAGACGCGCGAGACCGCGCCGACCCCGCCGGTGGTCGACAGGACGAACGCGCCGAAGCGGCCGTCGCCGTCCGCGCCCACGAGGCCGAGCCGGTCGTCATGCATGTCGAACGCGCGCTGGCCGTCCGAGAGCCGGCGGCCCACCACGCGGTCGCCCTCGTGCGTGATGACGAGGGCGCCGGCGATCCACGGCGCGGTGCGCGGCTCCGAGACGGGCACCCGCCACGCCTCCTGGCCCGAGCCGAGGTCGTAGGCGTAGAGCGCCCCGTCCTCGAGGCCGACCGCGAGCGAGCTCGCCTGTCGCGGGCCCGCCGCCTCGAGCCGGCGCGCGACCTCCTCGATCGGCGCGGGCTGGTTGTCGGGGTACATGGCCGAGAAGGCGGCGTCGCTCGCGCCGGCGCCGCAGCCGACCGCGAGCGCGCAAACCAAGATGCAGAGGCGAGCGGTCATTGGCCGATCCTCGGGATGGCGTCCTCGGCCGCGCGGCGGACCTCTCCGTCGTCGTCGGGCTCGAGGTTGGCGACGAAGTCCTCGAGGAACGCGCGGACGCCGGCGGTCGCGAGCTCCGTGAGGCGGTGGATGATCGCGATCTTGGAGCGGTCCGCGAGGTCGTCGCGGTGGAGCATCTCGGCCAGCGCGGGCGTCACCGTGTCGAACGGCACCGTGCCCACCAGGCCGAGGAAGCGCTCGACGTCGGCCGGCCGCGCGAGGGCCGCGATCGCCATGGGCGCCTCCGGCACGCCACGCTCCATCGCGTGGAAGAGCGCGTCGATGGACTGGACCGCGCCCGTCGAGCCGAGCCCCTCGGCCGCCGCGCCGCGCACGCGCGGGTCGGGGTCGCTCAGCGCGGCGACGAGCACGCCCTGGTGGCCGCGCGGGAGCGTCGCGAGGATCGCCTGCACCGCCTTGAGCCGGATGTCCGCGCGCCGGTGATGCATGAGGTCGTAGAGGAGCGGACCCGCCTCGGCGCGCCCGAGGATCATCAGGGTGTCCACCGCCACGCCGAGCAGGTCGGGCGGCAGGCCACGGCGCACGCGCGTGACGATCGGCTCGACCGCCTGCGGGCTGCCCGAGAGCCCCAGGGCCTCCAGGCCCGCCCGCACCTCGGCCGCGTCGGCCGAATCGAGCTGCGCGGCGGGTCCGTCGATCGACGGCCGCCCGCGGCGTCGTTGCGCGGAGGCGTCGGGCAGGCCGATCGCCCACACGAGCCCCGCGATCCCCAAGAGCGCGGCGAGTCTGTTCATCGCTCCTCCAGCGGGGAGGCGTATCGCGCGGAGCCGGCTGCGATCAACCCGACTCGATGAGCCGCGTGCGCTCCTCCTCACACGCGTAGGTGATCGGGGTCAGCCGGATGACGGTGTGGAGCGGGACGGGGAGGTACGGGACCTCCTCGAGGGAGCGATCCATCAGGTAGGCGTAGAGCGCGCGGAGCACCGCCTGGTGCGCGATCACCAGGACCGGCCGGCGCTCGCGCTCGAGCTCGATGATCACCGGCTCGAGCCGTCGGATCACGTCCTCGTAGGACTCCCCGCGCGGGTAGCGGTAGGTCAGCTTGCGGGCCCGGCGCGCGGCGTGCTCCCCGGGCAGCCGCTCCTGGATCTCCTCGTAGGTCATCCCGTCGCACTCCCCCGCGTCGATCTCGTCGAGCGCGCGCCACTCCTCGGTCGGCAGGCCGAGCGGCGCGGCCGTCATGCGGGTGCGGCGCAGGGTGCTCGTCCACACGCGCACCGAGGCGCGATCGACGCCCAGCTCCTCCACGTGCTCGCCGAGGGCCCGGGCGAAGCGCTCGCCGCGGGGGCTCAGCGGAGGATCGCCCCCCACCCGGTTGTCGACGTTGAAGGCGCTCTCGCCGTGGCGCGTCAGCCAGATCGAGCGCGGGGCCACGTGGAGGTTCATCAAGAAGTAGACGAGGCGAGACGCGAGGTAGCCCTGGGTGCGGTGCGCGACGACCTTGCGGCCGACGTCGATCACCCGGACGAAGCTCCCCTCGCGCTCCTCGATCGGCTCGTAGACGCGCTCGTAGTGCGCGATCCGCGCGCGGAAGTCGCGGACCGCCTCGTCGGGGGCGACGCCCGCGTAGTCGGGCATCCGCAGCTTGGTCTGCCGGATGTTGCCCTCGATGACCGCCTCGTCCTCGCAGACCGACTCGATGAAGACGACCTCGAGCCCGTGGGCGGCGAGCCGATCCCGGAGGCGCCCCCGGCGCTCCCGGGTGGTGTTGGTGGCGTCGTAGATGCCGATCTCGCCGCCCTGGGCGAACCAGCCGATCATGTCGTCGAGCGCGAGCTCCGCGACCCGGCGCCGACCGGCGAGGCCCTCGGCGTTGGTGGGATCGAAGAAGTGGTGCGCCTGGTGGCTCCCGAGGTGCTCGCGCCGGTAGTTGCCGACGTTGAACACCCGCGTCTCGAGCCCCAACCAGCGCAGGTAGCGCGCCACGCGCCGGGCCATGTGGGTCTTGCCCCGGGCAGGCAGCCCCACCATCACCAGCGCCAGGCGGATCCGCTCGGCTCGACCGATCTGGCTCACGGGGTGGGAGCTTCGCGGAAGTTGCCCCGGGGCGCCACCGGTGGCACCCCAAGGGCGATGCGCGCCCTCGTCGGTCTGTTCGCTTGCGTCGCCACGCTCCTCACGGGCTGCCCGCACTCGAGCGGTCAGCAGGACCTCGGATCGCTGCCGAGCCTCACGAGCGACGACCCGGTGGCGGAGGCGGATCTCCGTCGCGCTCGGGAGGCCGCGGAGGCGGGCCGCTCGGCGGACGCGGAGCGCGAATTCCGCGCGTTCCTCGAGGCGCACCCGGCCGACCCGCTCGTCCCGGTCGCGCGGCTCGGGCTCGGCCGCGTCCGACTCGCGGCCGGCGATCTCGAGGGCGCGCTCGCGCAGTTCGACCAGGTCGCGGAGTCGACCGACCCGGCGGCCCGCGAGGCGGGACGCTTCTACCAGGGGGTGGCGCTGCACCTCGCTGGCCGGCACGCCGAGGCGCTCGAGCGGCTGCGGCCGCTCGCCGGGCGCACCACCGATCCGGCCGAGACGGTGCTGCTCCTCCGGACGCTCTCCTCGGCCGCGGCCGCGACAGGCGACACCCTCCTCGCGCTCGAGGCGCTCGATCAGCTCGTCGGCGCGGAGGCGGCGGGTGAGGAGGCCCGCGAGGAGGCCCGGCGGCGGCTGCGCGAGCTGACGCAGGAGGCCGCACCGGACGACGTGGCGCGCGCCTACGCGGAGCTGCCGCGCGGCGGCGCCGCCTGGCCGATCGTGGCCGTGCGCGCGATCCGCCTGGCGTTCGACGCGGGGGACATGGCGCGCGTCTCCGAGATGGTGGCCGACCTGCGCGCGCGCGACGTGCCGATGGACGACGAGCTGGCCGAGCTCGCGGTGCGCGCCGAGCGGACCGAGCGCGCAGACCCGCGGGTCATCGGCGCGATCCTGCCTCTCACCGGGCGCGGCAGAGAGGTCGGGCAACGCGCGATGCGCGGCCTGATGCTCGCGGCCGGAAACCCGGCCGACGGCCCGCCGGATCCGAACGCACCCCAGCTCGTGCTGCGCGACGACGCGGGCAACCCCGAGCGCGCGGCCCAGGCCGTAGAGGACCTCGTCTCCGAGCACCGCGCGATCGCGATCGTGGGCCCGCTGGAGGGCGCGGCCGCGCGGGCCGCCGCGCAGCGGGCGCAGGACCTCGGCGTGCCGCTGCTCGCCCTCGTTCCCGACCCCACGGTGGTCGCGGATCGCCCGCTGGTGTTTCGCCTGTTCCCCGCCCCCGACGAGGAGGCGCGGGCGCTCGTGGCCGCGGCTCGGGCGCGCGGGGCGAGCCGCTTCGCGGTGCTCGCGCCCGAGCACGCCTACGGCCGCGCGATGACCGAGGCCTACGCGCGGGCGGTGACCGCGGCGGGCGGCGAGCTCGTCGCGCGAGAGACCTACCCGGCGGGCGCGACCGCGTTCGGCGAGGCGATCGGGCGGCTCGAGCGCGCGCGCTTCGACGCGCTGCTGGTGCCCGACGCGAGCCGTCAGGTACTCTTGATTGCTCCAGCGCTGGCCGCGGCCGGGATCTGGAGCACGCGCGCGGGCACCCCGGCGCCCCGCGGCGGCCGGGCGATCACGCTGCTCGCCCCGAGCGTCGCGGTCGACGCGCGCCTGACCGCGTCGGCGAGCCGCTACCTCCAGGGCGCGCTCTTCGCGGCGCCGTTCCACGCCCCGACGGCGGCCGGCCCGGGCGCGAGCTTCGCCGATCGGTTCCGCGATCGGTTCGGGAGCGCGCCGGACACCTTCGCGGCCTACGGCTACGACGCGTTCCGCCTGGTGCGCGGCGCGGTCGAGGCGGGCGAGACGACCCGAGGCGGGGTGGCGCGGTGGCTCGGGCGCGGCGAGCGGGCGGTCACCGTCGGGGCGAGCGGCGGGCTCGGCGCCGACCGCGGCCCCCTCCAAGGCGCCCGCCTGCTCGAGGTCGTCGACGACGCCTTCTCGGCGGTGAGCCCCGGCGAGAGCTGAGCGGGCCGGCGCGGCCCTCCAGCCGGGAGGAGCCAGCCGGAAGGAGCCGCCCGTGTGGGCTCAGCCCAGCCCAGCAGCTCAGCCCAGCAGCTCAGCCCAGCAGCTCAGCCCAGCAGCTCAGCCCAGCAGCTCAGCCCAGCGGTCCAGCCCGGCGGCCCAGCCCGGCGGCTCAGCCCAGGACGAAGATCGCGAGCGAGCCGGCCAAGCAGATGACGCCGGCCGCGACCACGCCGAGGGCGGCGAGGATGAGCGTCCGGTTGCCGCTCGAAGCGCCCGGCACCGCTTCGATCGCCGGCGGGGGGAGCGGCTCCGCGGAGGCCTTCGGGGCGCCGAGCGGCGGTCCCGGCGCGACCTCGGCCTCCGGGGGCTCGCCGCGTGCGTCGTCTGCCCCGGCGCCCTCCGGCGGACGGGGGTCGGGGACCGTGTTGGGGTCGTCGAGCGAGAGCCCGATCGGCGGCGCGGCCGCGAGGGCTGCCTCGAGCTCCGCCTGGGGCCGATCCGCCCAATCCGCGGCGGAGCCCTGCACGCCGAACGCCTCGAGCGCCGCGTTCATGAGGCCCGCCGGGCTGTCGTAGCGGTCCTCCTTCTTCTTCGCGAGGCCCTTCTCGATGACCGCGTGGATGCGCGGCGGCAGCCCGTCGGCCACGGTGTGGATCGGCGTCGGCATCTGCCGGACGATCTTCATCAGGATCTCGGCCACCGTCGGCGCCTGGAACGCGATCTTGCCGCTGAGGCCCTCGTAGAGGATCGCCGCGATCGCGAACACGTCGGTGCGGGTGTCGACGTCGGGGAGCCCCTTGGCCTGCTCCGGGCTCATGTAGTACGGGCTGCCGAGCGTCGTCCCGAACGCGGTGAGCTTCGGCCCCGTCTCGACCTGGAGCTTCACCGAGCCGAAGTCGAGGAGCCGCACGTCGTCGCCGCCCTCGCCGTCGCAGATGTAGATGTTGTCCGGCTTGAGGTCGCGGTGGATGACGCCGAAGGAGTGCGCGTGCTCGAGCGCCTCGGCGACCTGGCAGAGGATGCGCAGCGTGCGGGCCGGTGTCTGCTTGCCCTCGGTGCGGAAGATCTCGCCGAGCTCCCGCCCGACGAGAAACTCCATCGTCAGGTAGTGCTGGTTGTCGCGGGTGACGCCGAAGTCCTTCACCGTCACGACATGCGCGTGGTCGAGCATCTCCGCGGTCTCGTACTCGCGGTTGAACCGCTCGACCGCGACCTCGTCGTTCTCGACCTCGGGGTGCAGGACCTTGATCGCGACGCGCTCGCGGGTCTCGGCGTTGCGGGCCTCGTAGACCGCGCCCATCGCGCCGTCCGCCACGTGGGCGGCGACGATGTACTGGCCGAGCTGCTCCCCGAGCCGCGCGTCGGGTTCCTCGCCGTCCGGCGGGAGCTGGATGGTCACGCTCCCGTCGTGTCCGCAGAAGGCGACCTCGTCGGGGAAGACGGTCCCACAGGTCGGGCAGCGCCGTTGCACGGCGTCGATGCTAACCCGGAGCGAGGTCGGGATCACGCGCGCTTTGTGCGGCGCGCGGAGCCGCGATATCACGGACGCGATGATCCGCGCGCTCGGCCGCCGGTTCGAGGCGTTCTTTCGCGCCGTGACCCCGGATCCCCTCGTCCTCGCGATCGGGCTGACCGCGCTCGTCTTCGCGCTCGCGATGGCGCTCGAGGGCGCGTCGTTCCTCGACACGCTCCGCGCGTGGCAGGGCCAGGGCGGCTTCTGGAGCCTGCTCGCCTTCGCGATGCAGATGCTCCTGATCCTCGTGACGGGCCACGCGGTGGCCAGCGCGCCCGCGGTGCGCCGGCTGCTCGCGGGCCTCGCGGGGCTGCCGCGCACGGGGGCCCAGGCGGCCGCGCTCGTGGCCGCGGTCGCGATCGCCGCCGGCCTCCTCAACTGGGGGCTCGGCCTGATCGTAGGCGCGCTCCTGTCGCGCGAGGTCGGCCGGCGCCTCGCCGGCGCTGGCGTGCGCGCCCACTACCCGCTCCTCGTGGCCGCCGGCTACGCGTCGATGATGTGCTGGCACGGCGGCCTCTCCGGCTCCGCGCCCCTCGACGTCACCTCGGACGCCCTGCTCACGAGCTTCCTCGGCGAAGAGCTCGCCGCGACGCTGTCTCCCATCGGCTTCGATCGGACGGTGCTGACCGTCGACAACCTCGTCGTCTCGGGCGGCCTGCTGGTCCTCATCCCGCTCGTCTGCGCTCTGCTCGCCCCCGCGCCGGACGACGCGGTGGGCTACGACGACTACGTCGGGGACGCGCCGGCGCCCGAGCGGGACGTGGCCCACGACGGCGGGCTCGGCCCGAGCGCGCTCCTGCTGGTCGTCCCCTTCCTCGTGCTCGGCGTGCGCGCGGCGAGCCCCGACGTGACGCGGGCCCTCGGGGCGCTCGGCGATGACGCGCTCGTCGCGGCGCTCGGCGGGCTGGTCGCGATCGGCGCGGTCGCCCTCGCCTACCGGAGCCGCGACGACGGCCACGCCCTGACGGTGCCCGAGCGCGTCGAGCGGCACCCCCTCACGATCGGCGTGCTCGTCTTCCTCCTCGCCGCCGCCTGCGTGCGCTGGCAGCTCGACGTCGGGGTCGCGCAGCTCGATCCCAATGCGGTCAACCTGCTGTTCCTCACCCTCGGGCTCGCGCTGCACGGCTCGCTCCGCCGCTACGTCGCCGCGGTCAGCGAGGCGGTGCGGGGCACGACCGGCATCGTGCTCCAGTTCCCACTCTACGCGGGGATCATGGGGATCATGCGCGGCACCGGGCTCGCCGCGACCCTCGCGGGCGCGCTCTCGTCGTTGGCGCCCGCGTCGCTCCTCACCACGTTCACGTTCCTGAGCGCGGGCCTCGTGAACCTCTTCGTGCCGAGCGGCGGCGGGCAGTGGGCGGTGCAGGGCCCCATCGCGGTCGAGGCCGCGCAGCAGCTGCACGTCCCGGTCGAGCACGTGGTGATGGCCGTCGCCTACGGCGACCAGTGGACGAACATGCTCCAGCCGTTCTGGGCGCTGCCGCTCCTCGCGATCACGGGGATCAAGGCGCGCGACATCCTCGGCTACACCACCGTGTTCTTGCTGATCGGCGGCGCCTGGGTGATCGGCTGCCTGCTCGTCCAGTCGGCCTGACCCGCACGCCCGCGCCGGATCAACCGCGCTCCCACCGGTCGGTGGATCGATCGTGCATCAGGGTCAGCTCGTGGCCGTCCTCGGTGCGCACGCGAAAGCACATCCGGCTGCGCGCGCCCTGGAACCATCGGCCGAGCACGACCTCGATCGCGCGACGCTGGCCATCGTCGCCGAAGTAGGCGGCCGGGGCGTAGGGCCAGCCGACCGCCTCGCGGACCTCGACCCGCACGGAGTCGAGCACCGGCTCCCACCGCGGCACCTCGATCAGCGCCTCGCGCCGCAGCTCGGTGACGGTATGCTCGATGCCGCCGCGCAGCCGCCGGGTGAGCGCGCCGCGCTTGAGCGCGACCAGGAGAAGGTATGCTTCGTTGACGCGTCGCACGACGAAGTCACGCCGCTCGCAGTGGACGGTGAGCGCGTAGCTCTCCCCGCCGCCGACCCGGCGTATCCGCTCGGCCAGCTCACTCATCGTCACGAGCATCTGGGCGCCGGCGACCTTCGTCTCGAACGGCGAGAGCGACGAACAGTAGTCGACGCACTCGCCCTCGCCGTCGACGAACGCGACCGCGAGGACCCCGCGCGCCCGGTGGAGCAGCCGGCGCAGGATCGGGGTGAAGGCGCTCTCCGCCTGATCGCGCGGCGCCTCCTTGGCCCAGCTCCGCTCGCGGGGCCCCTCGCGCGGCGCCGTCACGGCGCGCCCCCGAGGAGCGTCGGGTCCGCGAGCGCACCGCCGACGACCTCGGGGCGGAGGTGCACCGCGGTCGCCTCGCCGAGCCCCCGGAGCAAGAGCGACAGCTCCTGCGCGCGATTGGCGGCGGCGAGCTCGCCCCGCACCAGCTCGAGCGCCTCCTCGCGCGGCGTGTGCATCGGCGGCAGCAGCTCGGTCACCACCACCGCGTGCCAGCCGACCGAGGAGCGCACCGGCGCGGGGGCCACCGCCGGCGCGGAGGCCGGCGCGAAGAGCGCCTCGAGGTAGGCCGCGTCCGCGTCGGCGTCGGCCGCGAGCGGCATCACCGCGTCGACCGACACCTCGAAGGGCAGCGCCTCGGGGGCGCGCCGCTGAAGCGCCAGGGCCGCGCGCTCGGGGTCCTCCGCCTCCGCGAGCGCGTCCCGCTGCCGCGCGATCCAGGCCCGCGCCGCCTCGTCCAGCGCCGCGGTAGCGCCCTCGGGGACCCGCGCGAGCACCGTCACCGAGCGGCGCCGGGCCGGCTGGACCCAGCGGGACGGGTCCGCCTCCAGCGCCGCCTCCAGCCGGGCCAGGGGGAGACCCTCGGGCCGGTTGGTCTCCTCCACCTCGACCCGCAAGAGCTCCTGGACCGCCTCCTGCCGCGCCCGCCGCCGCACGTCGGGGTCCTCGTCCAGGCCGTGCTGGGCCGCCGCCCCGCCGAGGAGCAGCTCGTCCTGCAGCCGGCGCAGCGCCACCCGGGGCGGGACCCCCGTGCGCTCGACCGCGCGGCGCACGTCCTCGAGCATGATCGGGTGACCGTCCACCGTGGAGACCACGTCGCCGCCCACCCGCGCGTCGCCCCGGCTCCGGGCGGGTCGCGGCGCCTCGGCGGGCTCGGCGCCGCAGCCCGCGAGCGCGAGCGCGAGGAGGAGCCACCTCACTCGCCGACCGTCGGGCGCAGGAGCTCGACCCCGGCCCGCAGGACGGCGAGGCCCGTGAGGAGCGCGAGGATCGACGCGAGGTAGTCGTGCTCGCGGAGCTGCGCGATCCCCCAGAACAAGGCCGCGAGCGCGAGCACGACGAGGGTCAGGCCCGTGCCGTCGCGGATCCAGCGCCCCATGGGGCGCAATGTAGCAGCTCCGGCCCTCGCGGGTGGGGGCGCACTTGACCGGGCGTCCGCTCAACCGGCAGGCTCGCTCAGAGCCCGTGAATCCCGACAACTCAGTGCGCTTCGGGAAGTACCTCCTCCTCGAACGGATCGGCATCGGGGGGATGGCGGAGGTGTTCAAGGCGAAGCTCTTCGGCGCCGAAGGCTTCGAGCGCCTGATCGCGATCAAGCGCATCCTCCCCAACCTGGTCGAGGACGAGGACTTCGTGAAGATGTTCGTCGACGAGGCGAAGATCGCGGTGCGCCTCAACCACCCGAACATCGTGGGTATCCAGGATCTCGGGAAGGCCGAGGGCACGCTCTACATCGCGATGGAGTACGTGACGGGCAAGGACCTGCGCGCCATCTACGATCTCGAGCAGAAGCGCGGCGCGCGGGTGCCCATCGGCATCGCGGCCCACGTCGTGATGAAGATGTGCGAGGCGCTCCACCACGCGCACTTCGCCCAGGGTCCGCGCGGCGAGCCGCTTCAGGTCATCCACCGCGACGTGAGCCCGCAGAACGTCCTCGTCTCGTTCGACGGCGAGGTGAAGGTCGCCGACTTCGGGCTCGCCAAAGCCCGAGGCCGCATGGTCCAGACCCAGGCCGGCGTGGTGAAGGGCAAGCTCGCCTACATGTCGCCCGAGCAGCTCCGGGGCGACGAGATCGATCACCGCGTGGACGTGTTCGGCCTCGGCATCGTGCTCTTCGAGCTGCTGACCGGCGAGCGCCTGTTCCTCGGCCCCTCCGACATGGACACCCTGCGGCGCGTCTACGAAGCCAAGGTCCCGCCGATGGCCGCGCTGAACCCCGAGGTCACCCCCCCGCTCGAGGCGATCGTCCAGCGCGCGCTCGCCAAGGATCGCGACGAGCGCTACGCGACCGCGCTCGAGCTCCACGACGACCTCCAGGCCTTCGTCTACGGCCACGGCGTCTACGCCGGGGCCTCGAGCCTGCGCAAGTACATGCGCGAGGCGTTCCCTCAGGCGGCGCCCTCGGACGAGGCGCCGCCCTTCGCCGAGCCGTCCGCGCCCGAGCGGGTGACGGCGCGGCCGCCGGCGCGGGTCGAGGGCGCGACCATCCCCCCGCCCGCGCCCGTCCCCGCGGAGTCCGGCGTGCAGGTGCAGACCAGCGCGCCGCCGCCCCCCTCGGAGGTCGACGTCGAGCTCGACGCGCTGATCGAGGTGGACGTCGATCTCGGCGACGAGCGCCCGACCGACCGGCCGCCCGCCGCCGAGCCGATCCTCTCGCCTCCGCCGCTCGAGGCGCACCACGCGGTGACCCGTCAGATCGTCGCCCCGACGACCGCGCGGCCCTCCGACGCGTCCGGCACGGTCCCCGCGTCGAGCGCGCTGCCGCACGTCCCTGAGGGGGTGTTCGTCGACGAGTACTCCACCGAGCAGCACGAGAGCTACTCGTCGGGGCCCGACACCAACCCGGCGCCCGCGCCGCTGGAGGGCGCTCCCCACGCGGACGCCGACTTCTCCGATCCCTGGGACGAGCCGACGATGTTCACGCCGGTG
Source organism: Polyangia bacterium (assembly GCA_030426845.1). GTDB lineage: Bacteria > Myxococcota_A > Polyangia > Polyangiales > Sandaracinaceae > JAUHXR01. The sequence goes on along the minus strand of JAUHXR010000057.1, from coordinate 7,543 downwards.
CACCCGGCGGGCGGCGGCCCGCTCGTGGAGGACGAGCGCACGAACGACGACCTCGACGACCTCGCTGGAGAGGCGACGCAGGTCGTCGACCCCGCAGAGCTAGACCCCGCGGACGTCGACCCGGCGTCCAACTCGGGCCGCTGACCTTCAGGCCTGGCGTTCAGCGCCTGACGTTCGGCGCCCGCGGTCAGGGCCTGGCCGTGTCACGCCAGGTTGTAGTTCTTGAGCTTCTTGTGGAGCCCCTCACGCGTGATCCCGAGGGTCCGCGCGGTCTGGCTCTTGTTGTTGTCGTGCTCGCGCAGCGCCTCGAGCAAGATCCACTTCTCGACCTGGGTCATCATGCTCTTGAGCGAGCCCTTGGTCGGGTGGACCTTGTCGAGGATGTTCTCCACCTGGCGGATGCGCCCGCTGAGGTGCTCGGGCTCGACGAAGCCATCGCCGTCGAGCTGGATGACCAGGCGCTGGACCTCGTTCTCGAGCTCGCGGACGTTGCCCGGCCACTTGTAGGCGCTCATCAACTCCATCGCGGGCTGGCTGAAGCCCTGCACCTGCCGGCCGAACTCCTGCGCGTAGCGCTTGAGGAAGTGACCGGCGAGGAGCGCGATGTCCTCGCGGCGCTCGCGCAGCGGCGGCACCAGGATGGGGAAGACCTTGAGCCGGTAGAAGAGATCCTCGCGGAAGCGCCCCTCCTGGACCTCCTTCTCGAGGTTGCGGTTGGTCGCGGCCACGATCCGGGTGTCGACGCGCTTGGTGGTGTTGCTGCCGATGGGGCGGATCTCGCCCTCCTGGAGCACGCGCAGCAGCTTCGCCTGGAGGTTGAGCGGCATCTCGCCGACCTCGTCGAGGAACAGCGTGCCGCCGTCGGTCAGCTCGAAGAGACCCTTCTTGTCGTCGGTGGCCCCGGTGAAGCTGCCCTTCTTGTGCCCGAACAGCTCGCTCTCGAGCAGGTTCTCGGGCATCGCGGCGCAGTTCTGAGCCACGAAGAGCGCGTCGCTGCGGTCGGACCAGTAGTGCACCGCGCTGGCGATGAGCTCCTTGCCGGTGCCCGTCTCGCCCTCGACCAGCACGGTCACGCGCGTGTTGACGACCTTGCGGAGCTGCTCGAACAGCTTCTTCATCACCGACGATTCGCCGATGATCCCGTCGAAGCGCCGGTCGTGCTCGCGCCGCTTGAGGAAGTCGTTCTCGGTGCGCTGGCTCTCCTCGGCCGCGCGGAGCCGCGAGACGAGCTGCGCGTGGGCGAAGGCCTGGCTCGCCGACTGGCTCAGCAGCGCGAGGACGTCGAGATCGCGCTCGCGGAAGACGCCGCTCCCGTCGCGGTTGTCGACCTGGAGGACGCCGACGATCTCGTCGTCCGCGTGCCAGAGCGGGACGCCGATCGTGCTCTGAATCTGGGCGCCCATGATCGACGCCGTCTCGCCGACGTCGCGCTTCGCGTCGGCCGCCAGGACCGCGGCCCGCTCGGCCACCACCTTCTTGAACACCGAGCGCGTGATGGGCACCGCCTCCGAGTCGCCGCCGCCGCGCACCCGCGTGCCCACCGGCACGTAGCGCGCGGCGCGCTTGCCGCGCTTGCCCCCGACCGGCGCCTGCTCCTTGAGCGCGACCGTGACGTGGGTGGCCCGCGAGAGGAACCGGAAGACCTGCTGGCTGACCGTGTCGATCGTCTCGGCCAGGTCGATGCAGGAGCCGATCGCCTTCTGCGACTCGTAGAGGCGCCGCAGCACCTCGCGGTCTTCGCCGACCGAGGCCTCGACCTTGTCGAGCTCGGCGACCTTGCGGAGCGACACGATGCGCGCGTCGTCGGGCTCCTCGCCCACCGCGAAGCGGATGCGCACCGGGCGCTCCTTGTCGCCCAGGACGATCACGTCGCCCTCCTGCAGCTCGAGCTCGCGCTCGCGCTGCTCGGCCACGTCGAGCGAGTCGCCCGCCCGCTCGACCCGGGTGCCGTTGGTGCTGTGCTGGTCGCGGATCACGTAGCTCGCCCCGGCGAGCACGATCGCGGCGTGCTCCCCGGAGACGTGCCACTCGCTCAGGACGAGGTCGCTCAGCTCCGAGCGGCCGATGCGGATCTCGTCGTCCGCCGACTCGAATCGGCGTCCCGCATCCTGACCTTCGACGATCTCGAGCCGAACCAACGGAGCTCCTCGGGCTTGGGGGGTGGTGGGGTCTGCTCAGCTGCCGCGGGCCGACAGCCGCGCCTTCACGGCCATCGCGAGCTCCTTGATCTGGTTCCAGCTCGAGCGGCCCTCCTCGGCCTCGCGCACGCGCTGGATCTCGTCGACCGCCGCCTGGCTGCCCTCGGTCGCGACCCAGTCGATCGCGTAGAGCACGTCGCCCCGGACCGGGACGTTGGCGTGATCGATGTGCTCGATGAGCGCGGTGAGCGCCTGCTCGTTGCCGCGCCCGTAGCGCGCCACCATGTAGGCCGCCTTGCGCACGACCATCGGGTCGCTGTCACCGAGCTTGCCGATGTAGCACTGCAGATCCTCGTCGCACTCCGTCGCGGTCGCGATCGCGGGGAGGAACTCCTCGAGCCGCTGGCGGACCTGCGAGCCCTCGGGCTCACCCTCGATCACCTGGCGCGCGCGCGCGACCTCGGCCCGGTTGCCGAGCATCACCTCGGCGATGTACGCGACCACGCGGAAGTCGAAGAGCGCCTCGCGGTCCGCCGAGATCTGGTGGAGGAAGTCGAGCAGGCCGACGTCGTAGGTGTGCTGCATCGCCGCGAGCACCTGGGCGCGCGAGCTGTACGGCGCCTCCGGCGGCCACTCCTCGGGGATGTGGGTGTAGGTGTCGATCAGAGCCTGCCTCAGGCGCGGGGTGTCCGCGTCGGCGCGGTTGATCTGGACGAGCGACGTCACGCAGGAGAGCGCGTTGCTGATCTGGGTGCGCTGCTCCTCGCCGACGTCGCCCGGGCTGAGCTCGGTCAACGGGGTGATCTGCTCGATCATCGGGCCGATCGACTCGCGGAAACCGAGCTGTCCGAGCGCGAAGCACGCCTCGCCGACCACCACGGAGCTGGGCTCGACCTCGGGCGCGTCGGGGAAGCGCTGGCGGTTGGCGGCGATGAAGTTGGTCGCGATGCGGGTGGCGACCTCGTTCTCGCCGCGGAGCAGCGCGGTGAGCGGCTCGAGCGCGGGCCGCCCGATCTGCACGAGCGACTGGGCAGCGATGTCGTTCATTCGCATGTCCGGGCGGTTGTGCGCGAAGAGGAACAGGCCCTTCGTCATCGGCTCGATCGCGGCCGGATCACGGAGGCGGCCGAGCTCCTCGGCGGCCATGCGGTTGATGAGGAAGTTCTGGTCCTCGTGGATCCGCATCGCGACCTTGGTGAGGATCGGGGTCGCGGCGCGATCCTCGAGGTGGCCGAGCGAGCGGATGAAGTGGATCCGCATGCGGTTGTCGACGCCCCGGCTGCCCTGGACGCGGTCGAGCGCCTCGGAGAGCGCGGTGATGATGCCGGCCTTCTCCCCCTCGGGGATCTCGATGCGCTCGATGGCCTGGGCCGCGGTGATCGCGTGCTGCTCGGAGACCTCGGCGCGCCAGTCGAGCGCCTGCACGAAGGCGGGCAGCGAGCGCGGGTCCTGCATCTCGAGCAGGAGGTTCAGGATGCGCTGGCCGTTCTGCGAGTCCTCGGGGTGATCGATGTAGGTCTGCGCGAGCGCCTCGACCGACGCGTTGGCCACGCCCATCGGCCCGGGCACGTCGCGGCCCTCGTCGTCCTGGACCGTCTCGACGCTGCGATCGCCCTCGGCCGCGGCGAGCCGCTGGGTGTAGACGCGCTGCAGGTTGGCGATCGCGTTCTCGCGGCGCACCGGATCGGAGAGCTCCTCGGCCTGGCCCGCCGGATCGTCGGGCTTGGCGTGGCAGCCGATCGCCACCGCGAGGACGGTGCCGAGCGCGGCGAGGAGGGTAACGATGTGAGTCCTCTTCATGGATCCCCCTGAGTTGGGCCGCCGTCGGGGGCGGCCGACCGGCCCCGCCGCGCAGGGGCCCCGCGCTCCGGCGGGAGCGGGCGGCCCGGGCGCGGTGGCCCCGGTTGGTGGAGGCACCCGATTCGGCTGCGAATTCGGGACCCTCGGTCGTCTCTGACGCTGGCCGACGATATCGGGGCGCCCCCTCGGAGTCAACGCGAGTCAACGCGGACGCGGGCCGATCTCTGCGCTAGCTCTCGGGCCGCCGAGGCGGCGGGAGGGGTCCCGAGAGGTGCGCTACTCGTCGAGGGCGACCGTGGGCTCGGTCGCCGCGCGCGGATCGAGGTCCCATTGCAGATCGACCGACCCCTGCGCGCCGGTGAACCGCAGGGTCACGCGCCGCGCGCCGCTCGCGATCACCGGGCTCCCGTCCGGGTGCTGGGTCGGGAAGGCGATCCGGAAGGCCTGCCGCTGGTTGGAGATCGACGGGAAGTAGACCTCCTCCGCCGCGCCGGGGCTGCGCAGACGCGAGACCTCGACCGGCCGGACCTGCCGCCCCGACTCGTCGACGAGGAGGACCCGCCAGGCGCCGCGCTCGTCGGTCAGATCGCTCTGCGCGTAGCGGTTGCCCACCATCGTGACGAAGAAGCGATGCCGCTCCTGAGCGTCACCGAGGGACGAGCGGAGCAGGCGGGTCCGCTCGGGGGTCTGGAGCGAGTAGTCGGCGGCGTACCGGACGACGTAGGCCCAGCGGAACTCCCAGGACTCGAACGTCGCGGTGACGTGGAGGACGTCCTGGAGCCGGTCGAACGCGAACTCGTCGGAGCTGCGGGTCCAGTCGCCGTAGATGCGCTCGTAGTCGTCGGCGGTGAACGATCGCGACGCCGGCTGGATCGGCAGCGCCCGGCCTCCGCAGGCCGCGAGCGCGAGGAGCCCGAGCGCCGCGACGGCCACGCTGCGCAGTCGGCGGGGCGAGTCACCCACCGTCCGGTCCCATGAAGTCGGCGCGCGCGTAGAGCGCCTCGAACGCGACCCCGGCGCCGCGGATCCGCTCGGCCGCGCCCTCGCTCCGATCGACGATCGCGATCACGCCGACCACCTCGAGGCCGCCCTCGCGGAGGTTGGCGATCGCATCGAGGGTCGAGCCGCCGGTCGTGACGACGTCCTCGAGGACGGCCACCCGCGCGCCGGCCGGCAGGTGGTCGGTGCCCTCGAGCAGCCGCTGGCTGCCGTGCCCCTTGGTCGCCTTGCGCACGTAGATCGCGTCGAGCGGCTTGCCGCCCTCCCCCCGGTCGACGCGTAGCTGAGAGGTCAACGCGACCGCTGAGGCGAGGCTGCACCCACCGAGCGCGACCCCCGCCACCGCGACGGGTCGGGCCGGGAGCGCGTCGAGCCGCGCCAGCATGCGCTCGCCGATGAGCTGGTGGCCCTCGGCGAGGAGCGCGGTCTGCTTGCAGTCGATGAAGAAGTCCGACTCCTGCCCCGACGTGAGCACCACGCGCTTGCGCGCGAAGCTTCGCTCCCGGAGCAGCTCGAGCAGACGGTCCATGAGCGCGCTCGTCACCCGGGCGCGTCCGTCGGACGGTCCTTGCGGCGCGCCTTCTGGCGCGCGACCACGGGCATGGTGGGAGGCGGCGGACGCCGGCCCCGCCGGCGCTTCTTGCGGCGCGGGCGCGGCGCCTCGGCCTCGTCGGCGTCGGCCTCGGTCTCGACCCGGGCGCTGGCCTCGGTCTCGGCGCTGACCTCGGCGCGGGCCTCGGCGAACGCCGGCCCGTCGTCGGCGGCGCTCGCCAGCGGAGCGTCCGTCGCCGCTTCGGCCTCGATCGCCTCGATCGTGACCCCGACCGCGGTGTCCGCGTGCTCCTGCGCCGCCGCGGCCGCCTCGCGCGCCGCGTCCCGGCTCGGCCGCGAACGACGCCGCGGCGCGTCGTCCCGCCGCGGCTCGGAGGCCGCTACGTCCTCCCGGCGCGAGTCGCCCCGGCGCGAGTCCTCTCGGCGCGAGTCCTCTCGGCGCGAGTCGTCTCGGCGCGAGTCGCCCCGGCGCGAGTCGCCCCGGCGCGAGTCGTCTCGGCGCGAGTCGCCCTGGCGCGCGTCGTCCCGGCGGCCGCCACGGCGGGATCCTCCGCGGCGCGCCGAAGACCGCGGCTCGCCGCTTCGCTCCGATCGCGGCTCCTCCCCGCGCCTGCGGGGCTCGTCGCGGCGGGGCTCGTCGCTCTCGGGCTCGGCGACGCGGGCCTCGCGCCCTGCGTCGTCGGACCGACCGCGCCCGTTCGAGCCGGCCGCGTGGCCGCGACGGCGGTGCGCCGCCTTGGGCACGAGCGGCTCGCCGCTCATCCGCACCTTGCCGCGGATGCGCGCGCCCTCCTGAATGCTGACCCGCGGGGCGAGCGCGTCGCCGACCACGAGGGCCGACGGCTCCACCCGGATCGACTCCTTCGCCTCGGCGCTGCCCGAGAGCACGCCGCGGATCACGATCGAGCCGGCCTGAACGTCGCCCTCCACGCGCCCGCTCGCCTCGATGACGAGGTGGCCACCCACGGCGACCGGCCCGCAGACGGTGCCTGCGACCACCAGATCGCCGTCGCCCTCGATCGATCCCTCGAGCCGCAGCCCGGCCGGAAACACCGACGTGCGCGTCACGCCTCCCCCTCGGGGAGCTCGAACTCCATCTCGATCCCCCCCTGCAGCGAGCCGCCATCGTCGATCGCTATGCGACGCGCGCGCACGTCACCGAGCAGTCGCCCGCCCGCGTGGATCGCCACCGCGTCCGACGCGGTCACCGCGCCGCGAACCTCGCCTTCGACGTCGAGCGAGCGGACCCGGGAGGGCGCGCTGAGCAGACCGTCAGGCCCGACCGTCACGGCCGCGTCCACATCCACCTCGCCCTCGAGCACGCCATCGATCCGGAGAGATTCCGACTTGCCGCTCAGGCGCCCCTGGACCACGAGATCGGGGCCGAGGCTGCCATCCATGCGTCGGGTGGTCACATGTCCTCCCTGCCGGGCGCGAGACTATCACGGAGAGATCGTTGGGCCACTCAAGTGAACGCGTCCTGAACGGGATGGACGACCTGCTCGAGCCGTTTTACGAGGCCGAGAAGCCTCGCGCCCGCTGGCGCATCGGGACGGAGGCCGAGAAGTTCGGGGTCCTCCCCGCGTCCGGCAAGCCGATCGGCTTCGAAGGCGAGACGGGGGTGCAGACCGTCCTCCTCGAGCTCCGCGATCGTCACGGCTGGTTCCCCGAGGCCGAGGTCGAGGGCGGCCAGCTGATCTCACTCCGGCGGGGCGACGCGTCGATCACCCTCGAGCCGGGCGCCCAGCTCGAGCTCTCGGGCGCGCCGCTGAGCACCATCCATCAGACCTGCGCGGAGTTCCGCGGCCACATGTCGGAGCTGCGCGACATCTCCGAGGAGCTCGGCATCGCGTGGCTCGGGCTCGGGTTCCACCCGACCGCGCGGCAGCAGGATCTGTCGTGGGTCCCGAAGCTCCGCTACGGGATCATGCGTGAGTACCTGCCGACCCGCGGGTCGCTCGCGCTCGACATGATGCGGCGCACCGCGACGGTGCAGGCCAACTTCGACTACGCGTCGGAGGCGGACGCGATCCGCAAGGTGCGCGTCGGCCTGG
>JAUHXR010000056.1 GCA_030426845.1 Polyangia bacterium | reverse complement strand
GCCTGGTGGCTCACGCGCCCGACCGACGCGGCGCTGACGCGGGTCCCGCCCGCGGCGCGCGGCGAGTCGCTGGAGGCCTACGCGGCCGCCCTCGCGCCGCCGGCCGGCGGGCCCTTCCACGACGTCGTGCTCGAGCAGCCGGAGGCGGTGGCCCCGCTCCGCCGCGCGCTCGCGCGGGTCGAGGGCGGCGAGGGGATCGCGCGGGTGCTCGTCTACGGCGGCTCGCACACCGCCGGCGACCTGTTCACCGGCCGCATGCGCGAGCTGCTGCAGGCGCGCTACGGCGACGCGGGCCACGGGTTCGTCCCGCTCGTGCCGGTGGTCCATCAGCACTGGGCCTGGGGCGTCGCGATCGACGCGGCGGAGGGCTTCGAGGTGCTCCAGGTCGGCTTCAAGCGGCGCGAGGTCGCGCGCTACGGCCTGGCGGGCGTCGCGTTCCTCGCCGACGAGCCGGGCGCCTTCGCGGCCGTGCAGGCCGACCACTGGGGCAACGGGAGGCTCGCCTCGCGGCTCGAGCTGCTCTACGACCGGGCGCCCGGTGGCGGTCGCTTCGACGTGATGCTCGACGGCGCGACGGTCGACACGATCGCCACCGCGCGCGATCCGGCGGAGGTCGGGGTCCAGGTCTACGAGGTCAACGACGGCCCGCACCGCCTCGAGGTCCGGGTCCACGGCGACGGCGAGGTCACGGTCTACGGCGTGGTGATGGAGCGCGAGGGGCCCGGCGTGATCGTCGACAACCTCGGGCTCGTAGGGAGCAAGGCGCGTCACCAGCTCCTGTGGGACGAGGAGCAGTGGCGCGCGCTCTTCACGCGTCGGGCGCCGGACCTCGTGATGCTCGCGTACGGCAACAACGAGACGACCGACACGCACCTCACGCTCGCCGAGCACGAGGCGCACCTCCGCGAGGTCCTCGATCGGATCGCGACCGCCGCGCCCGACGCCGGCTGCGCGCTCGTGGGGCCGACCGATCGACCGCGCCTGCGCGACGACGGCGGCCTCGAGCCGTTCGAGGTCGTCACCCAGATCACCGAGATGCAGCGCCGCGTCGCCGCCGACCGGGGCTGCGCCTTCTTCGACACGCTCGCGTTCCAGGGCGGGCTCGGGGTGGGGGCGGACTGGATGGCGCGCGAGCCCCCGCTCATGCGCGACGACCGGCAGCACCTCACGCGGGACGGCTACCTGGCGTGGGGAAACGCCCTGACACGCGCGCTGCTCCTCGCCGTCGATGGAGCGGCCGATGGAGCGGTCGATGGAGCCGCCGACGGGGGCTGAGATCGTGCCACCTTGTCGCGTGCGAATTCGCGCGGAGCATCGGATGCTCCGCCAACCGAGGCCTCTCGGGCGACAATCCCCACCGCTGAGGCTGGAACCGCGATTGCGCAACGCGCGGACATGCGCGCTCACCCTCTACCGCGAGCAGCACTCGGAGCGGCCCTGATACTCCTTGGCTGCGAAGGATCGGTGCTCCCACCTGGGGGCGGCGCCTTCGGGCCGACCGATCGGCCGCCCGGCCCCGACACGACCTGCGACGCGCCTCAGGTCGAGAACGCGCCGCTCACCCACCTCACCCGCGCGGAGTACGACCGGACGGTCGGCGAGCTCCTCGGGATCGAGTCGCGGGTGGCCGCGGGCTTCGCGCCCGACGAGGACACCGACGGCTACGAGGTCGGCGCGCGCGTCTCTCCGCTGCTCGCCGAGCAGTACGTCGACGCCTCGGAGGAGCTGGCCCAGCGCGCGGTCGCCGAGAACCTCGCGGGCCTGGTGCCCTGCGACCCGGCGAGCGGCGACGAGGCCTGCGCGGTCGCCTTCATCGACACCTTCGCGCCGCGCGCCTTCCGCCGCCCGGCGACCCAGGAGGAGCGCGACGGCCTGCTCGCGCTCTACCGCGTCGGGGCCGCTTACGACTTCGCCACCGGCATCGAGGCGGTCGTGATGGGCGCGATCAGCGCGCCGAGCTTCCTCTACCACCTCGAGCTCAGCCCCGAGGGGTCGCGCAGCGGCGACGTGGTGGAGCTCGACGACTACGCCGTCGCGAGCCGGCTCAGCTACTTCCTGTGGGGCAGCATGCCCGACGACGAGCTGTTCATCGCGGCCGGCAACGGCGAGCTGTCGGAGCCCGAGGGCCTCGAGACGCAGGCGCGGCGGATGCTCGAGAGCGATCGCGCCGCCGACGGGATCCGGTCCTTCGCCCGCCAGTGGCTCGGGCTCGATCACCTCGCGGGGATGCAGCGTGACCCGGAGCGCTACCCGGCGTGGGACGCCACGATGGGCGACCGCATGCGCCAGTCGATGCTCGGCTACGTCGAGGAGGCGTTCTTCGGGCCGGACACGCACGTCGACACGCTGCTCACCGGCACCTACGGCTACCTGGACCCGGAGCTCGCGACCGCGGTCGGGGTGGAGGGCGTCACCGAGCCCGGCATGCAGCGCGTCGAGCTCGACCCGACCCAGCGCGTCGGCCTGCTCGCGCAGCCCGCCCTCCTCACGGTCCTCGCCAAGCCCAACCAGAGCGACCCGATCCACCGGGGCGTCTTCGTGCGCACCCGGCTGCTCTGCCAGAACCTCCCGCCGCCGCCCGACGACATCGCGGTCGTCGCGCCCGACCCGGCGCCTGGCCTCTCGACGCGCGAGCGCTTCGCGGAGCACTCCAGCAATGCGCGTTGTCAGGGCTGCCACCAGCTCATCGACCCGATCGGCTTCGGCTTCGAGCACTACGACGCGGTCGGCCGCTGGCGCGACACCGACGAGGGCGCCGACGTCGACGCGAGCGGCGAGGTGTTCCAGTCCTACGACGCCGACGGCCCGTTCTACGGCGTCGCCGAGCTCTCCACCCAGCTCGCCCAGAGCGAGCAGGTCCGCGAGTGCGTGGGGCGGCAGCTCTTCCGCTTCGCGATGGGCCGGACCGAGACCAACCGCGACCTCTGCGCGGTGCAGCAGATCCAGGATCGCTTCCGCGGCGCAGACTACGACCTGCGTGAGCTGATGGTCGCGATCGCCGTCTCCGACAGCTTCAGGTACCTGACCGTGCCCTCGGGAGCGAACCGATGAGCTCACTCGACCATCCCCGCCGCTGGCGCCGCCGCGCGTTCCTCGGCGCCGTCGGCGCAGGCGCCATCACCCTGCCGTTCTGGCGCAGCCTCAAGGGCGAAGCCCAGGTCACGTCATTCCCGAAGCGGCTCTTGCTCGTCTTCAGCCCGAACGGGACCTGGCCGGACGAGTTCTTCCCGAGCGGCGGCGAGCGCGACTTCACCTTCCGGCGGATCCTCGCGCCGCTCGAGCCGCTTCGGAACAAGGTGATGATCCTCGACGGCGTCGACCAGCGCATCACGTCGGTCGGCCCGGGCGACGGACACCAGAAGGGCATGGGCTGCCTCTGGACCGGCGTGGAGCTGCTCCCCGGCGGGACGATGGGCGGCTGCGACTCGTGTCCGCCGGTGAGCTGGTCGTCGGGGATGAGCATCGACCAGCGCGTCGCGCTGCACATCGGCAACGAGTCGCCCTTCCGCTCGGTGGAGCTCGGGGTCGACAACGGCAACAACGAGAACGTCTGGACGCGGATGATCTACCGCGCGCCCGGCGAGCCGCTGCCGCCCGAGGACGACCCGCGCCAGGCCTTCGACCGCCTGTTCGGCAACCTCGACAGCGACCCGCGCGACGCGGAGCGCCGGCGGCTGCTGCGCCAGAGCGTGCTCGACTACGCGCGCGGCGACTTCGAGCGGCTGAGCCCGCGGCTGGGCAGCGAGGATCGCCGCCGGCTCGACAGCCACCTCACCGCGGTGCGCGAGCTGGAGATGCGCCTCCAGAACACGCCGAACGTGGGCGCGGCCTGCGAGATCCCGACGGTCGGCGACCCCGGCCCGCTCAACCAGGACGCGAGCAACCCCGCGGTCATCCAGTCCATGACCGACCTCGTCACGATGGCCTTCGCCTGCGACCTGACGCGCGTGGCCTCGATCCAGTGGAACAACTCGGTGGGCCAGAGCACGTTCCCGTGGCTCGGCTTCAACGATCGCCACCACGATCTCTCGCACGAGGGCGACAGCAACGGCGCCGCGGTCGAGAAGATCATCCGCATCAACGAGTACTACGCGGAGCGCTTCGCGGCGCTGCTCACCCAGCTCGACGCGATCCCCGAGGGCGACGGCACCCTGCTGGACAACACCCTGGTCGTCTGGGGCAACGAGCTCGGCAAGGGCAACAGCCACACGCGTAACCGGATCCCGTGGGTGCTCGCGGGCGGCGCGGGCGGCGCGATCGAGATGGGCCGCTACCTCTCCTTCTCGAACCGCAGCCACTGCGACCTCCTGACCGCGATCAACCACGCGTTCGGGATCGAGGAGGGCTTCGGCGACAGCCGCTTCCAGGGCGGCCCGATCGTCTGACAGGAGCGCGTCGCGCTCCGGCGCCGTCTGGGCCGCGCCCTACGCGCCGCCCCAGCGTCGCCGCTCGACCGCGGGGTCCGCGCCGAGCTGTTCGAGGATCGCGTCGGCCCGGCCCTCCTGCTCCGCGGCGGCATCGGCGTCGCCCAGGGCGCGGCAGACTGCGGCCAGGGTGACCCGGCTCAGCGCGCGCTCGTAGGGGTCGTGCTCGGGGCCCGCGCAGACGCCCTCCATCCGCGCACGACCGGCTCCCCCGTCGCCGCGGGCGAGCTCCAAGAGGGCGCGCGTGCGCAAGACCATCTCGAGGTCGGAGACGTCGCCCGCCTCCTCCGCGCGCCCGAGCGCCTCATCGGCCGCGTCCAGCGCGCCGGCGCGGATGTGCAGCCTTGCTTGTGTGATCCAGGTCTCGGGGAGCGCGCGCCGGTAGCCGCTCCGCGCGGAGGCTTCGAGCACCGCGTCCACGTGGCGCGCCGCGTCCTCGTCGCGCCCGTCGTCGAGCGCGATCATCGCGAGGTTGTTGTGCGCGATCTGCGCCGCGCCGTCCGAGCCGCAGCGGGTGGCGAGGTCGAGCGCGCGCCTCGTGTGCTCGTCGGCGAGCGCCAGCGCGCCTCGGTTGTGGAAGCAGACCCCGAGGTTGATGTTGGCGCGCACGATGCCGCGCGGGTCGCGCGCGCGGGTCGAGAGCCGGAGGTCCTCGCGGTTCGTCTCGAGCTGCCCGTCCCAGTCGCCCGCGCGCAGGTAGTTCGCGCCGAGCCGACCGCAGAGCGACGCGCGGAACGCCGGCGCGTGGATCCGGGCCGCGACCTCGAGCGCGCGGCGTCCGTGCTCGATGCCCTCGGCGTTCCGGCCGAGCCGGTAGCCGAGGATCCACCCGAGGGAGGCGTGGAGCCGCGCCGACTCCATCGGATCGCCCTCGGGGCCGAGCGCCTCGATCGCCTCCTCCAGCGCGCGCGCGGCGGGCTCCAGCTGACCCTGCTGGGCGAGCGCCTCGGCGCGCATCCCTCGCAGCCGCGCGGTGAGGACCTCGCGCCCCGGCTCGATCACGCGGAGCGCCTCGTCGGCCAGCTCCACGCAGCGCACGGGCAGCCCGACCGCGAGCGCGACCTCGGCCCGGTGCGCGCCGACCCGCGCCTGGTCGATCGCGTCCGCGTCCGCGCCCTGAGCGATCTCGGCCGCGCGATCGAGCGAGGCGCCGGCGCGCTCCGGTCGACCCGCCTCCAGCTCGAGCCGCCCGACCTCGGTCAGCGCGTGGGCGGCGCTGCGCTCGAGCCCCGCCTCGAGCGCGAGGTGCGCGACGCGGGCGCGGTTCGGGGCGTGGTCGTCGAGGCAGTCGCGCGCGAGCCACTGGGCGGCCACCGCGTGCAGGTGCCGCCGCCACTCCGGGGAGCAGCCCGCGAGCGCGGCCGCGCGGAGGCCCGGCGAGTCGAAGCGCAGCCAGCGCTCGAGGCGCGCCGCGGCCTCGCCGACCTCGCTGAGCGCGCCTCGCGTCAGCAGGGCGTCGAGCGCCGCGTGCGCCTCGTCGAGCGGCGCGCCGAGGACCTGCGCGACCTTGGGGAGCCCGCGCCGCGGGATGTCGTCGCCGTAGACCGCGGCCGCCTCGAGGATCAGCCGCTCGGGTGACTTGAGGGCGGCCACGACCGCGTCGAAGCGAGGCGTCCAGCCGCCCTTCGTGAGGTGCACCGTCGCGCCGTGTGTTGTCGCGAGGTGCGCCAGCGCGGCTACGTCGGCGGGCAGCGTGAGGCTGGGGTCCCGGCGCGCGCCCTCGGGCGCGTCTCTGCGCCAGATCGCGTCGAGCACCTCCTCGCCCGGTCGCTCGAGCTCCGCGCGCGCGGTCACGTCCTCCGGAGGCTCTCCCGCGCCGCACCACACGACGCCCACGTGGCCGGGGTGCTCGAGCGCGACCGCGCGGAGCACCTCCCAGGTCCCCGCGTCCAGCCCCTGTGCATCATCGATCACGATCACGACCGGCCGGTGATCGACCCCGAGCAGGTGCGTGAACCCCTCGTAGGCCTCCATCACCGCGGTCGGACCGCCGCCGCGGGGGCCGACGCCGAGCAGCCCGCCGACCAGCGCGTCGGTCGCGCCCGCCGGGTCGCTGAGGGCGCCGTCGGCGAGCTCGCGCGCGAGCCGCTCGGCGGCGAGGCGCGCGGGGTAGACGAGGCCCGCCCCGATCGACGTGAGCGCGATCGTCGCGAGCACCTCCATCGGCGGGCACGGGCCGGCGAGGCGCCCGTGGGCCCGGAGCACGCGCGCGCCCGAGCCGCGCGCCTCCGAGCAGACCGCCTCGAGGAGCGCGCTCTTGCCGACCCCGCGCTCGCCGCAGATCGCGACGAGGCTCGGCTCGGCCCCCCACGGAGGCAGCGCGCGCACCAGCTCGGCGCGCTCGGCGTCGCGGCCGTAGAGCTCCTCGCGCGGGCGCCGCCAGGGGAGCCCGTCGCGGCGCAGCCCGGCGGCGGGCGTCTCGCGCAGCGTCGAGACCGCCGCCTGGCGCGTCGAGCGGACGCGGTCGACGAGGATGGTCTCGAGCGACTGGAGCCCGGCGGTCCTCGGCGCGTGCGGCCTCACCGTCCCGGTGGCCGGGGTGGTGCCGCCGGCCGCCGCGAGCCACGCCGCCCGCGCGCGCGCAGCGCTCGGGAAGCGGTCCTCCGGGTCGCGCGCGAGGAGCCGCTGCACGACCTCGGCGAGCTTCACCGGGGCGCGCAGCCCCTGCCGGGGCCGCAGCGGCAGCGGGCTCGCGCCGAGGGTGTGCTGGACGACCTCGATGGCGGTCTTGCCTCCATAGGGCGCGTAGCCGGTGAGGAGCCGGAACAGGAGCGCGCCGCAGCTGAAGAGGTCGCTCGCCGGGCCGGGCGAGCCAGCGCCCTTCGCCTGCTCCGGGCTCATGTACCCGGGTGTCCCGCTGACCTGCATGCTCGAGCGGAGGCGCGCGTGCGCGTCGATCTTCGCGCGCGCGAGCCCGAAGTCGGTGAGCCGCGCGACGCACGTCACCTTGGCGTGATCGGGGCCCTCCTCGAGCAGGACGTTGGCCGGCGTGACGTCGCAGTGGACGACCCCCGCGTCGTGGGCGTAGCCGAGGGCGTCGAGCAGCTGCCCGCCGATCGCGACGATCTCGTCGAGGGTCAGCCGCTCCGCCGCCTCCTCGAGCGTGCAGCCGTCCACGCGCTCGAACACGAGGTAGGGGCGCTCCCCCTCGAGCTCGCCCGCGTCGAGCAGCGCGACGATGTGAGGGTGACGCAGGCGCGCGATCAGGTCGCGCTCGCGCCGGAACCAGTGGTCGCCGACCGCTCCCGCCTCGGGGTGCGCGACCTTGAGCGCGCCGCGCTGGCCGGTCACCGCGTGGGTCGCCGCGTAGACCACGCCGATCCCGCCGCGCCCGAGGGTCTCGCCAAGCACCCAGTCGCCCGCCCCACCGGTCCCCCGGCGGTCGCCCTCCCGCTGCGCCCCCATCGGCCGAGAGGATACGCTCCCTGCGCGCTTGACGCACCGCGTCGCGGGCCTACTATCCCGGTGACTGAAGCGCCATTCAGTGAACCCGCTCACTGCCCGCGCTCCGTGATTGCACCGAGGAGTCCACAGGTGTCGCAAGCCCAGAATTGGTACAAGGCCGACCTTCGAGAGATCGAGTTCCTGCTGTTCGAGCAGTTCGGGCTCGCCGACCTGCTGGGCCAGGCGCCCTACGCGGAGTGGGGCCCGGACGAGGTCAAGATGGTGCTCGAGGAGTGCTACCGCTTCTCCACCGAGATCCTCGGCCCGCTCAACCAGGTCGGCGACCGCGAGGGCTGCACCCTCGTGGACGGCGAGGTCCAGACGCCGAGCGGCTTCGACAAGGCGTGGACCGCGCTCTACGAGCAGGGCTGGCGCTCGCTCGCGGTGGCCGAGGAGAACGGTGGCCAGGGCTCGCCGCTGACCCTCCAGGCGGTGGCCGAGGAGCTCATGAGCGGTGCCAACCCGGCGTTCATGATGTACCCCGGCCTCACCAACGGCGCGGCGGACCTCATCGCGCACCACGGCACGCCCGAGCAGGTCGAGCGCTGGGCCCAGCCGATGTTCGCCGGCCGCTTCGGGGGGACGATGTGCCTCAGCGAGCCGCACGCCGGCAGCGACGTCGGCGCCGCGAAGACCTCGGCCACGAAGGTCTCGGACGGCGTCTACAAGATCAAGGGCACCAAGTGCTGGATCAGCGCGGGTGACCACACCCTCGCCGACAACGTCGTCCACCTCGTGCTCGCGCGCATCGAGGGCGCGGAGGCGGGCACCAAGGGCCTCAGCCTCTTCATCGTCCCCAAGCGCCGCCTCGGCGAGGACGGCAAGGTCGCGGGCGGCAACGACGTCACCGTCGCGGGCATCGAGCACAAGATGGGCCTCAACGGCTCGGCCACCTGCACCCTGAGCTTCGGCGACAACGACGATTGCCTCGGCTACCTCGTCGGTGGCGTCGAGCACCAGGGCATGCGCCAGATGTTCACGATGATGAACTACGCGCGCATCGGGGTCGGGCTCCAGGGCCTCGCGGTGGCCGGCGCGGCCTACATGAACGCGCTCGACTACGCGAAGGACCGCAAGCAGGGCTCGAGCATCGACAAGTGGAAGGACCCGACCGCGCCCCGCGTCGCGATCATCGAGCACCCGGACGTGCGCCGGATGCTCCTCGACATGAAGGCCAAGACGGAGGGCATCCGCGCGCTCATCGTCAAGCTCACGACCCACCAGGACCGCTCGGTGGCGCTCGCGGGCCGCGACGACGACTCGGCCGCCTACCACAAGGGCCAGGTCGAGCTGCTCACCCCGCTCGTGAAGGCCTACTCCTCCGACCAGGCCTACCGGGTAGCCGAGACGGCGATCCAGGTCCACGGCGGCTCGGGCTACGTGCGCGACTTCCCGGTCGAGCAGGCGGCGCGCGACTCCAAGGTGTTCAGCATCTACGAGGGCACCAACCACATCCAGGCGCTCGATCTGGTGGGCCGCAAGCTCGGCCAGGCGGGCGGCAAGCACGCCCAGGAGTTCTTCGCCGACGTCGGCAAGTTTGTCGCGGCCAACAAGGACCACGCCCAGCTCGGGCCGGCGGTCGCGCAGCTCGCCAAGGCGCAGGAGGCGGTCGGCGGCGCGGCGTTCCAGCTCCTGGGCTGGTTCAAAGGCGGCGAGATGGAGCGCGTGCCCCTCAACGCGAACCGCTTCCTCGAGATGATGAGCGAGGTGGCGGTCGCGTGGCTCCTCCTCGAGGGCGCCGCGATCGCGGTCGAGAAGCTGGCGGACGTGGCCGAGAGCCACCCCGACCGCGCGTTCTACGAGGGCAAGCGGTACGCCGCGGTCTACTACGCGACGAACGTGCTCCCCGACGTCATCGCCAAGGCCAAGATGCTCCAGCTCGGCGACCAGAGCGCGATCGAGATCCCCGACGCGGCCTTCGCGACGGTCTGACGTGATCGCGTGAAGCGCTTCGCGAAGTGGGCGGGGGCGAGCCTGCTCGTCCTCGTCCTCCTCGTCGGGGCGGGGCTCGCGCTCGCCCACGAGCCGCGGCCGGACGGACGCGAGGGTCCCGCGGCGCAGGCGCTCGCCGCGCGCGTGGAGGCCGCCGTGGACGTCGACGCCTGGGCCCGGACGGGCGCGGTGCGGTGGACCTTCGCGGGCCGCAACGAGCACCTCTGGGACCGCGAGCGTGACCTGTCGCGCGTCGCCTTCGGGGACGTCGTCGTCCTGCAGCGGCTCGACCGCAGCGCGGCCCTGGTGACCCGGGGGGGCGCGGTGGTTCAGGGCGGCGAGGCGAGCGAGCTCGCCGATCAGGCCTACGCGGCGTTCATCAACGACTCGTTCTGGCTCAACCCGCTCGCGAAGCTCCGCGACGACGGGGTCACGCTCTCGGTCGTCGATCTCGAGGGGGGCGCAGAGGGCCTCCTCGTGAGCTACGCGTCCGGCGGCCTCACCCCGGGGGACGCCTACCTCTGGCGGGTGGGCGACGACGGCCTGCCGAGCGCGTGGCAGATGTGGGTCAGCATTCTCCCGATCGGCGGCGTGGAGGTGGGCTGGGGCGGTTGGGTCGAGCTCTCGACCGGGGCGCGCGTCTCGACGCGGCACGAGACCGCGATCGGCGTGACGCTCGAGCTGACCGACGTCGAGGGAGCGGCCACGATCTACGACTTGATCGGCGAGCGCGATCCCTTCGACCCTCTGGGTGGCTGATGCACCCCTACCTCCTCAAGTCGGCGACCGAGCTGGCGCGCCTCGTCCGCACGGGCGAGACCACGAGCCTCGCGCTGGTCGAGCTGTCGATCGAGCGCATGCGCTCGGTGAACCCGCTCCTCAACGCGGTCGTGCGCGCGCGCGTGCGCGAGGCCAAGGCGGAGGCGCGGGTCGCCGACGCCGCGCTGGCGGAGCGAGGCCCGGACGGCGTCGGGCCGCTCCACGGGGTGCCCTGCACGATCAAGGAGAGCATCCAGCTCGAGGGCATGCCGCACACCGCGGGGCTCGTCTCGCGCCGCGGGCACCGCGCGCCGCGGGACGCGACCGCGGTGCGCCGCCTGCGCGAGGCGGGCGCGATCCCGATCGGCGTGACGAACGTCTCCGAGCTGCTCATGTGGGTCGAGAGCGACAACCGACTCTACGGTCGGACCAACAACCCCTACGACCTCGGCCGGATCGTCGGCGGCAGCTCGGGCGGGGAGGGCGCGGCGGTGGGCGCGGCCATCGTGCCCTTCGGCCTCGGCGCGGACATCGGCGGCTCGATCCGGGGGCCCGCGTTCTTCAACGGGGTGTTCGGGCACAAGCCGTCGGCGGGGCTCGTCCCGAGCACCGGCCAGTGGCCCACCGCGGAGCGCGACACGGAGGGCTTCCTCTGCACCGGCCCCCTCGCGCGGCGCGCCGAGGACCTCTGGCCCGTCCTGCGAGTCCTCGCGGGCCCCGACGGTGAGTGCGAGGCGTGCCGCCCGATCGCGCTCGGCGATCCCTCCGAGGTCGACGTCGGGGCCCTGCGGGTCCTCGACGTGCCCGACAACGACTGGATCGGCGTACACCCTGCGCTGCGGTCGGCGCAGGAGCGCGCGGCGGGGTCGCTGTCCGCGGCCGGCGCGAGGGTCGAGCCGCGCGCCTTCGCCGGGCTCGCCCGGTCGCTGCACTACTGGGGCGCGTCGCTCTCGCGCGCGGGCGGGACGCCGTTCGGCGTGCTGATGGGCAACGGCCGGCGCGTGCCGGTGATCCCCGAGCTCGCGCGCTGGGCGCTCCGCCGCTCGCCGCATACCCTCCCGGCGCTCACCCTCGCTGCGCTCGAGCGTGTCCCGGAGCGCTTCCCCGCGCGCACCGACCGGCTGATCGCGGAGCTCCAAGATCTGCGGGGCACCCTCGGCGAGGCGCTGGGCGCGGACGGCGTGATGCTCTACCCGTCCTACTCGCGCCCCGCGCCGCGCCACCGCGGCCCGCTGCGGCGGCCCTTCGACTTCGTCTACACCGCGATCGTGAACGTGCTCGGCTTCCCCTCGACCCAGGTCCCGCTGGGGCTCGATCGGCGCGGGCTCCCGCTCGGGGTGCAGGTCGTCGCGGCGCACGGCAACGACCACCTGACGATCGCGGTCGCGGGGCACCTCGAGCGCGCGCTGGGCGGCTGGGTCCCGCCGCCTCACCGAAGCCGCTACGGCCCAAGGCGCACCTTCATCCCGGGGACCCCGTAGCTGGCGAGGAACGCCCCGAAGGGCGTTCTTCGTCGGCCCCGTGCCTCCGCTCGCCGTTCGCGCCGCCGTCCCGGGCCCTCACACCTCTTCGGACGGATCGCGCGCGAAGTCGTCCGGGAGCTCCAGCATCGTCGCGAGGTCTGGCCGGCCCTGGCTCCGCCACGCGTCGAGCAGCGCGGCCTCCGCCTCCTGGATCGCCCCCGCGTCCGCGAGGACTCCGTCGAGGGCGTCGACGAGCGCGCGCAGGCGCGGACGGAGGCCCGCGTTGACCCGCGCCCGGGCGAGCAGCGCCGCGCGGTAGCGGGCCTGGAGGACGCAGAGCCGCGCCTCCTCGCTCCACGTGCCGACGAGCTGGTTGCTGAAGCAATGGACGTGGCGCGCCCAGAAGAAGTCGCGCGTCGACCCGAGGGCTCCTCTCCGCTCGAGCGCGAGCAGCGCCGAGGCGTACTCGGCCCCGCCCTCGAAGTCCCGCGCGGCGTGGTCCCACACCTCCTCGCCGAGCATCGCCGCGTCGCCGTCGTAGCTCCCGAAGGACCACGCGCCGAGCGCGCCGCGCGCTCGGGCCGCGTCGAGCCACGCCCGGGCGGCCGCGTCGTCCGCCTCGCCGCGCCAGCCCAGGCGGAGGTGGAGGTCCGGCTCCCAGAAGTAGTGCCAGGCGGCGAGCGCGGGCCGGACGGCCTCCACCAGCGGCACGGCGACGTCGAGGAGCAGCGCGGGGTCGGGGCTGCGCTCGACGGGGATGATGATCTCGGTCCATCGGGTCATGGCGCGTGGACCGCGCGCGCCGCTCGATGTTCCCGTCCCGATGGATCCGCGCGATGGATCAGCGCGGTGGATCCGCGCGATGGATCAGCGCGAGAGCTCGCCCATCAGCTCGACCGAGTAGCGCGCCGCGTCGAAGTAGGCGTCGGCGAGCTCGTGCGGGGCGACCACGTGCAGGTCCACCGCGCGCCACTCGCCCGTCGCGTAGTCCTTCACCGCGGCGAGGATCCGACCCAGCTCGTTGCGCTCGGTCAGCAGCGCCTCCGCGAGGGGCGGCGCGAGGGGGATCCCCTCGAGCACCACCGCGAGGGGGCGGCCCAGCATCGCGTCAATCGCCGAGAGGAGGCCCACCGTGAAGAACGCGGCCGGCTTGTGCTCGGGGTGGCGCGCGCCGAGGAGCTCGCACATCCGCGCGCGGAGGATCGACTGCTCGAGGAGCGCGGCCGGGCGGTCGTCGATGCCGGCGAGCGCGAGCAGGCTCACCCACTGCGCGAGCCGGCGACGCCCGAGGAGCACCAGCGCGTGCTTGATCGAGTCGACCTTGCGGCGCGTCGCGAAGCGCCCGGTCGAGAGCAGCCGGAGCAGGCGGTAGCTCAGCGAGGCGTCAGCTCCGATGAGGCGCTCGAGCTCCAACACCGGGGTCTCGTCGTCCTGGACCTTCGAGAGGAGCGAGAGCGCGGCCTGGTGGCTCGCCGGGATGTGGGTCCCCGAGACCATCTCCGGGACCTGGAAGTAGAAGCCCTGCACGTAGTCGGCGCCGGCCGCGAGCGCGCGGGCGTGCTCGGCGCGGGTCTCCACCCGGCGCGCGACCGTGGGGACGCCGGCGCGCCGCAGCGCGGCGATCCGCTCGCTGAAGCCCTCGGGCGAGTGGGCGCGCGCATCGACGGTGGCCAGCTCGGCGAAGCGCAGCACCTCGTCGTGCTCCGGCGCGTCGGCGGGCAGGACCAGCCGGAGCCCGCGCTCGCTCATCGCGCGGAGGGTCTCCGCGAGGGGCTCGTCCGCGCCGGGGGTGCGCGGCGCGACGAACAGGACGCGGTGGCGTGGGAGCGCCTCCAGCGCGTCGAGGCCATCGACCGCCAGCATCGCGTCGTCGAGCAGGAACGCGAGCTTCTGATCCGGCCCGCAGATGTCGTCGACTCCGACCTCGCTGAACGCGCTCATCACGGTCTGGGCGGACGTCGAGCGCTCACCGGCGTCGGGGGCGGCGCCGGCGGGGCTCGAACGGATCCGCAGCTCGTAGCCGAACGTCGCGCCCTCGCGATCCAGGATCGGGCGGCGTTCGAGCCACGCCCGGCGAAGGGCGGTCTCGGGCTCGAGCTCCTCGGCTGCGGACATCCACGTAGGGATCGGCCGTCCGCGCCAGAACTTGAGCCGGCGCGCGCGTTCGACGACGGGCTCAGGGGCAGTCGGTCGCGTCGGTCGCGGGCACCTGGGGCGCGCCGGCCGCGAGGGAGCTGAGGAAGCAGCGGTACTGCAGCTGCGGGCCGGGGGTCTGGAACACGACCTCGTGGCCGTCCTCGATGCCGTCTTCGGCGTGCTGCACGACGACCGCGACGCGCCCGGCGCGGTTGGCGGACGCGGGCAGCCCGATCTGCGCGCCCCCCGCGAGCGGCAGCTCCGCCGACAGCGGCGTGAACCGGTCGCTGAGCGCCTCATCGAGGGCCGGGCCGGCCTGGTCGAGCCCGATGGCGAGGGCGAGCGGGTTGGCGACCGGCGGGGGGATGTAGGTGTCGAGGATCCCCTGGAACATGAGGACGTGCCGCGCCTCGCCCGCGATCGGCTCCTCGAGCAGGTGGCGCGCGTAGACCTGCGGGTCGGCGGGCTCACCCGCCCACTGCAGGAGCGCCAGCACCGGGTCGTGCTCGACGAGCGAGCCCGCCGGGTAGCGCAGCAGGTTCTCGGCCGCCGGGCGGACGGCGATGGGGCTCTCCTTGAAGATGACGTTCCGCGACCAGCTCGCGCCCGCGCCGCTCAGGATCGCCGCGTCGTAGGCCGGCTCGAGCGCGACCGCGAGCGGCGCGATGGTCGCGCCCATCGAGTGGCCCATGAGCGCGACCGTGTCGGGGTCGAGGAGCGCGACCGAGCCCGCGGTCGGCGTCGTCAGGTCCGGGCACCCCGAGGCGTCGATCGCGACGGTGCCGAGCAGGCGCACGAGGTGGATGAGCTCGAGCGCGGACTGGCGGACGTTGTCGCGCAGCCCGCGCACGTTGTTGATGTTGAAGATCGCGAACTGCTCGTCCCAGCCGTCCGTGTTGCGCAGACCGCCGAGGGGGCCATCGACCGACACGCCCGCGAAGCCGGCGCGGGCGAAGTGCAGGGCCGGGCCGGTGCCCGGGGTGATCGCGTCGCCGCCGGCCGTGGCGCGGGGCCCGCGATCGACGAGCGGCCGGTCGCCGCCCCCGCCGGTGCGGACGAACACCGCGACCGGGAAGCCGTCCGCGGGCATCGGTCGCCGGGGGAGGGTGACCCAGAGGTTCGCCTGGGCCATTCGCTGGACCGCGAGCGCGCCGCCCTCGTAGACCCACGCGCCCCCGCCGTCGAGGTAGGGCGCCTCGCCGCCCTGGAAGTCGGGCATGCGTACGGTCGCGTGGTAGACGCAGAGCTCGTCGAAGACCTCGGCCGCCGTGAAGTCGGCCTCGAGCGCCGGCGGATCCATCGTCGCGAGCTGCGCCTGGGCCGCGCGCAGCTCGGCCGTCGGATCCCAGGTGGTGAACAGCGCGGTGGCGGCGACGCGGTCTCGGTCGACGCCCATTCGGTCGAGCTGGTCGAGCAAGGATCGTTGTGCGTCGTACACCGACGGATCGAGGCCGGGCGGCGGCTCCCCGGCCGCGATCGCGCGGGTCCCCTCGCCGGCCACGAGCGGCTCGCCGGCCGGGCTCCGCGCCGCCGTCGTTACCACCGCGGCGTAGCGCGCCTCGGGCCGGAGCGGCCGCCCCTGCAGCGGGAGCACCGCGAGGAGGTGGTCGGGCGAGAAGGTGCCGGCGTCCTCGAGGTAGCGCACGTCGATCGGAACGCGCTCGCCGCGCGCCACGTCGAGGAGGAACACCGACGCGTCGGCGCCGATCGAGCCGGCCGGGTCCGGGAGCGAGGCCGGGTCGAGCGGGCCGGTGAGCGCGAAGTAGATGCCGCTCGAGACGCCGAAGCCGCGCGCGCCCTCGAGGATCGAGCGCAGGTCGTCGGCGATCGGCGCGCCGCGCGGGTTGGGGAAGGCCGACACGTCGACCGTCCCGTCGGGGCGGCGGAGCCGCTCGTCCGGCCACGGGGCGGCGAAGAGATCGTCGGGCGTGTTGTAGCCGACGACCGCCTGGGTGGCCGGGCGCGCCCCCGCGTCGGGCGGGCCGCCGTCCACCGACGGCGGCGCACCGTCGCAGGCGACCGTGAGGAGCGCGAGCAATGCGGCGTAGCGCATGACGCCTAGGGTAGCGCCTGACTCGGGTGGCGGCTCGGGACGTTGCGCGGCGCGCACCATGGCGCGAATGAGAGCTTGCTCACTCTCGTCTGAGCCGCGACCGGCTCGCGTCGAATCGTGCGTCCATGACTAGTCACCCGGAACAGCAGTGAACGGCACATCCCGGCGAGCCATCGCCGTGCGAATCAAGGAACGACGACGAGGAATGCCAAGGGCATTTCGAGGAGGAGTGACGCCGAGTCGCGCGGCGAGGGCCGGTGGGATGTGCCATGAATCGCTGTTCCGGGTGACTAGACGACCTCCTGCGCCGGGCCTGCGGCCGCGCTCGACCGCCCACCGGCCGACGCGTGCTATCCAGGCTTCATGACGCGCGCCGCCACGATCGCCCTGGCGCTGGCCCTCGGCCTGGTCGGTGGGTGCGACGGAGCGCCGACCATCGACGCCGGGCCCGCCGCGACGGATGGCGGCGCCCCCGACGCGGGCCCGGTGGACGCGGGCCCCGATCTGCCGGGCTGGCGCAGCGAGCCGTCGCTCCCGACGCGCATGCAGGAGGTCGCGGTCGCGACGCTCGGGACGCGCGTCTACGTCGCCGGCGGCTTCATCCGCGGCGCGGTCACCCCGCGGGTCTTCATCTTCGACGCGTCCACCTCCGCGTGGACCGACGGGCCCGCGCTCCCCGCCCCGCGTCACCACATGAGCCTCGTCGCCCACGGGGGCGATCTCTACGCGCTCGGCGGGATGGAGGGGCTGTCCTTCGAGCCCCTCGACACGGCCTGGGTCCTCCGCGCGGGCGCGTCGGAGTGGACGCCCATCGCGTCGCTCCCCGATGCGCGCGGCGCCGGCGCGGCGGCGTCGATCGGTGACGTCCTCGTCCTCGCCGGCGGCAACATGCTCAGCGGCCGCCTCGCGTCCGAGACGCTCCTCTACGATCCGGCGGGCGACGCGTGGCGCTTCGGCGCGCCCATCCCGACCGAGCGCGAGCACCTCGCGGCGGTCGCGCACCAGGGCGAGCTCTACGTCCTCGCCGGGCGCCGTAACAGCCTCGACTCGACCCGCGTCGAGGTGGAGATCTACGACCCGGTCGCCGACGCGTGGCGGGGCGGGCCGGCGCTGCCCTCACCTCGCGGCGGCTTCGGGGCCGCGATCCTCGGCGGGGGCCTCTACGTGCACGGCGGCGAGGAGTCCCGGACCGTCCACGCGACGATGGATCGGCTCGACCTCGCGACGATGACCTGGTCCGCCGCGCCGCCTTCGCCCACGCCGCACCACGGGCACGGGCTCGTCGCGATCGGGGCGCGCCTCTACGCGATCGGCGGCGGCGACGCGCCGTCCCTCGCCGCCGTCGACACGGTGGAGTCGTTCCGGCCACAGTGAGCGCGCCGCGGGGCCCTCTCGACACGGGCTCGGGCCGAGTGCGACGCTGCCCGCATGGAGGCGCGTCGCGCATGGATCGTCGCCGCCGCGGTCGTCGCCGCGGGGTGCGGGCGCTCGCGCTCCGTGGTCGTCGAGTTCATCAACCCGGCGCTGAACGCCTTCGTCGAACGCGTCGAGGTCGAGATCGCGCCGGCCCCCAACCTCGAGTGCGACGGCGCGGTGTGGCTCGAGGGGCTCCCCGCCGCGCTCGCGCCGCGCCTGGCCTTCACCCTCGGTCGAGAGGACGACAGCGCCTCGCCGCTCGGTGACGACGCGCGCTTCCCCGCCGGCTCGAGCGTCGTCGCGCTCGCGCGCGGGTTCGACGACGCCTGCGACGCGGTCGTCGCGGGATGCACCGCGGCGGTCGCGGGCGCGGAGGGGCCGCTCGAGATCGTGCTGGACGGCTCGCCCGAGGGGCACATTCTGCCCTGCGTCGGCGCCTGCGACGAGGGCGCGTGCCGGCCGCTCTCCTGCGCGGGGAGCGACGGGACCTGCGCGGACGGTAACGCGCTCGACGGCGACGGGTGCTCGGCCGCGTGCGAGGTCGAGCCCGGCTTCCGCTGCGACGGCGCGGGCTGCGAGCCCTACGTGAGCTGCCTGCAGTACCTCGACGACGGGTGGCTCACGAGCGGCCTCTACCCGCGCGGCGACGGTGAGCTGATGCTCTGCGACATGCACACCGAGCCGGGGGGCTGGACGCTCGTCGCGCGCGGCTACGGCGACTCCCTCGCGCCGGTCTTCATCGGCTGGTCGACGAGCGGACCCTGGGGCGAGCCGAGCCCCTACCAGGGCGGCGAGTTCACCTACGAGTTCAAGCGCTCCGACGCGCGCGTGGCCGAGGCGCAGGGCGCGGCGCCGCAGGTGCTCATCCGGCGCCTCGGCGAGGCGGGCTTCGTGGATCGCTTCACCGCCGTCGGCTGCCGCTACGCCCACACCGCCCCGGCCGAGGGTCCGTGCGCCACGCTCTCGAGCTCACCCGCCGTCCCGGGGACCCCGCCGGCCGGCCCGCGCCCCGACGCGCTCGGGGTCGGCGACGCCGAGGTCACGACCAACGACCCGTCGCGCGGCTTTCGGCTCCCGCCCTTCCCGGGAGACGCCGAGGGCTGCGACGGGTTCGACGACGGCTGCGCGATGGACGTCTATGTACGTTGAGGACTACGGACGGCGGTGAGCCACGCACGGCCGTCCGCGGCGGCTCAACGGATCCCGTGCCGGCGTAGGATCTTGTGGAGATACGTGCGGTTCATGCCGGCGCGTCGCGCGGCCTCGGTGACGTTGTCGTCGCACGCGCTGAGCAGCGCCTCGAAGTAGCGCCGCTCGAAGTCGTCGAGCGCGCGGCGGCGGGCCTCCTCGTAGGGCAGCCCCGGGTTGATCGCGCTGGGCGGACCCGCCCCGGGCGGCGGCTCGACGCGGTCGAGGAGCACCAGCCGCTCGAGGTAGTTGCGGAGCTGGCGGACGTTGCCCGGCCACGCGCTCGCGCCGAGGCGCTCGATCAGCGCCTCGTCGATCGTCCGGGCGCCGCCGAGCCGCTCGAGGAGCACCTTCGCGAGGATCGGCAGGTCCTCCATCCGCTCGCGCAGGGCCGGCAGCCGCAGCTCGATCACGGCGACGCGGTAGTAGAGGTCCTCGCGGAACGCGCCTCGGTTCACCTCCGCGCGCAGATCGCGGTGGGTCGCCGCGATCACGCGCACGTCGACTGGCCGGGGCTCGTCGCCGCCCACCCGCTTCACCTCGCGCGACTCGAGCACGCGCAAGAGCTTCGACTGGGCCTCCACCGGGAGCTCGCCGATCTCATCGAGGAAGATCGTCCCGCCGTGCGCCGCCTCGAAGGCGCCCGCGCGCCCGCGGGACGCGTCGGTGAAGGCGCCGCGCTCGTGGCCGAACAGCTCGCTCTCGACGAGGTGCGGCGCGAGCGAGGCGCAGTCGACCACCACCATCGGACCCTCGGCGCGCGCGCTCGCCTCGTGGATCGACTGGGCGGTGACCTCCTTGCCGGTGCCCGTCTCGCCGGTCAGGAGGACGGTGGAGTCCCCCGACGCGGCCTTCTCGAGGGCCGCGAACAGCCCGCGCATGGCGAGCGAGCGACCGACGAGGAGCCCGAACGACGAGCGCGCGCTGAGGCGACGCTTCGCGCGGGCCTGGCCGACGGTGACGCGCAGCGTGGAGCCCCCCATCCGCAGGACGCTCTCGTGCCGGACCCAGCCCTCGCGCACGGGCACCGCGTCCACGAACGTACCGTTGGTGCTCTCGAGGTCGCGCACCGCGAGCCCGCGCCGATCGCTGAACAGCTCGCAGTGGAAGCGCGAGACCGTCGGGTCGCTGAGGACGAGGTCGTTCTTCGGGTGGGTGCCGATGGAGATGCGCTCGCCCTCCACCCACCGGCTCACGTCGCGGTCCGGGCCGTCGAGCACGGTGAGCTCGAGGGTCGGGCTGTCCGTCTCGAGGTTGGGCACGAAGGCGGCCCCCGGCGGGGCGCGCTCGGTCTCGTCGTCCGAGTAGCTCATCGTTCTCCAAAGCGATGGGACACCGCCGTAGTCTCGCCCGCGCGCACCCGCACCGTCACGTGTTCGCGGCGACCATCCGCCGCGCGCAGCTCGAGCCGCTGGCGTCCGGAGGGGAGGGCGGCTCCGACCAGCGGGGTACGACCGAGGCGACGCCCGCCGAGGTACACCTCGGCCTCGGGCAGCGCGATCACGTTGATCCGCCCCGGCGCGGCCGGCTCGGCGCGGGCCGCGGGCCGCGCGCTCGACCGTCGGCTGACCTCCGGCTCGCGGGTCTCCGGCTCGCGGGTCTCCGGCTCGCGGGTCTCCGGCTCACCCGCTTCCGGCTCCGCGGTTGTCTCGGCGGCCGTCGTCGTCGGGGCGACCGCGGTGGGCTGAGGCGCGGTGGGGCTCGGTGCGTCGGCGATCGGTGCGTCGGCGATCGGAGGCGCGGGCTCGGCTCCGAGCTGGATGGCGAGCACGGTCCCGCCGATCCCCAGCGCGAGGAAGCCAGCGGCGACCGCCGCGAGGGCCCACGGTCGCCGCGCCGCGGGCCTCACGTGGGACGGCTCGAGGTCCGGCATGATCACCGTCGCCGCCTCGGTGCGCTCGTCGGCCGCGAGGACCGCCTCCTTCTGCTCGCGCCGCGTGCCGAAGCGCGCCGTCATCTCGGCCGCGACCCGGGCGTGGTCGGAGCGCTCACCCAGGGCGGCGAGGAGCTCCTCGATCGCGTCGGCCAGGGCGGCGGCGGTCGGGAACCTCAGCTCCGGCTCGTGCCGCAGCGCGCGCCCCACGAGCGCGTCGATCCGCGGGTCGAGCCCCGGGCGCCCGCGCGACGGCGGGGGCGGTGTGTCGAAGAGGATCGCCTTGACGGTGTTCCCCGCGGTGTCGCGCTTGTAGAGCCGCCGGCCGACCAGGAGCTCCCACAGCACGACCCCGAGGGAGAACACGTCGGCCCGGCGGTCGAGGGGGCCCGCCTCGAGCTGCTCGGGCGACATGTAGCCGAGCTTGCCGCGGAGGCTGCCCTCGGTGGTCGTGGCGATCTGGTCGCGGACTCGCACGACCCCGAAGTCGAGGATCTTGGTCGGCCCGTCGTAGAGCACGAACAGGTTCTGCGGTGAGACGTCGCGGTGCACGAGGCCGAGGGGCTCGCCCTCCTCGTCGCGCAGCTCGTGGGCCGCGTCGAGGCCCCGCGCCGCGTCCGCCACCGTCCGCAGCGCCAGCCACGGCGGGATGGGCGTATCTGCGCGCGACAGCTCGGTCAGCGGCTCGCCGTGCAGGTACTCCATCACCAGGTAGAGCACGCCGTCCGGAGCCTCGCCGAAGTCGAGCACCGCGCAGACGTTGGGGTGCTGGATACGCGAGGCGACCCGCGCCTCGTCGTGGAAGCGCTTCACGAGGTTCGGCGACTCGCTGAGGTGACCGTGCATCAGCTTGATCGCGAGCCACCGCTCGAACCCCGCGGCACCTTCGATGGTCGCAAGGTAAATGGCTCCCATCCCGCCGCGCGCGATCCGCTGGCGGAGCGTGTACCGGCCGAGGCGCAGCCCCTCGCGGCTCGGCTCCTCCATCGAGGCGCTCAGGGCCACGGGCCGCTCACCTGATCGAAGCGCACGCCGTCGTCGGACGCGACGGCGGCGACCACCGCGATCACGACGCCGAGGAGCACCGCGCCCCCCGCGCCGCCGAGGATCGCGTAGAGCGTGACGTCCTCCTCCGACGCCGTGCCGTCGAGGGTGAGCCGCTCGGTGAGGAGCGCGGCGCCGCCCGCGGTCAGGGCGCGCGCCTGGCAGTCGATCGCGTCGGGGGGCGCCTCCACGCTCACCCGCGCCCCCGAGCCGACCTCGCGCGTGTCCCCGCAGCGGAGCTCGAGCTCGGCGAAGAGCGCCGCGACGTAGGGGTCGATCACCGCGCGCACCTGGCGGCCCTCGCCCGCCTGGATCGAGACGCGGCTCGGCGCGTCGGGGAGGCTCGCGCGCGCCGCCTCGAACACCGGCTCCACGCGGCTGACCCCCTCGGGGGCGCGGACCGCCGGGTCGAGCGCGACCGCGGCCCGCGCGTGTCGGCGCGCCTCGACCTCCTCGCCGGCGAGCAGGTGCAGGGCGGCGCGGTAGCGGTGGGCCTCGACCGCCGTCTCCACGTCGAGGTCGGGGCGCGCGAGGACCTCATCGAACCGGGCCGCCGCGTCGTCGAAGCGCGCCGCGTAGAAGCGCTCGCGGGCCTCGTCGAGGCGCGGCTGCGCGAGCCCCTCGGCCGGCGCGAGGAGGGCGAGGGCCACCGCGAGCCCGGCGCCGGAGGCGAGGAGGCGGGTCACCGGATCCACACCCTCCCGCGCGTCGCGACCTCGCTCGGCGCGCCGCGGGCCGCTCCGTCGCACGCGTCGGCGCCCGCCTCGACCGACACGAGGAACCCTGCGTAGTCGTGCGCGCGCACCGCGCCGTCGACGAACCCCACGTCGGCGCCGCCCGAGCCGTTCACGAAGCCCCACCCGCCCGGCGTCGTCGCTGCCGGGTCGGGCCCGGGATCGCTCGCGGAGCAGTCGCCGTTGGCGTCCGTCTCGACGCGGTAGATCGCGCGGTCCGAGGCGCCGGTCTGGAGCGACACCGTCCAGGCCGGGCCGAGCGCGTCGCCGCCGACCTCGACCCGGACGTTGTTGGTCCCCGCGGGCGAGGCGGCCAGGAGCGCGGCGATCTCGTCGTCGGTGAGGCGGCCGGTCACCGCTCCGGTCAACGTGCGGGGCAAGCCCTCGGCGCGCGGGGTCACCGGGAGCACCGCGGCGTACCCGGGCTCGTGGCCCGTGATCGCGAGCGTCCAGCCTCCCTCGCGCATGTCGCATTGCACCCCGACCGGCGCCAGCGGGCCGGTTGGGCAGATGCACTGGAGCCCCGATCCGAGCTGGGGATCACGGGCCAGCGCCTCCGCGCAGCTCGCGGGACAGTCGCGCACCGGGGGGACGCAGAACGTGAGGTCGTCGTCGGCGTGGCACTCCGGCGGCGCGCATCCGGCGTCGTTCGGCGTGGTGAGCGGATCGTCGCAGCCGAGCGCGAGCAGGCCGAGCAGCGCCCAGCGCGCGGCCGTCGCGGCGCACCGCTGGCGCCGGGTCGAGGGGATCGACGCCGCGCGCTCGCGCGTCTGGTCTGTGTGGCTCGCGCGCACCGGGGCCAGCGTAGCAAACCGGGCCCCCGCCGGTCGTCCGCGCGCCGGGCTCAGCGCCGCCGCCTCGCGCCGGCGCCGAGGAGCGCGAGGAGACCGGCGAGCAGGGCCGCGGGCGGGCCTCGGCGGCCGGGACGCACCGCGCAGCCGCCCTCGTCGGTCGCCTCGATGCACCCAACCCGCGCCCGCGGCGTCGGCTCGGCGGGAGGCTCCGGGGTGGCCATCGCGCAGGCGCGGCAGAGAGCGTGGGTCGCGTAGGTCGATCCGTCCGCGCAGACCTCCTCGCAGACGTGGCCGTAGAGCGCGTCGACGTAGTCGTCGGTGAGCACGCCCTGGCCGGGGTCGCAGGCCACCGGCTCGCCCTCGGCCGCCCGGGACGCGAGGTCGGGGTAGGCGTCGGCGCGCGTGTAGATGCCGCCGTCGCCGCACTCGTGGGTCGAGTCCTCGGCGCCCCGCGAGGTGACGCCGACGAGGAACGTCTCTCCCGCGGCGTCGGTGTAGTAGAGGGGGCCGCCCGAGTCGCCGAAGCAGCTGTCGGTGCTCTGCCCGCTCGGATCGCGCCTCGTCAGGAGCTCGTGCTCGCTCAGCATCTGCACCTCGGTCTCGCCGGTGTAGAGGAGCCCCCCGGCGTCCGCGGCGAGGTCGAACAGGCCGTAGCCCGTGACCGTCAGGCGGGTGCCCGGCGTGAGCTCTTCGCGGCGCCCGGCGGGGAGGATCGGGACGGGCGTCATGACCCGCGCCGCGACGGGCGCCTCGAGCCGGAGGAACGCGATGTCGTCGCCGCGCCCGAGCCCGCTCGGGTCGATCGCGGGGCCTGGCCCGTAGCCGCCGTTGTCGAGGTACCCGCACGCGGGGTGGACCGCGCGTACCGCGACCGACGCCGCGAGGTTCGCGCCCGGGTCGCTGATCACGTCGAGGCGACCGACCGCGACCCGCACCGCCTCGGGCGGCTGGAAGTCGGTCTGTAGCTCGTTCGCGAGGCAGTGGGCCGCGGTCGCGACCACGTCCGGCGCGACCAGCGTCCCGGTGCAGAACATCCCGCCCTCGGGGTCGATGAGCGCCACGGTGGCGCGCAGATCGGCCAGCGCGCCCGGACGCCCGTGGACGACCCGCTGCTGCGCGAGGGCCGGGCGGACGACGAGCGCGAGCGTGAAGGCGACGGCGAGCGCGAGTGCGAGGCGAGTGGGGAGCGGGCGCATGGGGGACCTCCTCGAGGGAGGTCCTCGGCAGAAAACGTGCCGAGCCCGCCGGGGTGCCTCGGGTCGAGGGCCTGGCGGGCTCGGGGCGACAGTGGGGGCTCGCGTCCCCCTCGCGTCACGTCAGTTGCGGTTGAACCGCACGTACTCGAACTCGAACGGCTGGCCGTTCACGCCCTTCTTGGGCGGCGCGATCCAGTTGGCGATCTTGCCGGGCTCGGTCACCGGGACCATCAGCGACTTGACGTAGGCGCGGTCCTCGGCCGTCGGCAGCCACTTGCTCCGGTTCGCCTCGAACTGCTCCGGCGTGATCGGGTTGCCCTGCGGGTCGAAGCTCGCCCCGGCGTACATCCCCATGCTCCGGTTGAACCGGCGGCTCGGGAGCGCCAGCTCGAACTCGAAGCCCGTCTTCTTGATGGTGTGGTTCCACTTGCGCACGGCGCGGGCGCAGTCGGCGACGTACTCGTCGCGCAGCACCTCGTTGAGCGCGTTGCGGAGCGGCACCTCCTCCTGGCTCAGCTTGCCGTCGCGCAGGACGTTCATCTCGTAGATGTCGCGGAGCGCGGAGTGGTCCTCGTACTTGGCCTTCTCGCGGTAGCGGCCCTTGAGGCCGGTCGCGAAGTAGTCGGCCGCGTTCGAGCTGATCTCGCCGCCGAAGAGCTCGACCGCGCTGGAGAACCAGAAGTTGATCCACTTCTGGATCGTCGGCAGGTCGACGCCCCCCTGGGCGCGCGCGTCGTTGTTCGGGTCCTGGAGCGAGAGCTCGGCCGCCCGCTGGACGATTCGCTCGATGCCCGTCTCGCCCGTGAACAGGTGGAAGCTCTCCTCGGTGAGCATGAACTGCGTCGCGCGCGCGAGAGGATCGAAGCCGGACTCGCTGAGCGCCGCGAGCTGGTACTTGCCGTCGCGGTCGGTGAACATCGTGAAGCAGAAGAACGAGAGCCACTCGTCGGTCGTCTCGTTGAACGTCTGCAGGATGCGCGGCTTGTCGACGTCGCCGCTGCGGCGCTCGAGCAGGGACTCCGCCTCCTCGCGGCCGTCGCGGCCGAAGTACTGGTGGAGCAGGTGGACCATCGCCCAGAGGTGGCGGCCCTCCTCGACGTTCACCTGGAAGAGCGAGCGGAGGTCGTAGAGGGACGGCGCGGTCTTGCCGAGCTGACGCTGCTGCTCGACCGACGCGGGCTCGGTGTCCGCCTGGGTGACGATGATGCGGCGGAGGATGCCGCGCAGCTCACCGGGGACCTCGTCCCACGCCTTCTGGCCGGCGTTGTCGCCGAAGTTGACGAACTGATCCTCGTTGCGCGGCGTCAGGAAGATGCCCCAGCGGTAGTCGGGCATCTTCACGTAGTCGTAGGTCGCCCAGCCCTTGGGGTCGACGTCGATCGCGGTGCGGAGGTAGATGTCGTCGGCCTGGAAGCCATCGGGGCCCATCTCGAGCCACCACTCGATGAACTTGGGCTGCCACTTCTCGAGTGCGCGAAGCAGCTTGCGGTCGGAGCCGAGGTCGACGTTGTTCGGGATGGAGTCGGTGAGGGACATCGCGCAAAGCGTAGGGGTGCAACCCACGAAGCGGTCGTGCGGTGCCTCACTCGCGCCGGCGCCAAGTGCGCGTCCTCATAAGAGGAAGCGCACGCGCGGCGCGCTCAGCGCGAGCGCGTGGTGACGCCGCTCGGGACCTGCGCGCCGGTGAGGTACGCGTCGACGTCGGCGCGCGCGCGCAGGTGCCGCTCGAGGAACGCGACGGTCAGCGTCTGCATCCCGGCGACGACCGTGGCCGGGTCGGCGGTGCCCGCGGTGCACGCCGAGCAGACGAAGCCGCACCCCGCGACGTTCGGGACGAAGTCCATGTGGTCGGCCCCCGCGAAGGTCCACTCGGCGGCCCACGGCGCGGCGGTCGAGCCGTCGTAGAACGTCGCGTAGTTCTGCGCCGCCGGGGCGCAGGCCATCCCGAACGTGCCGCCCGACGCGTTGGTCGTCTCGCCGAGGTAGCCGACGGGGATGGTGAGCGTCTGCGTGACGCTCGGGACGATGTCGGGGAGCTCGGGCGTGTAGCCGGAGATCGGGCTGCCGCCGTTGACGGGGTCGAACGCGATCAGCGCGCCGACGTCGCTCCGCATCCCCGCGATCATGGTCGCGAGCTTGCCGCCCAGGCTGTGCCCCATGACCGCGACGCCGCCGCCGACCGGGAGGTTCGCGGTCGCCCAGTCGAGCACCGCGATGCCGTCGTCGCGCATCGCGGTGTGGTCGGGGGAGAAGGTCCCCGTCGGAGGGTCGGCGCGCACCACCACGTAGCCGTGGCTCGCGACGCGGTCGCAGAGCGGGGCGTAGCGCGACGACTCGAGCTGGAAGCCGGGGAGCATCAGGACGAGGGGGGCGCCGCTCGCGCCCATCGGGACGTGGGCGGTGACCGGCGTGCGACGCGCCCCGCGCATCACGGTGGCGGTCTGGGTCATCACCGTGAACGGACCGGCGGCCGAGGGATCGGTGCCGCCCCCGCCCGGGCCCGCGTCTCGGGTCGAGGCGTCGAGCGGCCCCGCGTCGACGAGGCCCGCGTCGCCGACGGCCGCGTCGCCCGGGAGGGACGACCCCCCGTCGTTGGGGCCGCCGTCGCCGGAGGTGATGGGCCCGCCGTCGCGCACGACCACGCCGCCCGCGTCGACACCATCTCCGCCGTCGCAGCCGAGGAGAGTCAGAAGGCCGAGTGTGACCACAGCAGTCGCGCGCGTCATCGGGATCCGCTGCCACGCCGTAGGCGAATGCACAACCTTACGCGGGGCTGTCAGCAGCGCGTCCAGCTGAACGTCGGCCGATCCGGCTGGCCGTACTTGGTGAGCGCGCCCTCCGGGCCGACCGCGTTGGGTCGCTGGAAGATCCAGTTCTGCCAGGCGCTGAGGCGCGCGAAGATCTTGGCGTCGGCGTTCTCCGCGCCGGGGAACCGGAGCGAGGCCTCCATGCCGGTGAGCGCGTCGGGCGACAGGCTCACCCGCTCCTCGAGCGCGATGCGGACGTCGTCCTCCCAGTCGATGTCGTCGGCCGCGACGGTGATGAGCCCGAGCTCGTCGGCCTCGCTCGCGGCGAGGCGCTCGCCCATCCGCTCGAGCGCGCGCCCGACGAAGGACGGCTCGGCCATGAACCGGGCCTCGAGGCGCGAGAGGCCGTGCGTCATCGGGAAGGCGCCCGCGTTGGCCGGGCCGAGCGCGATCGTGACCGCCTCGTCCTCGTCCTCGAGCATGTAGATCCGGTCCGACGCGAGCGCGAGCTCGAGCAGCGAGCCGGCGAAGGCGGTGCCCTCGTCCACGAGCGCGAAGAAGGACTTGCTCGTGAGGTCCATGCGCCGCAGGACCCGCGCCTGGAGCGCGAGGATCTCGCTCGCGAGCCAGTGATCCTTGTTGTCGTGGAGCGCCTTGTCGGAGGCGAGGACCGCGTCGACGTCGCCCTCGGCGCGCACCACGACCAGGCCGATGTCGAGGTGGTTCATCCGGAGCCGCAGCAGCGCGTCGTCGAGCTCCCGGAACGCGCGCAGCGACCACTGCGCCGCGCCCGCCGCCTGGATCTCGTCCGCGGTCGTGGGCTGCGCGGTGTCGGGCGTGCGTACGCGGAGCGTCGCGGTGCGCGTGGCCGCCGACAGCTCGACGGTGACGTGCGTGTACTGGAGGTGGCCGTCGTCGTCGATCGTGGGCGCCACCGGGTCGAGCGTGATCGCCGGACCGCGCGCGGTCCCCGCCGCGTCGATGAACGCCTTGGCGCGCGCGTCGACCGCCTCCTCGAACTTGCTCCGGGGCGCGATCTCGTCGACGAGGTTCCACTCGACCGCGCGCTTGCCGCGGACGCCCTCGCTCGTGGTGCAGAACACGTCCGCGCGGTCCCGGCGGACCTTGCGCTTGTCGACGAGGCGCGTGAGCCCGCCGGTGCCCGGGAGCACGCCGAGGAGCGGCACCTCCGGGAGGCTGACCGCGCTCGAGCCGTCGTCGATCAGCAGCAGGTGATCGCAGGCCATCGCGAGCTCGTAGCCGCCGCCCGCGCAGGTGCCGTTGAGCGCGGCGATGAACTTGAGGTCGCTGCGCTCGCTCGCGTCCTCGAGGTAGAGCCGCGTCTCGTTGGTGAACTTGCAGAAGTTGACCTTGAAGGCGTGTGTGCTGCTACCGAGCATCGGGATGTTCGCGCCGGCGCAGAACACGCGCTGCTGGCCGCTCGAGACGACGACGACCTTGACGTCCGGGTGCTCGAAGCGAACGCGCTGGATCGCGTCGGCGAGCTCGATGTCGACCCCGAGGTCGTAGCTGTTCAGCTTCAGCTCGTAGTCGGGCCGCAGCCCCCCGTGCGGCTGGACGTCGAGGGTGAGGGTCGCGCGCGCGCCGTCGACCTCGAGGGTCCAGTGCTTGTATCGGTCGGGGTGGGTGTCGAACGAGATGGCCATGGCGGGACCCTAGTCCACGGCCGCCGATCGCGAGAGGACCGCTCGTGTCGCTTCTCACGAGGTCTGGCATAGTTCGGCGCGGATCACGCAGGGAGCGCGTTCATGAGCCGAATCGTCGAGTGCTGGTACGACTTCTCTTCGCCCTTCGCGTACCTGGGCACCACCCAGATCGAGCGCGTGGCGGCCGAGCACGGCGGCGAGGTCCGCTGGCGGCCGTTCTTCCTCGGCGGGCTGTTCACCGAGATCGGTACGCCGCTCGTCCCGATGGCCGCGTTCCCCGAGCCCAAGCGGGCCCACGCCGCGCGCGAGCTCGATCGCTGGTCGGACTGGTGGGGCGTCGAGCTGCGGTGGAACAGCCACTTCCCGCTCCACACGATCACCGCGCTCCGGCTCGCGCTCGTCGCCGACGACCCGCGCCTCGTGCACCGCGTCATGCGCGCCGCGTGGGTGGACGACGAGGACGTGAAGGACCCGGCGGTGCTCGCGCGCTGCCTCGCGGATGTCGGGCTCGACCCCGCGCTGCTCGAGCGCACGCAGGAGCCCGAGGTGAAGGCGCAGCTCAAGGCCGCGACCGACGAGGCGGTCGCCCGCGGGGTCCCCGGCGCGCCCACCTTCATCGTCGACGACGAGCTCTACTGGGGGCAGGACCGCTTGCAGTTCGTAGCGCGCGCGCTCGACGGGGACCCGGTCGGGAAGCGCCACGCGTGACGCGCCGTCGCGAGCCTCGTCGACGGTCGCCAGGGCGCCCGGGGCGGCGGCCTCGCCCGTGACTCGCGGCGGTCTGCGACCGATGGGCGCGCTGGTCGCCGCGCTCACGCTGACCGGCTGCTACGCGTCCCACGAAGCGGCGCGCGACGCCGGCGAGGTCGGCGGCCCGGACGCCGGGCTGTCCCGCTTCCAGGGCCGCTGGTTCGTCGACCAGCCGACCCACGCCACCTACGAGGTCACGATCTACGACCTCGTGGCCGACGGCCGGGTCGTCGAGGTCTGCTCGGGCGGCGAGCCCTCGCGGACCCCGACCGGCCACGTGACGCGCGAGGTCGACGGCCTGAGGTGCGTGTTCACCGGCCCGTGGGCGAGCATCGACGCAAGGCAGCTCGCGATCGACTGCTTCGGCGACGACTCGGTCGCGCGCACCGTGGTCCTCGGCTTCACGTGGAGCGGCGACGCGCCCGAGGAGGTCCGCGTGGTCAAGGTCGACGGCGAGGAGACCGGCTGGTCCCACGCGCCGTTCGAGTGGCGCTGGCTCCCGTGCGCCGCGTTCCCCGCCGAGTGCGAGGACGCGTGCCTCTGAGGGCGCGCCGCGTCAGAGGCAGCTGACGCTCGTCTGGCACTGCGCGTCGGTGGCGCCGAGGGCCGTGACGCAGGCCCCGCAGTCGGCCTCGGTGTCGAGCGTCTGGCACTCGGTCGGCAGCGGGCCCGCGCGCATGAGGTTGCCCTGGAGGCAGGTCACCTGGGCGTCGGTCCAGCCCTCGATCATCGCGCAGAGCCCCGCGCAGTCGTCGATGCTCACGCCGCCGTCGGGGGTCGGCGGGCGGACGCAGCTCCCGTCCTCCGCGAGGACGGTGCCGCTGGTGCAGCTGATCCGCTCGGCGAACGACTCGCAGCCCGCGACCGCGGGGCCGAGCAGCGCGCTCGCGGCGAGGACGAGAGCGATCGCGAACCGGTGGCCTGCGGGGCGCCGCATCAGAACGTCCCTCGCGCGGTGAGCGAGGCCGAGTCCGGGCCGGCCTGCACCTGCACGCGGATCGGCTGCGTGATGAGGAACACCAGGCCGGTGGCGAAGGTGATCGCGCCGAGCGCGGTGAACACGGCCGCGCCGTCGCCGAAGCGGACCTGCTCCACGCACGTCCCCGGGATCGCCCCCTCGGTGAGGCAGTCGCCGTCCCGCACCGCGGTGTTGATGCCGTAGCCGAGCATCGGCGCGGAGCCGAGCACGAAGAGGCCGCCGAGGACCCAGTTGAGCGGGCTCAGCTCCTCGCGCATCGGCGCGGGCGTCCGCTCGCTCGGCTCCGTCACGCCGCGCGCGCCGTCGGGGACCGCGCCGGTGGACCAGCGCAGGAGGGCCGCGCGCAGCGCCTCGGCCATCGCGAAGGGCAGGGGCGACTCGTCGCTCACCGCGGCGAGGGCGCGGTGCCCGACCCCGCGCGCGCCCGTCACGACCACCGCGAGCCGCTCGACCCGCTCGCCGTCGCCCCAGAGGCGCAGGCCCACGACCACGTCGACCGCGAGGGTCGCGCGCAGCTCGTGCGCGCAGTCGTCCTCGGGGCCGCACGCGGCGAGGTGCCCGGCGAGCGCCGACTCGACCTCGGACGCGTCGTGCACGCGCCACCCCTCGTTGCCGAGCACCATCGCGGCCGCGTCGCGGGCCTCGCCGATCGCGGCCTCGCTCACGCCGGTGCCGCCGACCCGCGGCAGGACGGCCGCGCTGGACGCCGAGGCGGCCGCGGCGGGCGCGAGGGCCGCCAGGGCGGCGATCACCGCGGCGGCGCGGGCCAGGGAGGGAGGGCTCGCGGGGTCGTGGGCGCGCACGGCTCCTTCATAGCGCGCCCCGGCCGCTTGGGAAGCGCGCCTCACGTTTCTTCAAGGGGCCGCGCCGGCCGCCGGTTTGTCACCGAGCGGAGCCGCTTGGTACAACCCCGCCTTGCCCGCGCCGACGTCAGAGTCGAGCTCCGCCCTCGCGCCGATCACGAGCGGGCTCCTCGCGGCCGCGCTCGCCGAGGGCGGCGTCGCGGCGGTGGGCGCGCTGGACTCGGGCGGCGGCGCGGTCGCGGGCGCGGCGGCGCTCCTCGCGGCGTCCGCCACGATCGTCGTCGCCGCCGCGGTGCCCCTCGCGCTCGTGGGGTGGCTCGCCGATCGGGAGGCCGCGCGCGCGCTCGGGCGCGGGCTCACCGACGCCCTCGGGGGCCGCCCCGCGCTCGCCACGGCCGCCGTCCTCACCGCGCTCGGCCTTGGCGTCGGGCTCGGCGCGGTGGTCGGCGCGCGGCTCGGGGCGATGATGACCGCGCGCTTCGCGGCCGGCGGCACCGCCGCGGTGACCGGGGTCGGCGTCGCGCTCTTCGGCCTCGCGGTGGCCCCCGCGGCGCGCGCGATCGGAGGGCGCCTCGGGGCGCGCGGGCGCTCGGCCGGCGCGCGCTGGGCGCTCGTCGGGGTCGTCGCTGTCGCCGCGCTCGCGGTCACCCTCGCGACGCTCCCCGTCGCCTGGGCCTTCGCGCCGACCGCGTTCGCGCTCGGGTTCGGCCTCGGCCTCGCGGCGCGCGCGCAGCGCATGGCGCGCGCCGCCCGAGGCTGGCGGGGACCGGCCGCGCTCGCCGCCGCGACCCTCGTCAGCGCCGCGCCGCTGGTCTTCGCCGACGCCCTGCCGTCCGCGGCGCAGAGCGCCTTGCTCTATCGATCGCCCTGGGCCGGCAACCTCCTCGCGGCCGCCGCGAAGGCGTCCGACGCCGACGGGGACGGCTACGCCGCGATCCTGCTCGGCGGTGACTGCGACGACGCCGACCCCGCGCGCCACCCGGGGGCGGAGGACGTGCCCGGCAACGGGATCGACGAGAACTGCACCGGCGCCGACGCCCAGCGGTACGCGCCGCCGCCCGCGCCTCGCGCGCGCGCCGAGGGCGTGCCGCGCCGTCAGAACGTCGTGCTGATCCAGATGGACGCGCTGCGCCCCGATCACCTCTCCTTCGCGGGCTACGAGCGTGAGACGACCCCGCGCCTGGACCGCTTCTTCGCCGAGGCGGCGTGGTTCGACCGGGCCTACACGCCGGCGCCGAGCACGCGCTTCGCGATGAGCGCG
The DNA here is from genome assembly GCA_030426845.1 of Polyangia bacterium. GTDB lineage: Bacteria > Myxococcota_A > Polyangia > Polyangiales > Sandaracinaceae > JAUHXR01. The sequence goes on along the minus strand of JAUHXR010000056.1, from coordinate 3,336 downwards.
ATGTTCACCGGGCGCGACCCGCGCCGCGTCCCGCACGACGACCTCGGGGGCAACCGCTACCGCATGCGCCCGGAGGCGGAGACGATCGCCGAAATCCTGACGCGCGCGGGCTACCAGACGATGGGCTACACCATCACCTACGTCGTCCAGCACAACCAGGGGCTGGGCCAGGGCTTCGCGCGCTGGGTCACCCCGTGGCCGGTCGACGACTGGCTCGCCAATTACCCGGTCGCGGCCGAGCGGACGACCGACGCGAGCCTCGCCTACCTCGCATCGGTCGGCGACACCGCGGCGCGCCCGTACCTCCTCTTCGCCCACTACCGCTGCACCCACGACCCCTACATCGCGTACGACGAGTTCCCCTACGGCGACGCGGAGGTCGACCGCTACGACAGCGCGCTCAGCTACTGCGACCGCGAGATCGGGCGCCTCCTCGACGGGCTCGACGCGCGCGACGACCGCGCGAGGACCACCGTCGTGATCTTCTCCGACCACGGCGAGATGTTCGGCGAGCACGGGCTCACCAACCACGGCAACTCGCTGTTCGAGAACGACGTGCGCGTCCTCCTCGCGGCGCGGATCCCAGGCGTCGCGCCGCGCCGGGTCGAGGCGCCGGTGCTCCTGACCGATCTGGCGCCGACCGTCCTCGACGTCGCGGGCCTCCCCCCGCGCGCCGACGACGGGTGGAGCCTCCTCGCGCAGCTCGGCGACGACGTCCCGGCGCGCTCGCTGTTCATGTTCACCGACCTCTGGCGCGGCAACGTCCACCAGCAAGCGAGCGCGATCGTCGAGTGGCCGCTCAAGCTGATCCGCGACGTGCGCACCAACGTCACCGCGCTCTACGACGTCGCCGAGGACCCCGAGGAGGAGGACGACCTGTCGAGCGCGCGAGCCGCCGACCGGGCGCGCCTCGCCGAGCGCCTCGAGTCCTACGAGGCCTACGCGGTGCAGCCCGCGCGCTGAGTCGCACGGCCGGGCTCATGGATTCGAGCTCGCGGCTCAGAGCTCGCGGCTCAGAGCTCGCGGCTCAGGGCTCGCGGCTCAGGGCTCGCGGCTCAGGGCTCGCGGCTCAGGGCTCGCGGCTCAGAGCTCGCCGAAGAGCTCGTCCAGCCAGTCGAGGGTCTGGCCCATCGTCTCGTCTTCGGTGTCCCAGGCGAGCTTCTCGGGCGCGCGCTCGGCGACGCGGAGGAGGCCGCCCATGCGCTCGAGCTCGCCAGGGTCCAGGTAGACCAGGCCGCAGCCCGCGCACTCCTCGAGCTCGATGTAGGTGGCTCCCCACGAGAGCGTCACGAGGTCCAGGCCGCGCATGCAGCTCGCGCAGTGCATGTCGGCCGGCTTGCGGTCGCGGCAGAGGAGGGTGGCCGACAACCGGACGTGCGAGCTCCCATGGCGGTTCGCGATCGCGCTCACGTCGAGCGCCGAGAGCTTGCAGCGATCGCAGCGGAGGACCCGGACGTAGGAGCCGCGGTAGGCGCCGCCGCGCCCGCGAATCTGACCGTCGACGAACGGGGACCGGCAGCGGGGGCACTCCATCGGGCGCCCATGATCGCGCGGTCGCCGGCGAAGTAAAGGCCCGTCACGCGTCGCGCCGCGCCGACAGCGCCCGGACGACCGAGCGCAGCGCCCAGGCGCCGAGCGCGACGAGCATCAGCTTGAGGGAGAGGACCTCGTCGAGCCCGAGGCCGCGCTCGACCGCGATCCACCCCGCCGTCGCGACCGCCGCGCCCGCCAGCCACGCGCCGGGGCCGGGGCGGGTCCATCGCCGCACCACGAGCGCGAGCACCGGCGTCGCCGCGAGGAAGACCGGCGAGGCGAAGGGGGTGAGGGCGAGCTCGACGAAGCGCATCCAGCCGCGGGTGTGCGGCGCGGGGACGAGCGCGGCCCGCAGCGCGTCGATCGGGCCGTGGACCGGGATCGCGGCTGGGCGCGTCTCAAACCGCGGCAGCAGCGGCCGTACCGAGTCCTCGCTCGGCGTCTCCAGCGAGGTGGGCGAGACGGTCGCCCGAGGTCGCCGCGCGTGGCCGCACAGGGGGCACACCGCGGGCCGCGGATCGATCGCACCGCCACAGGCCTCACACGCGATCCGCTCGCTCACCGGGCCGCAGCGTATCGAGATCGTAGAGGTTTTGCGAATCCGAGGGCCAACGCTTGCACTCATGCGAATATAGGCATACATCGAGGTTGTGGACGTCGTTGCCCACACGCCCGCGTCGCGCCGCTGGGAGCTCTACCGGCTCCTGGGGGAGCCCGTGCGGCTGCGGCTGCTCGCGCTCGCGAGCGCCGAAGAGCTCGCGATCGGCGAGCTGGCCGAGCTCCTCGGCGAGAGCCAGCCCAAGGTGAGCAAGCACGCCAAGACGCTGCGTGAGGCTGGCCTCCTGCGGCTGCGCAAGCAGGGGCGCTGGGCGCTGCTCCAGCTCAACAACGGGGTCGCGAGCGACCCGGTGGTCGGCGACGCGCTCGACGCGGGCCGCGCGCTCTGCGAGGCCGACGGAAGCCTCGCCGCGATCCCCCGGATGATCGACGCGCGCGACGCGGCGGCGCGTGAGTTCTTCGCCCGCGAGCCGGCCGAGGCGGAGCCGGGCGGCCCGTTCCCGGTGGCTTACCTGGGCGCGCTCGCCCCGCTGATCTCACCGCGCCGCCTCGCGGTCGACGCGGGGACGGGCGACGGTGCGCTCCTCGAGGTGCTCGCGCCGATCTTCGACACCGTCCTCGCGATCGATCGCGCCGCGCCGCAGCTCGAGCGCGCGCGCCGCCGCCTCGCCGCGCGCCGCTACGCCAACGTCGAGCTGCGGGCGGGTGAGCTCGAGGATCCGGCGCTGCGCGATCGGGTCGTCGAGCTCGGCGGCGCCGACGCGGTGTTCGCCTCACGCGTGCTCCACCACGCGCCCAAGCCGGCCGACGCGCTGCGCTCCCTCTCGGCGCTCGCGCGCCCGGGCGGCGCGGTGATCGTCATCGACTACGCAAGCCATCAGGACGAGCGTATGCGAGAGCAGGCGGATCTTTGGCTCGGCTTCACGGAGGCCGAGCTCGAGGACCTCGCGCGCGGCGCGGGCCTCGTCGAACCGACAGTGAGCTTCATCCCATCCGCGCGGTGCGGGGAGGGCCCCGACGGCCACCTCGACTGGCAGGTCCTCGCGGCGCGCACGAGAAACGGAGAATGATCGATGGAAACCCAGACCGTGAGTGACGCCAACAAGACGGGCAAGGTCCCCTACAAGGTCGCCGACATGTCGGACCGTATGGTCGACTGGGGCCGCAAAGAGATCCGCATGGCGGAGAACGAGATGCCCGGCCTCATGGCGCTCCGCGCGGAGTACAAGGACGCGCAGCCGCTCA
>JAUHXR010000442.1 GCA_030426845.1 Polyangia bacterium | reverse complement strand
GCGAGATCAAGAACCCGGACTTCCAGAACCGCCACCGCTGGGCGTTCGTCGACGCGGCCGCGCGCGGGAGCGCGGCCCTGAGCTGGACGCTGCCGATCGCCGCGATCGTGACCTTCACGCGCGACGGACGCACGGCGCGGCTCCTCAGCGAGTACCGCCCGCGCTCCATCGTCGTGGCGATCACCTCGCGCCGCGAGGTCGCCAACCGCCTCGCCCTCGAGTGGGGGGTCGTCCCGCGCGTGGAGGTCCCGCCCGACACGCTCGAGGAGGCGCTGCGGCTCGGAGCAGGCCTCGTGCTGCGCGAGCAGATCTGCAAGCGCGGCGACTCGATCGCCCTCGTGATGGGGTGGCCGCCGTCGGTCGGCACGAACACCATCAAGCTCCACCAGCTTTGAACGCCATCCCGCAATCCATCGGTCGCTACAGCGTCGAGCGCCTCTTGGGCCAGGGGGCGATGGGCTCGGTGTACCTGGGCCGCGACCCGAAGCTCGATCGCGCGGTGGCGATCAAGACGGTCCGCCACCTCGACCTGCCGGAGAAGCGGCTCCGCACGTTCCTCGAGCGCTTCCGCAACGAGGCGCGCGCGGCCGGCCGGCTCCAGCACCCGGCGATCGTCGCGGTCTACGACGTCGGCGAGGACGACGCGGTCGGGCCCTACCTCGTGTTCGAGTACGTCCCCGGCTCGAGCCTCAAGCAGATCCTGCGCGGCCGCGGCCCGCTCGCCCCCGACGCGGCGGTGAAGCTCGGCCGTCAGATCGCGGCCGCCCTCGACACCGCGCACGCGGCCGAGGTCATCCACCGCGACGTCAAGCCCGACAACATCCTGATCAGCAACCAGGGCGACGCGAAGCTGGCGGACTTCGGCGTGGCGCGCGTGCCCGACGCGGCCCTGACCCGCGAGGGGCAGTTCCTCGGCACGCCCTGCTACGCGGCGCCCGAGACCCTCGACGAGGGGACCTACGGGCCGCGGACGGATCTGTTCAGCTTCGCCGCCGTCATGTACGAGGCGATCAGCGGCGTGCGCGCGTTCCCGGGGGACGACGCGATCAGCGTCGCGCACCGGGTGGTCCACGACGACCCGGAGCCGCCGGGCACCGTCGCCCCGTCGGTGCGCATCCCCAAGGAGGTCGACCGCGCGATCATGCGCGGGCTCTCGAAGCGCCCCGAGGAGCGCTACGCGAGCGCGATGGAGCTCGTCGACGCGCTGGCCGGAGCCTACGTGCGGACGGGCGTGCTCGATCGCGACCCGACGGGCGCCCAGATCCTCCCGGTCCCCGACGCGGTCGAGCCGAGGCGCGGCAGCGGCTGGCTCTTCGTCGCGATCGCGGTCGGGCTGCTCGGCGTCGGCCTCGCGATGGTCTACGCCTTCGTCGATCTCGACGGCGAGGGCGGAGGCCCGGACCCGATCGTCGAGGCCCCGCGCGACGCGGGCTTCGACGCGGGGGTCGTTGCGCCCGAGGAGGACGCGGGCCCCGCGCGAGACGCGGGCCTCGACGCCTCCGTCCCCGAGGGCGCGAGCGACGCGGGCGGGCCCGCGGTCGCGGTGGACGCGGCGATGCCGGACGTCGAGAGCATGAGCGCGTTCGACCGCGACGAGGCGGCCAAGGACGAGGTCGATCGGGCGAGCGAGGCGCTCGACAACGGCAACCTCGAGGCGGCGCGCATCGCCATCGCGCGGGCGCGCGCCTACGACGACGGCAACGACGACATCCCGGCCCTCGAGGCGCGGCTCCGCGAGCTGCGCCAGGCCGCGACCCAAGAGTCGCCGGAGTAGCCCCGCGGCAGCCGCCCGACGGAAAAGCGCCGGGCCAGCTCTTTCGAAGCTGGCCCGGCAGGGTGGTGAAGCAGCGGCTCTCTGGAGGATGGTGGTGGTGGCCTAAGAGCCGCGGAAGCTGGACTGCGCGATCCACGTGAAGCGGGCCGGCGCGTGGGTGACGGGGCGCGCGGTGTGCTGCGCCTGGGCGAGGCGGAGGCTCGCGTTCGCGCGGGGCGGCCGGACGGCGCTGGCCGGGCGCGCGGCCTCGACCTCGACCTCGACCGTGCGCTGGAACCCGCCGCAGCGGATCTCGCCGCCCGACACGGGGGCGCTCGCGCTGTGCGCGTAGCTGGCCGCCATGGGCGCAGCCGCGCCGATGACGAGGAGGACGGCGTAGGCCAGCATGGCCAGGGCCGACTTCCGGGAGGTGATGATTCGCGACATGACGAACCTCCCTTCAGCAGGCTCCGTGCCAGCCCGATCGTGGTCCTGGGTTCTACGAAATCATTGGCAAAATCACGGCGTGACGCCCGGCGCCGTAACGCGAGCCGGCCGACTGTTACGCTCACCTCGGCGAGGCGCGCGTAACACCGCCACCCGGGCGTTACGCCCACCCGTGGCACACCCGTGGGCAACTGACGGCACGCCCCCGGCCCCGAAGCCGCCGGGGAGAGCCCTGGCACAGGTGTTGGTTGGTAGGCCGCCATGTCGCCCCTCGCTCCAGTCCTCGGCCCGCTCCTCCTGGCTTCGCTTCTCCTGGCCGTCGGCTGCGCCCGCTCGGGCGCGGGCGGGTCCGACGGCGCCGAGCGTGGCCGCGCCGAGACGGTCGCCTTCCTCCGGGCCCAGCTCGCCGGTCACCTCGACCGGGCGCGGGGCTGCTTCGAGGACGCCGCGCGCCGCCACCCCGGCGAGGGCGGGATGGTGCGCTACGGCTTCGACATCCGCCCCGACGGCCGGGTCGAGCACGTCGAGGTGGAGGCCTTCGCGCAGGACGATCGCCGCCTCGCGAGCTGCGTCCGCAGCCGGCTGGTCGCGCTCTACTTCGACCCGGCGCCGCCGGACCGGTCGGTGCGCATCGAGCGGACCTTCGTCTACTGCGACGATGAGGCGAGCGGGGTGTGCCGCCTCGGTCCCGCGCGACCGGTCGCCTCGGAGGGCGCGCAGGCGGGGCTCCTCACGCGCGTCAACGAGGCGCTCGCGGGGCACGACGAGGCGCTGCGCGCGTGCGCGAGCCGGGCCGGCGGCGGCGAGGCGGTGTTCGACGTCCGGCTCTCTCTCGACGCCGACGGCCGGATCATGGAGGGGCGCCTCGAGCGCGCCTTCCCCGCCCAGACCCCGCTGCGCCGCTGCGCGGTCGGCCCGTTCCTCGGCGTCCGCGTCGGCGGCGAGGCCCCCGCGAGCCCGGTGGAGCTGCGCTACGTGTTCCGGCTGAGCGAGCAGGAGCCGACGTAGCGATCGTCCCGCCCGACGCGGACTTTCCCCGGCTGGTAGGCTCGCCCCCTCGTGTCGCGCCGCCGCCGAGGGATCCTCCCCGCCGCGCTCGCCGCCCTCGCGGTGATCGCGGCCGCGCTGCTCACCCCCGAGCGCGCGGCCGAGCCGCCGCCGTTCGAGGGCCACCCCTTCACGTGGGGTGAGGACGCCCTCTTCGCCCGCCTCGAGCGCGAGTTCGACGCGGCCCGCGAGGCGGGCTGCGAGGCGCGGACCGCGGCGCTCGACGACGGGCTCGAGGCGCTCGACCTCGCGATCGACCGCGTACACGACAGCGGGGCCGCCGACGAGGAGGCCGCGCTCGCGTCGCTCGAGGCGAGGCTCTTCGCGGTAGCCCCGCACTTCGGCGCGTGCCTCGACCGCGTCCCCGAGCTCGCCGCGCGGGTCGCTCGGCTGCGGCGGGTGGTGAAGGACCGGAGCCTCGCCTGGGCGCCCGACGATCGCGCGGCCCGCGACCGCCTCTACCGCCTGCTCTACGGGAGCCGGGCCGCGCTCGAGGAGCTGCTGCTGCAGATGCCGGACCCGTCGCCCCTCGCGCTCCTCGCGGGGACCGACGAGCCGAGCGAGACGCCGTCCACCACGATCCGCGGGGTCACCCTCCACAGCGGGGACATCCTCGTGTCGCGCGGCGGCGCGCCGACCAGCGCGCTCATCGCGCGCGGCAACGACTACCCCGGCAACTTCTCCCACGTCGCGCTCCTCCACGTGGCCGAGGACGGAACGCCGACCGTGATCGAGTCGCACATCGAGAGCGGCGTCGGCGCGTTCACGGCCGAGCGCTACCTCGAGGACACCAAGCTGCGGATCATGGTGCTCCGGCTCCGCGCCGATCTGCCGGCGGTTCGCGCCGCGCCCGACCTCCCGCACCGCGCGGCGAGCCACGCGCTCGAGCGCGCGCGCGGCGGGCACATCCCCTACGACTTCGCGATGGACGACACCGATCCGAGCCAGCTCTTCTGCTCGGAGGTCGCCTCGGACGCCTACCGCTCGCAGGGCGTCGAGCTGTGGCGCGGCCGCTCGAGCCTCTCGGGCCCGGGCCTGACGCGCTGGCTCGCCGCGGTCGGCGTCACCCACTTCGAGACCCAGTCGCCGTCCGACCTCGAGCACGACCCGCAGGTCACGGTGGTGGCCGAGTGGCGCGGCGCGGACACGCTCTTCGCCGATCACGCGGACAACGCGGTCATCGACGTGCTCCTCGAGGGCGCGGAGGCGGGCGACGACATCGGCTACGACTACCCACGCCTCCCGCTCGCGCGCCTCGCCAAGGCCTACAGCGTCGTCCTCAACCTCTTCGGCGAGGTCGGCCCGATCCCGGAGGGCATGAGCGCGACCACCGGGCTGCGGGTGGAGTGGCTGCGCGCGCGCCACGGGGCGATCCGCGCGGGCCTCGAGCGCCGCGCCGAGGCCTACCGCGCGACCCACGGGCGCCGGCCGCCCTACTGGACCCTCGTCCGCCTCGCTCGCGAGGCGCGCGACGAGCTCGACCGCGCGGCCCGGTAGCGTCGGGCCCGGTAGCGTCGGGCCCGGTAGCGTCGGGCCCGGCAGCGTCGGCTTCAGTAGCCCTCGGACCGCAGGAAGCGCACGAGGTCCACGAAGAGCTGGCGGTAGTCGAACTCGTTGCCGAAGCCCGGCCGGTCACCGAGGAGCTGGCCCACCTCGTCGAGGTGGTCGGCCGGCACGCAGCCGAGGAAGCGGCCCCAGCGCGCGTCGCGCACCCGCACGAGGCCGTCGTTCGGATCGGACGAGCCGAGCCCTCCGTCCACGATCTGCTCGGACAGGTCGAGGAGCGGGTCGACCGGGTCGAGCTCGCGGGCGTAGCGCGCGATGAACGAGGGCGAGGCGGTGGCGTCGCAGGCGGCCCCGCCGCCGCTCAGGTCGGTCCGGCCGGTCAGCGAGTAGTAGGCCACCGACGGCGCGTCGGGGTAGGCCGCGTTGAACGCGTCGGCGCCGGGGCTCGAGAGCTGCTCGAGCGCGCGCACGACGCTCGTCTCCTCGCCGGCCGCGTCCCAGATCGGCGCGCCGATCAGCCGGACGAGCGCGTCGGCGAGCGCGCGCAGGCGCGAGTCCTCGAGGATGCCGAGGACGACGTCGGCGACCGGCGAGCCGCGGTGCGGGGTCGCGTAGGTCGTCACGCTCGCCACCAGATCGGGCCGGACCGAGGCGACGTAGCGCGCGTCGAGCCCGCCCTGCGAGTGGCCAATCAAGTTGACGCGCTCATGCCCGGTCATCTGGAGGATCGCCTCGACGTGCGCGATCAGCTCCTCGCCGCGCGTGGCCGAGTCGTTGAACGGGTCGACCTCCGGCGTGAAGACCTGGGCCTCGCCGTCGGCGGCGAGGGTCGCGCGGACGTCGTAGAAGTAGTCGAGGAAGCCGGCGCCCGCGAAGTCGTCGAAGCCGAAGAAGCCGTGGCAGAGCACGATCGGGTAGGGCGGGCCGAGCCGCGGCGCGCCCGCGTCGGCGGTCGGGCCGGCGTCGGGCAGGGTGATCGGGCGGCCCGCGTCGGCGGGCGTCTGGCCGGCGTCGCGCTCGATCGGGTCGCCTGCGTCGGCGGGCGTGGCGCCTCCCCCGCACGCCGCGAGCAGCAGCGCCGCGACGGGCAGCGCCGCGAGCGCCGCGACGAGTGGGGCAGGCTGGAGAGCGCCCGAGTGGATCACCGCGCGTCGCACGGACCCATGGTACTCGACGCGTCAAGCCCGAGGGGTCAGGCGGCGAGCGGCACGACCTCGGCCACCGGCGTGACGCTCACCCCGTCGGCGATCGTGTATTCGCCGCGCCGCCACGCGTCCACCGTCGCCTCGAGCGTCTCGGGCTGGCGCGCGCACCAGCGCAGGTAGCCGGTGAAGCTCAC
>JAUHXR010000441.1 GCA_030426845.1 Polyangia bacterium | reverse complement strand
TCCGCGCCGAGCGTCAGGCGGCGATCGATCGCGCGATCCGCCGCCCTGAAGAGGAGACCGACCTGGAGATCGCGGTCGAGGTCGAGCCTCGCGGCACCCGCTGGCGGCTGCCCGCCGCGGTCGTCGCGGGCGCGTTGCTCGGCGCCGGCGCGCTCGGGCTCGCGCGCCTCGCGATGGACGACGAGGTGCCGTCGACCCCTGCTGCCGAGGCCGAGGTGGGCGGGATCGTCGAGGACGATGACGAGACGCGCGACGCGCGAGGCGGAGCCGAGCCCCAGCCCGTGTCGGCCCGGAACGGCTCCGCGGGCGAGGCGGACCGCGCGAACGACGCGGAAGACGTCGCGTCGACGGACGCGACCGACCGAGGGAGCGACGAGGGAGACGAAGACCCGTCGGAGGGCGAGCGCGATCCGTCGACCGAGCCGGCCGCCGCGTCCCCCGACCGACCGACGCGACCGCGCCGCCGACGCCCGCGCGGCCGCACCCGCGCGGCGCCGAGCGTGCTCGACGACTGGTGGGACGGTTGAGGGCGCGCCTCACCCTCGCGCGCCTCGGGGTCACGCTCGCGGCCGCCGTCATCGTCGCCTCCCCCGCCGCGGCCCAGCCGAGCGACGAGTCGGACGCGATCGCGCGGGCCCGCGACGCGGCCGCCGAAGGCCGCTTCGTCGAGGCGCGCGACCTGCTTCGCGGCGAGCTCGACCGCGCCCCGCGGCCCGCCGTCGCCTACAACCTCAGCCTCATGTACCGCGAGACGGGCGAGCTCACCCTCGCGCGCGACACGCTCACCGCGCTGCTCTCCAACGACTTCGGGCCGCTGCCGGACGAGCCCCGCGCGCGCGCCGCGCAGCTCCTCGGCGAGGTCACGGCGGGCCTCGCGACCCTGGTGATGACGGTGACCGAGGGCGAGGCGCAGCTCGAGGTCGACGGTCGGATCGCGGGCGTGGGACGACCCGGGCAGCCGGTCCGCCACGCGGTCGACCCGGGCCCGCACAGCGTGGTCGCGCGGTGGCCGGACGGCGAGGACCGCCGGATGGTAGACGCGACGCGGGGCGAGTCGATCGACGTCGCCCTCGCGCTCCCGCGCGCCGCGCCGCTCCCCGACCGACCTGCCGACGCGCCGCTCGACGACGACCCCGACGACGGCGAGGACCTCACCGCCCTCTGGGTCGTGCTCGGGGTGCTCGGCGCCGGCGCGGTGGCGGGCGCGATCGCGGCCGGGGTCGTCCTCGGCGGCGACGGCTCCGAGCCCGCGGCGGTGCCCGACGGGTACGTCGGCCGCTTCGAGACGCTCCTCGCGTTCTGACCGCCTCAGCCGAGGTCGAGCGGGCCGCGGTTCTGCGACGCGTCGCCGTGGGTCGCGACGTCCTCGAGCCCCATCTTGTGGCACAGCGCGACGTGGAGGTCGTTGTAGTAGTGGCGATCGCTCGGCAGTCGCACGTAGCGGCCGCCGCGCACCCCGAGGTTGCGCCCCCCGGCGACCATCCAGAAGAGGCGCCGGCGGTTGTGGTTCTCGCCCATCTGCTTGATGTGGAGGACGATCGTGTTGTCGAGCATGCGCGAGCCGTCCACGTCGGTCGTGTCGGCGAGGCGCTGGATCGTCTCGGCGATCATCGCGTTGTAGAAGCGTTGCACGTTGACGCCGAGGCGGATGCCCTCCGCGCGGGACAGGCCGGCCGACCCCGCGCCCTCGACGCCCTGGAACGCGTGCGCGATCGCGTGGTCGCTGTAGGTGGTGACCGCGTCGAACTCCGACCACTGCGGGCGGTGGTTGCCGCCGAGGTTGCCGAACTGGAGGAAGCCGACCTGCGTGTACCCGCACGCGAAGGCCTGCACCATGATCTGGCTGTAGTCGCGCATGAGACGCGGCATGTTGGCGGAGTTGCTCGCGTCGTAGCTGCCCGGCCCCGCGCCGCCGTCGCCGCACCCGCCGGACGCGGTCATGCCCTGCTCGATCGCGCGCACGTGCGAGAGGTGCTCGTCGAGGCGCGCGCGGTCCGAGGACGGCAGCCGGCCGCGGAGCCCGCTGAGGTCGGACGCGACGCGGTCGAGCACGCTCTGCTGTCGCCTCTGTCGAGCGTCGGCCGCGACGGCGTCGTCGCTCGGCGCGCCGAACACGCGGGAGAACGCGTCGCCGGGGTTCTGGATCGGGGTGAAGCCCTGGTTGGGCCCGAGGTGCGAGATGTAGCCCTCGCCGAGGTTGAAGCCCTGGATGCGGTAGGAGAGGCCGAGGACGTTGCACCCGAGGCGACCGGCGATGCGCTGATCGACGCTCATGCCCTCGGCGTAGAACTCGCCGTCGCCGCCGGCCGCGCGGGGGATCTCGTTCTGGTAGACGCCGGCGCCGGTCAGCAGCGCGACGGCCTGCTGGTGAGAGCCGACGCGCTGGGTGCCGCGGATGCCGTCCAGGAACAAGCACTCCTGCTTGACAGAGTCGAGCGGCGCGAGCACCCCGCGGAGCGGGTCGTCGAGGTTCACGTCGACAGCGGAGGTTCCGTCCGCGACCCCGGCGGGCGCCCAGCCGGCGAAGCCGCTGCCGCCGCGCGGACCAACGAGCATCGCGTTGGGCGAGGCGAAGATGAGGAGCTTGGGCAGGGCGCCGCCGACCTGGGCGCGCGCGCCGAAGCTCGAGAGGAACGGCAGGGAGGCGGCGGCCGCGCCGAGCCCGCGCAGCAGGCGGCGGCGACCCATCGAACGGGGGGGCTTGGGGCTCATCATCTCTCTCCTCACTCCGAAGCGGTCACGCGGACACGGAAGGTCTCGGACAGCGCGAGGTCGCGCATCAGGCCACGGAGGTCGCCGCCCTCCGCGAAGCGGTCGGCGATCGCGCGCATCGCGCAGCCGTCCTGCGCGTGCTCGGCGCGGCCGGTCGCGTAGCGGAACCACTGCGTCGCGACGCACGTGTGGACGTGCTCGCTCCCGGCCAGGCGGTCGGCGAGCTCGCGCGGGTTGTCGAAGGTGCCCCCGAGCGCGGGGTCGTAGGACGTGTGCTCGACCGACGGCGGGGCGGGGTAGTCCGGCGCCTCGTCGGGGCGGTAGCGCCCGAGCGAGTCGTAGTCGGCCCAGCCAAACCCGATCAGATCCATCTGCTGGTGGCAGCCCGCGCACGGCTGAGTGGAGAGGCGCTCGGCCGCGCCGACGAGCGGCACGTCCGCGGGCGGCGGGTTGGGCGGGTCGCAGAGGAGCTGCGTGCGGACCCAGAGCCCGCGGTGCACCTCGGCGAACACGGGCCCGAACTGCGCGAGGAAGGCGGGGTGGGTGAGGAACCCGGCGCGGGTGTTCGGGTCGAGCTCGATGCGTCCGTCCGCGTCGGGCGCCTCGCCGCCCGCGAGGTCCGCGACCGCCTGATCGCCGATCGTGTAGGGCGCGCTCAGCAGGTCGCTCAGGGTGCCGCCGCCCAGGGCGACGTGGTCGACGAAGGCGAGGAGCGAGTCGCGCATGGAGTCGCGCGTCTCGGGCGTCCAGGCGGGGTCGTCCGACTCGATCTCGTCGAGGCGCTCGAGGTGCATCCACTGCTCGTGAAAGCCGTGGAGCGAGCGCAGCGCGCGGGGGTCGGCGAGCATGCGATCCACCTCGGCCTCGAGGCCCTCGGGCGTGTCGAGCGCGCCTGACTCCGCGGCGTCGAGGAGCGCCTCGTCGGGCACGCTCTCCCAGAGGAAGACCGAGAGGCGCGCGGCGAGCGCGTAGGCGTCGAGCGGGGCGGGGCCCTCGGCGCCCTCGTCGACCGGCTCGGCCAGGTAGAGGAAGCGCGGCGAGGCGAGCATCGCGGTCACGATCGTCTCGAGCCCGTCGCGGGGCGTCTGGGCGTCCGCGATCTCCTGGTAGGTCGCGAGGTAGTCCTGGACGAGCGACTCCTCGAGCGGCCGGCGGAACACGAGCCGGCCGAAGCGGCGGACGAACGTCTCCGCGCATCCGTCCTGGTTCACGCTGCAGCCGACGAGGTCGGGCCCGTTGACGTCGTCCGCGATCCGCTCCGCCATCAGGAGGTAGCTGCGGACCGACTCCTCGGACGGCGCGTTGGTGCTCGACGCGAAGCCGCCCTCGCGGCCGTCCGGGACCTGCGCCAGCCGGGTCTCGACCTCGGCCGGCAGCCCGTCCCGCTGGAAGAGATCCTGGATCGCGTGGCGGTACACGCGCTGGCCGAGGCGTCGCATGGGCGTGGCGCCCGCCTCGAGAGGCCGATCGGCGCACACCTCGGCGGTCGGCGGCCCGAAGGGCCCCGGCCCGGGGTCGCTCGGGTTGGGGCCGCCGCGCGGCTCCTCGAGCTGCCCGACGCACGCCGTCAGGAGGATGGAGAGCCAGAGGAGCCCCGGTGCGGTCTTGCCCATGCAGAGAAGCTACGGGAGCCCCGCCGCACGGTCCGTTGGCCCGCTGGCGCGTGACGCCTACATGTAGGTACGAGCGACCGCGGGGCGCGCGACAGGCCCCTCAGCGGCGGCCGAGGTGCTCGTCGTGCAGGTCGATCAGGCGCAGCAGATCGTCGTGGCCGGGCCGGAGGATCGCCTGGATGATCAACCCGAGGACGAACGCGCTCGCGCCGCCGATCATCAGCCCGAGGCCGAGGTCGGCGAGGCCCTGACCCTGGTACTCCGCGAACACGCCGATGCCGGCCGCGACCGCGGCTACCCCGAGCGCGGTGCCCGTCCAGAACACCACGTCGGCCGCGACCTCGCGCTCCTCGAGCGCGTCGAGCCGCGGGTCGAGCAGCGCGTAGAGGCCGTCGTCGTCCGGCTCCCGGATCCGCTCGAGGTACTGGCGCATGCCGCCGAGGCTGAGCTGCGCCCGCTGGTCAGCGCTCAGCGCGACGCCGAGGTCGTCGCCCTCGGCCGAGGGATCGGCCGCCCCCTCGAGGGCGGCGTCGTCGAGCTGGGCCATCGCCGCCGAGGGCCCGAGGACCGACGCGAGGGTCAACGTCAGGGCGAGGCACGCGCGCATGGGCGGAGCTTGCCACGCCGCGGGCGCTGGACGAAGTTCGCGGCTGGGCAATACTCGCTGCCTCCCGTGGACTTCCTCACCGACCTCGGCCCGGGCGATCGACTCGGCAGCTACACCCTCGTGCGCAAGCTCGGCGAGGGCGGCATGGGGGTGGTGTTCGAGGCGCAGCACGCGACGTTGCGCCGGCCGGCCGCGGTGAAGGTGCTCTCGGCCTGGCTCTCGACCGGCCTCGGCCGCCGCCGGTTCGAGCGCGAGGTCCAGGCCTGCGCCGCGCTGACGCACCCCAACACGATCGAGATCTACGACTACGGCGAGACCGAGGACGGCACGCTCTACTACGCGATGGAGTTCCTCGAGGGCTACGACCTGACCCGGCTGGTCCAGCTCGACGGCGCCCAGACCGCGGCCCGCACGATCCGCGTGCTCGACCCGATCGCGGGGGCGCTCGGCGAGGCCCACGCGCACGACCTGGTGCACCGCGACATCAAGCCGCCCAACATCGTGCTCTGCGAGGCCGGCGGGGTGCCCGACGTGGCCAAGCTCCTCGACTTCGGCCTCGTGGTGCCGATGAAGCGCGGGTCCACCCGCCTGACCATGGACGGGCACGTCCTGGGCACGCCGCGCTACGTGCCGCCCGAGATGATCGGCGAGCGCGGCGAGGTGAGCCCCGCGTCCGACCTCTACTCGCTCGGCCTCGTCGCGTACTTCCTGCTGAGCGGGCGGCACGCCTTCGACGGCGACTCCAGCGCGGACATCCTGCGCAAGCAGCGGGACGAGGCGCCGCCGCCGCTGCGCGAGGTCGCGCCGGACGTCCCCGACGACTTGGCAGAGGTGGTGCACTGGTGCCTCGCGAAGGATCCGACGCAGCGGCCGCGATCGGCGCGGGAGCTGCGCGACGCGCTCCAGGGCTGCGCGGCGGCGACCCAGTGGGACGCGGCCGAGGCGAGCGCGTGGTGGGATCGGTGGCGCGACCAGGAGCTCGCCGAGCGCGCCCCGACCCGCCCCTCGATCACCGCGCCCTCGACCACCGCGCCGTCGACGCCGGCCGCGAAGAAGCGCGAACGCTGATCCCCGCGCCCGCTCAGGTCTTCGCGTCGCGGACGAGCCGCACGCAGAGCTGGGCCACGTCGTCCTGCGCGCCGAGCGAGTCGACCAGCGACAGGTAGTCGGACACCGCCCGGTCCGGCGGTCCCAGGCT
>JAUHXR010000055.1 GCA_030426845.1 Polyangia bacterium | reverse complement strand
ATGAGCGGCGGCGGCGTCGACCGCGGCTGCGCGGCCGCGACCCCGATCTGCGCGGGCGCCTCGGGCATGGGCACCGCGGGCACGGCCTGCGTCGAGTGCACGGAGAGCGCGCACTGCGCGATGGGCGTCTGCGACGTCGCGCGCAACACGTGTGACGTGTGCGTCGACGACGCGACCGGCGCGGGCACCGACTCGGGGTGCATGGCCCCGACCCCGATCTGCGACGTGACGGGCGCGGGCGCGGCCTGCGTCGAGTGCGCGACCGACGCGCACTGCCCCGGCTCCCAGGTGTGCAGCCCGGCTCAGACCTGCGAGTTCGGCGACAGCGACGGCGACGGCCTGCCGGACGACATCGACATCGACGACGACAACGACGGCATCCCCGACGTGGTCGAGGGCGGCGGCACGGACTACAGCGTCGACTCGGACAGCGACGGGATCCCGGACTACGTCGACCCCGACGCGGTGACCTGCATGGACCTCGACGCCAACGGCAGCTGCGACGAGCTGCCGGTCGGCGTCGACCTCGATCAGGACGGCGTGCCCAACCACCTCGACCTCGACGCGGACGGCGACGGGATCGCCGACACGACCGAGGGTCACGACGCCAACCGCGACGGGGTGCCCGACACCGCCGTGCCGATGGCCTTCGTGGACACCGACATGGACGGCCTCGCCGACGCCTACGACCCGGACAACGGGGGCCGCGCCGCGGCCGCGCAGGACAGCGACGGCGACTCGCGGCCGGACTTCCTCGACACCGACTCCGACGGCGACGGCCTCCTCGATCGCGTCGAGGCGACCGACGCGAACGGCGACGGCGCGCCGGACATCCTCCCGCGCGGCGTGGACTTCGACGGCGACGGGATCGACGACGCCTTCGACGTCGACCAGGGCGGCCGCGCGCCGGCCGGGCCGGACGCCGACGCGGACGGTCACCCGGACTACCTCGACGCGGACAGCGACGGCGACGGCATCCGCGACCTCGTGGAGTGCGCCGACCCGACGGCCTGCCCGGACACCGACCTCGACGGCGTGCCCGACCACCTCGACCTCGACGCGGACGGCGACGGGATCCCGGACGCGACCGAGGGCCACGACGCCGACATGAACGGCGTCCCCGACGTTACGCCGGCCGGCGCCGACGCGGACATGGACGGGATCGACGACGCGTTCGATCCCGACGCGGGCGGCGTCGTCGCGCCGCTGCCCGACACCGACATGGACGGCACGCAGGACTGGCGTGATCCGGACGACGACGGCGACGGCGTCGGCACCACCTCCGAGTGCGCCGACCCGACGATGACCTGCCCCGACATGGACATGGACGGGACGCCCGACTACCTCGATCCCGACGGCGGGCCGAGCGACATGGACATGGACGGCCTCTCCGACGACGTGGAGTGCGCGGGCGACATCGCGATGTGCCCGGACACCGACGGCGACGGGATGCCCGATCACCAGGACCCCGACGACGACGGGGACGGCGTGCCGACCCGCGTCGAGTGCGTCGGCGGACCCGCCGTCTGCGACCGCGACGGCGACGGGCGCCCCAACCACCTCGACATCGACAGCGACGACGACGGGATCCTCGACCGCCTCGAGTGCACCGTCGCGGAGTGTGAGGACACCGACGGCGACGGGGTGCCGGACCTCTGGGACCTCGACACGGACGGCGACGGAATCCTCGACTCCATCGAGGGCCACGACGCGAACATGGACGGCGCGCCGGACCGCATCGCGCTCGGGATGGACGCGGACGGCGACGGCCTCGACGACGCCTACGACCCGGACAACGGCGGCACCGACGCGCCGCTCCAGGACACCGACGCGGACGGAACGCCCGACTGGCGCGACGTCGACGACGACATGGACGGCATCGTCACGAGCCTCGAGTGCGTCGACCCGATGTCCTGCCCCGACACCGACATGGACGGCACACCGGACTACCTCGACGCCGACTCGATCCCGACGGACACCGACATGGACGGCATCCCTGACGTGGTCGAGTGCCCGCCCCCCGGTGACCCGGTGGGGAACCCGACCGGCTGCCCCGACACCGACGGCGACGGGCGCCCGAACTTCGACGACCCCGACGACGACAACGACGGGATCCCGACGCGGCAGGAGGTCTACGACGGCGACGGGGATCCGACCGACGACGACACCGACCGCGACGGCGTGCCGGACTACCTCGACCCCGACGACGACAACGACGGGATCCCCACCGCGACCGAGTGCCCCAACGTCATGGCGGGCTGCCCGGACACCGACGGTGACGGCTTCCCCGACTACCGGGACGTCTGCGGCGACGGCCAGGTCAGCGCCCTCGAGGGCGCGGACTGGGAGCAGTGCGACGACGGAAACCAGGTTGACGGCGACGGCTGCGACATGACCTGCCGACTCGAGGGCTCGCCGGGCGAGCGCGACACCGACATGGACGGGCTCTTCGACTCGGTCGAGTGCCCGCCCCCCGGCGATCCGATCGGCGATCCAGCGGGCTGCCCCGACACCGACGGCGACGGGCGGCCCGACTTCGACGACCCGGACGACGACGGCGACGGCGTGCCGACGCGCACCGAGCTCGGCACGGGCGGGCCCTCCAGCCCGCGCGACACCGACGGCGACGGGACGCTCGACTACCTCGACCCCGACGACGACAACGACACCCTCCCCACCGCCGACGAGCTCGGTGAGGGCGGCGCGGGCTCGCCGCGCGACTTCGACGGCGACGGGATCCCGGACTTCCTCGATCCCGACGACGACAACGACACCATCCCGACCGCGACGGAGGTCACCGACGGGCGGGCGCTGCCCACCCCGAGCGACGACGTCGACGGCGACGGCGCGCCCAACTGGCTCGACGTCGACGCGGACGGCGACGGCGTGCCCGACATGGACGAGCCCGACGACGCGGACGGCAACGGGATCCCCGACTACCTCGAGCCCGGCTCGGGCCCGACGGTGGGCGGGGTGAGCGGCGGCGCGCTCTGCGCGGTGGAGCCGGGTTCGGGCGGCGCGCCGCTCGGCCTCGCGCTCCTCGCGGTGGCGGCCGGCGCCTTCGGGTTCCGGCGCCGCCGACGGCGCTGAGCCGCGCGCCGGGACCCCACGGCAAACGACCCCCGCGCGGCCCGGCGCGGGGGTCGTCTCAATTCACGCCCAGGTGCGGATGAGGATGGTGGTCCCCTCGCCCGGCTCGGTCGACAGCGCGAAGTCGTCGACCAGCCGGCGGCTGCCCCCGAGCCCGAGCCCGAGCCCGCGCTTGGTGCTGTAGCCGCGCTCGAAGGCCCGCTCGACGTCGCCGATCCCCGGCCCGTCGTCGGCGAACACCACCTCGACCCCGTGCCGGCGAGCGCCGTCCGGCGAGACCACCGCGAGGCTCGCGCGGCCGCCGCCCGCGTGCTCGAGGACGTTGCGGGCCAGCTCGGAGCAGGCCGTGACGAGCTTGGTCCGCGCGACGAGCCCGATGCCGATCTCCTCGGCCAGCTCGCGCGCCGCGCGCCGCACGAGCACGACGTCGTGGTCTGACACGATCGGCATCACCTGCGCCTCGCGCGCGAGGGGCCGGACGCTGTCGGAGACCATACGCTAGCGCCCGAGCAGGGCGAGCCCCTGCTCCGTGTTCACCGCCGTCTCTACCTCGGGGAGCTCCAGGCCCAGCTCGACGAGCGTGATCGCCACCGCGGGGCGCATCCCCGCGACCACGACGCGCGCGCCCAGCAGCTTGGAGACGGCCGCGATGTCCGCGATGACGCGGCCGATGAAGGAGTCGACGATGTCGATCGCGCTCAGCTCGATCAGCACGCCCGACGCGGCCGTGGCGACCACCCGGCGGGAGAGATCGTCTTTGAGCGCGAGGGCCGCTCGGTCGTCGATCGACCCCTGGAGGGTCGCGATCAGCGTGTTGCCGATCGCGAGGATCGCGGTGCGGCTCGAGGCCTCGTCGTCACGCATCGCTCGTCCGTACGTCCAGCCCGCGAGAGCGGAGCGCAGCCGCGAAGGCCGCCGCGAGGTTGGCGTGGGTCTCCACCTGGCTCAGCTCGATGCCGAGCTCCACCATGGTGTGCGCGATGGACGGGCGGATCCCGCAGAGAATGCAGCGCGCCCCGGTGAGCCGCGCCGCGGCCACGGTGCGCAAGATGTGCTGCGCGACCTGGGTGTCCACGGTCGGCACGCCGGTGATGTCGATGATCGCGATCGTCGACTGGGTCTCGGAGATCTTGTTGAGCAGCGACTCCATCACCGACACCGCGCGGCGGCTGTCGAGGGTGCCCACGAGCGGCACCGCGACGATGCCGTCCCACAGCTTCACCGCGGGGGTCGACAGCTCGAGCAGGTCCTCCTGCTGCCGCGCGATCACGAGGTCGCGCGCCTCGACGTAGGCGTCGACGAGGTAGCGCAGGAACACATCGAGCAGCTTGGACAGGTGCCGCAGGAGCTCGATGTCGTCGAGCGCGGCTACCTCGCGGAGCGCCGCCGAGCGGAGCGCCGACACGAGCGTGATGGTCTCGTCGGTCGCAAAGCCCGCTGCGACGCGTGCGCGCGCGAGCTCGGTCAGCGAGTCGGCGGCCTCGTCCCACCGCTCCTCGGCGTGGCCGCATTGGGTGATGAGGAGGTCGAGGATCGTGGACGCGTCGTCGCGGAAGCCGCGCGTGTCGCGGTCGAGCTGGCCGTCGAGGTCCTTGAGCCAGGCGGCCAGGACCGCGTCGCGCCGGTCGTGCAGGCGGGCGGAGAGTTTCTTCTTGTTCGGCATGAGCTCCTCGGTGAGGTCAGGTCTTGGCGCGGCCGATGGCCTCGAGCAACTGAGGAAGCTCGACCGGCTTGACGAGGTGCCGATCGAAGCCGGCGTCGGCTGCGCGGCGCCGGTGCTCCGTCGAGCCGTACCCGGTCAGGGCGATCAGGCGCTGGGACGGCCACCGCGCGCGCACGCGCCGCGCGAGCTCGAAGCCGTCGACCTCGGGGAGGCCGACGTCGGCGACCACGACGTCGTAGGCGCCCCGCTCGAGGGTCGCGAGCGCCGCGAGCCCGTCCTCCGCCTCGTCCACTTCCAGGCCGTGGCGACGCAGGCGAGCGGCGAGCAGCAGCCTCAGGTCGTCGTTGTCCTCCACCAGCAGGACCCGCGTCCCGGCGAGCGTGACCTCCGCGTCGGGCGAGGACGCAGCCGAGGACGCGACCGGCGCCCCGCCCTGCGGCAGCTCCACCACGAAGCGCGAGCCGCGGTCGAGGCCCTCGCTCTCCACGAAGACGACCCCGTCGTGCTGCTGCACGAGGTGACGCACCAGGGTGAGCCCGATGCCGAGCCCGCCAGGCTCGCGCGCGAGCGTTCTCTCCGCCTGCACGAAGAGGTCGAACACCCTTCGGCGCTCCTCGGCGGTCAGGCCGCGGCCCTCGTCGCGCACCGCGAGCGAGACCTGGCCGTCGCGCTCCGTGAGCGCGACCTCGATCGTGGTGCCCTCGGGCGAGTACTTCTGCGCGTTGTCGAGGAGGTTCGTCAGCACCTGCCGGAGGCGCGCCGGGTCGCCCTTCACGTCGATCGGCGAGGCGGGCCGCTCCCACGCGAAGGCGTGGGCGGTGTGCACCGCCGCGCGGTCGCGGACGAGCGTGTCGACGAGCTCGGTGAGCTCGACGTGCTCCATGCGCAGCGACACCTTGCCGCGCACCACGCGCGAGGCCTCGAGCAGGTCGTCGACGAGCCGCGTGAGCTGGCCGAGCTGCCGGTGGAGGATCTCCCTCGAGCCCTCGCGGTCGATGTCGTCGAGGGCGAGTCGCGCCACTGCGAGCGGGTTGCGAAGCTCATGGGCGAGCATCGCAAGGAAGTCGTTGCGACGCCGCTCGGCCTCGTCGAGGTCGGCGTGGAGCGCGACCACGCCGCGGTTGGTCTCCGCGAGCTCGGCGCGGAGGCGCGCGAGCTCGGCTCGGTCTTCGTCTCTCGGGTCGGGGCTCGCAGCGCTCGATTCGGCCGGCACCGGGTGGAGGCCCTGCGGTCGAGTCTGCGCGCGCGGCGCGCGTGAGTCGCGCGAGGACACTATCCCACCACCAGCACGGTCGCGTCGTCCCGCGTGCGCGCGGCTGCCCGAAAGAGTCGGCCGGCCTCGAGCGCGGGGGCCCCCGCGCGGCGGGGAGCGAGCTGACGGATCGAGAGCCCGTCGGTGTGGACGACGAGGCGACACGAGTCGTCCCACGGGTGGGTGCGGAGCCGGATGTCCACCCGGCGACCGATCAGGCCCGGGCGGTCCAGCAGGCGGGTGTGTCCGTCCGTCCGGAGGACCACCCCGCTCACGTTCCCCGCGCTCAGCGTGTTGAGCGCGCCCCCCTCGACCGAGACCCAACGCAGCGCGCAGCCTCGGCCCCCACGGGTCGCGCCCTCGACCACGCTTACCAGCGCGTCCGGGTCGCGCTCCCACGCGGTCGCGTCGAGCGCGCTCAGGATGGCGTCGCGCTCCCGGCTCGCGTTCGGCCCGTGGCCCAGCACGTCGAGGACGACCGCGCTGAAGCCCTCCGCATTGCACCGCATCGCGAGCCCGTCGCCCGAGCCATCGCACGTTCGGAGGGGCGCCTGTACGAGCCCGAAACGGACGCGCGCGGGCGGACCGAAGCGACACCGCAGCACGCTGCCTGCCTCGGTCGCGTCGACCTCGAGCGCGTCGCTCTGCTCGGCGATCGTCTGCAGCCCTGCGCGCAGGCCGGAGCGGGAGGCCACGCGCGCGCCCGCGTCGACCGCGAGCAGCTCGAGGCCCTCGGCGTCCGCGAACGCTTGGAGGACGCCGCCCTCCGTGTGCTCGACCAGGTTGGTCGCGAGCTCCGTCGCCACGAGACCGACCACCGCCGGCTCGAGCTCGGGTCGCGCAAGGGCGACGCGCATCGCGACCCGGCGGGCCGTCCCCACGTCTCCGCGCGCGGCCACCCAGACGGCGTCGTGCACGGCGAGGGAGGCAGCCACGCCGTGGAGCCTGGCGGCTGGCCCGGGTGGAGTCGAGCGCGGCCTTGCCGCGGTCGTCGATCCAGCCACGCGCGGGGAGGCGACCGGGCGGTCGCCTGCCTGCACGTGGGGGGGGCCTGAGGTGGGGGCGCGGGACACTCAGTTGGCCGGCGCGCTCATCGACTCGGGGCTCGAGGGCGCCCGCTCGTTCGCGCTCTGCGAGGCGGGCTCCTCCGCGCTGGGCTCTGCGCCGAGCGACTCGCGAGCGCGGGAGTAGAGGTCCTCCATCGCCTCGGCGAGCTCACGACGGGTCTCCGCGCCCGCCTTGGGTGCGAGCAGCACGCCCACCCCCGCGCCGACCGCGACGCCAGCGCCGAAGGTCACCGCGTGGGTCGCGACGCGCGAGACGAGCGAGGGGCCGCGCGTGTAGCCGTAACCGGCGAGCATCGAGTCGGCGCGGTCCATCGCGCGGCCGCGCAGGTCCGGGATGTCGAGGGACTGCATCAAACGGTAGGCGCCCTTGAGCGTGGTGAGGATGGGGTTGGTGTTCACGTGGGTCTCCTTGTTGGGATCGGGGGAGCTCGGGTCGGGGGTTCGGTCCAGCTCAGCCAGCGGGCCGGAGCGCGCGCGAGGCGGCGCCGAGGGCCACGTAGATGAGCAGACCGACGCAGAGGATCTTCGCCATGCCGGCCGCCCCGGCCGCGACGCCGCCGAAACCGAGCACGCCGGCGGCGAACGCGACGGCGACGAAGAGCAGGGTCCAGTACAGCATGAGCGAGGGGTTCCTTCGGGTTGAGTTGGGTACGATCGAGGTGAGTTGCGAGGGACGTGCCAGGCGCCCAGCGCTGGCCCCGGCCGGGGCGAGGTGGGGCGAAGGCGCACGATCGTGGCGGCGCGCCCCCCGCCACGCTCAGGTCTCCGCGCTCAGGTCTCCGCGCTCCGGTCCGCGCGAGCCGCGGCGGTGAATCGCCTCAGCAAGCGACGTTGCGCGAGGTGGTGGAGCATCAGCTCGGGGTGCCACTGCACGCCGACGAAGAACGAGGCGCCGGGGCGCTCGACGCCCTGCACGACGCCCAGGTCGTCGAACGCGCTCACCGTGAGCCCGTCGCCGACCGCGTCGATCGCCTGCCGGTGGATCGAGTTCACGCGCAGGCGGCTGCGCCCGAGCGCCGATCGCAGCGCGGTGTCGGGGCGCACGTCCACGGGCTTGAACGCGCGGAGCCGGACCCGGGGCGAGTGGCCCGGCACCACCGCGCTCAGATCGAGGTGCAGCGTGCCGCCGGCCGCGACGTTCATCAGCTGCGCGCCCCGACAGATGCCGAGCACCGGCAGGTCGCGCTCCGCCGCGCGCGCGAGGGCGCTCAGCTCGAGCTCGTCGCGCTCCGGCTCGTAGCGCGCGCCAGGACGGCGTGGCGCGCCGTAGCGGCTCGGGTCCACGTCGATCCCGCCGCCGAGCAGCAGCGCGCGGGCGCGGCCCCAGTCCGGTCGGGGGCGGCGCGGGTCGAGGCGCCAGGGCCGCCCGCCGGCGAGCTGCACCGCGGCCCGGAGCGCCGGGTAGAGGCGCGAGCGGTGCGCCGAGGTGGTGACGACGACCAGCGGACGCACGCTCACGTGAGGAGACCGTCCCAGGGCAGCGGCGCGCGGGGCGCGACCGAGAGCTCGCGCGCGAGCCGCGCGGGGTCCGCCGCGAGGGCCTCGACCCTGAGCCAGGACGTCCACTCCTGCGTGAGCCGCCAGTCGGGGTGCCCCACGCGCGAGTTGCACATCCGGTAGTGGAACGTCGGGCGGGGGCTCACCTTCTCGTCGCCGACCCGATCGCGCACGCGCGCCTCGTCCACGTGCGCGAAGAGCGGCAGCAGATCGAGCGCGCGGTTCCGCGTCGGGGTGAGCTCGAGGTAGTCGTCCATCAACGCGCTCATGCTTCGGGGCCGGTAGCCGGGCTCCATCAGCCGGTCGCGGTAGGCGCGCGGCCACGGGTCGATGAAGGTCGTGAGGCGCCGTGACGGATCGACGTGGTACTCGCGCGACAGCCGCCCGTGGAGCGCGGCGAAGGCCTGCATCGTGCGCCGCACCGCGTGGACGTCCTCTGGATCCACCTCGGGGTTGAAGTGGACGCCGAAGCCGAAGCGCAGCGCCTCGTAGGTGCCGCGGCCGCCCGCGTCGCCCAGCGCAGACACGAGCCGGTCGAGCGCGCCGAGATCGCGGCGCGGGATCGGCGGCGCGACGATCTCACACGGGACGACCTCGGTCGCGACCGTCTCGAGCGCGCGCCCGACCGCCTCCTCCATCGCGCCCGGCGGCTGCGAGTGCCGGCCGAGCGCCTTGAGCCAGCCCGCGTCGAGCTCCACGCGGAACTCGCCGAGGTCGGTGGCGACGCTTCGCTCGAACCGACCCTCCTCCGCGACCTCGCCGCCGAAGACCCCCGCGACCACCCGCGCGCAGGCGTCCACGTCGAGCCCGCCGAGCTCGATCTCCACTCCCACGCGCGCCTCGGGCGCACCGCCCGTCATATCGACCGTCATGCCCGTAGGCTCTTCAACTGGCGTGCCGACGCCGGCGCTGGGGGGCACGGTGAGGCGACCGAGCGCTCGCGCACGATCGAGGCGGCATGCCTCACCCGGCAGCGAGCGCCCGCGCCGCGCGCCAGGTGACGTCGCGCAGCCGTAGCCCGAGCGGCGCGCGGATCCGTCGATCGAACCAGGAGCCGGACGACTCCGGGACCTCACGCGCGTCGTCGAACCGCGCCTCGAGCCACGCCCCCGCCTGGCCTGCGAGCGATCGCGACGCGGCGTCGAGCAGGCACTCGCGGTTCATGAACGAGAGCGGGTCGAGGTTGAAGCTGCCCACCAGCGTCGTGCGATCGTCCACGAGCGCGAGCTTGGCGTGGAGGACGGAGCGCTCCCACTCGAATATGCGCACGCCCGCGCGCTGAAGGCGCGGGTAGAGGCCGCGGATCGCGTGGGTCGCGAGGGGGACGTCGCTCCGGGCCGGCATCAACAGGCGGACGTCGACCCCGCGCCGCGCGGCCCGGACGAGGCGGCGCACCAGCCGGCGGTCCGGCAGGAAGTAGGCGTGCGCGAGCCAGATGCGGCGCGACGCGTCCTCGAACGCGCGCCGGTACCGACGCAGGAGCCGCCAGCCCCCGCCGCGACCGCTGAGCCAGACGTCGACGTCGCGATCGATCGTCGCGCGCCCGTGCTCGCGCCGCACCGCGCGGGTGAGGGCGGCGCAGCCGCGCGCCTCGACCCGGACCGCCACGTCGGCCCACGGCGCGCCCTGCGGGCCGCCGAGGTATTCGTCCGCGAGGTTGAGGCCGCCCACGAACCCGACGCGCTCGTCCACCACGAGGATCTTCCGATGGTTGCGATCGAAGCGGCCCCACAGGGTGTCGCGGAGGCGGTTGTAGACGCGCAGCTCGCAACCGGCGGCCTCGAGCCGCTCCGCGAGGGCCGGCGCGGTGACCGCGCTGCCCCAGCCGTCGACCCGTACCTCCACCCGGGCGCCGCGACGCCGCGCGTCCGCTAGCGCGTCGAGGAAGTCCGCGCCGATCCCGGCCGCGTCGAGCCGGTAGATCTCGAGGAGCACGGACCGCCGCGCGGACGCGATCGCGCCCATCATCGCGGGGTACGCCTCGGGGGCGCCGTCGAGGAGACGGAGGGCGCTCATGACGACAGGTAGAAGAGGCCGAGCGCGGCCGTCCCGATGCCCGCGACGCCGGGGAGGCCCTCGGTGAGGTAGACGCCGCCGAGCACGACGAAGAACAGGGCGGCGACCGCGCCCCCGAGGAGGAGGCCGCCACGCGCGTCGTCGAGCTCGTCGCCAGGTTCCATACCCGTCGAGAAAGCACGTGCCGTTCCTGCCCTCTCGTGTGGCCGCGCGGGCGGCCCAGCCCGCGCGACGGCGCCCCACCCGTGGCGATACGCCCCACCCGTGGCGCCCACCTTCTGGCGCGCGCGTCCGACCTCGTGTCATCGTGAATCGTGGAACGAGCCTCCCGCACCTTGGCTTGCGTGCTCCTGGTGGCGTCGAGCGTCGGCTGCGACGGGACCGAGCCCCCGCCGCCTCCGCCGACCCGCGACGCCGGCCCGCGGATGGATGCCGGCCCGCGGATCATCCCCGACGCCGGCCCGCCGCTCGCGGTGGACGGGGTGCTCGACGACCCTCAGTGGGCGCGCGCGGTCGAGGTGAGCGCGGACGTCGCCACGGATCGGCCGGGCAGCACGCTCCGGCGCCTGCTCGCGTACATCTCGCGCGGCCGCCTCTACGTCGGCGTCGAGGGCACGATCGCGGCCGGCGACGCGCTGGTGGTCTACGTGGACGGCGAGCGCGGCGGGCCCGACGGCGTCGCCGATCCCACGGCGCTCATCGACGCGGAGGGCGGGCTGGACGTCGCGCTCTCGCAGGAGCTCGACCTCCCGGCCGACCTCGCCCTCGACGTCGCCGTCGGGACGCGCGCCATGCCGCGCTCGGTGACCGGCCTCGATCCGGACGCCGGCTGGCGCGATCTCGCCGACCAGCCAGACGACTTTCGATCCTTTACCGGTGAGGAGGCGCCGCTCGTGTGCGGCGCGAACGCCTGCGAGGCCGCGATCGATCTGTCCAGCGTCGCGGGCGATCGACCGCGCGAGCTCGCGCTCTTCGCCCGGATCGTGGCCGCCGACGGCTCGCTCACCAACCAGACCCTGCCCGAGGACGACGCCGGCGCGCCCGGCGTGGTGCGCGCGGTCCTCCGGATCGAGGACGGCGACCTGTTCGACGCGGGGGTGCCGCTCGCCGACGCGGGGGTCGACGCGGGGCCGCCCGGCTCGGCGCCGGTGATCGACGGAGTGGTCGGCGCGACCGAGTGGGCCGGGGCCGCGGTGGAGACGAACGCGCTCAGCGCGGCGGGTACGCCCTTCGCCGGCAACGCGCTCACCACCGTGCGGCTCCTCCGGGACGCGGACCGCCTCTACATGGCGGTCGAGGGCTCGCTCGTCGCGGGCAACGCCATCCTCGCCTACGTGGACGCGAACGTGGGCGGGGTCGGCGGCGTGCCGACGAGCACCGCGAGCTTCGGCGACCTCAGCGGCGCCCTCGACACCGCCATCTCCACCAAGACGCTCATCCTCCCCTCCGAGCACCTCCTCGACTTCGTGTGGGGCACGCTCGAGATGCCAGCGAGCGGCGCGAGCGATCGCGTCGGGTGGCGGGACGTAGCCACGGACCAGGCCGCGTTCGCCCCGCCGACCTCCGCCTCGACCGCGTGCTCGGCGTCCGCCTGCGAGACGTCCATCGCGCTCGCGGACCTCGGCGCGACCCCCTCGACCACGATCGGGGTCTTCGTCCGGCTGGGCTCCGCCGCGGGCTCGGTTCTGTCCAACCAGACCTTGCCGCAGGACGTCGATCCCGAGTTCGCCGTCCGCTTCATCGAGCTGCGCCCCTGATCCGATCCTCGAGCGCCGGCCACCGGGCCGCCGCCGGTGGTGCACGGAGCGCTCCGGGCGGCGCGCGGCCCGCTCCGGAGCCGGGCGAACGCGTCGGCGAAGCGCGCGCTGGCCATGGCACGCGGGATGCTGTGATGCTCGGTCGATGCGCGGAACCAGCCTCACGATCGCCCTCCTCGTCCTGTCGGCGTGCGACGCGGACGGTCCTCCGGACGACGGGGGGCCGGTCCGCGACGCGGGCGCGGTGGCGGTCGACGCCGCGGTGGACGCGGGGGACACGCCGGACGACGCCGGTCCGCCCATCGGGGACGCGGGAGATCACGACGGGGGCGGCCACGCGAGCCCGAGCTACGAGTCCATCCGCAACCGCGACCCTCTCTTTCGGCAGCACGAAGGCGACTCCCAGGCCGCGATCGAGGCGCTCGGCTTCGAGCACGACGACTTCACGCTCGGGCTGAGCCCACCGGACAACGGCCCCGGGCCCGGCGGCCAGGGCCAGTTCCGCGTGGGCTGCCAGTACTCCCACTTCGCCCACGACGACCCGATCGTCTACCCCGGCCAGCCGGGCGCGGCCCACCTCCACATGTTCTGGGGCAACACCCGCACCCACGCGGGCACCGTCTTCGAGCCCCCGGGCTCGTCCAACCCGGCGAGCATCCTCGAGTCGGGAGGCGGGACCTGTCAGGGCTTCGAGCTCAACCGCTCCGCCTACTGGATCCCCGCGATGCTCGATCGCTCGGCCGACGGCCCGAGCATCGTCGTGCCCGATCAGATCATCCTCTACTACAAGAGCCATCGCCCCTCGGAGGTCCACCCGCTGCCGCCGGGGGTCGAGCTGCTCGCGGGCAACGTGAGCCCGGGCGGCTCGGCAGGCGAGACCTTCACCGCCAACACGCGGCTCACCTGGATGTGCGGGGTGAGCGGCTCGACGCACTCGTCGCAGAGCCGCATCCCGCTCGACTGCAACCCCGGCGACTCGATCATCGCCTCGATCCAGTTCCCGCAGTGCCTCGCAGTGGACGGCACCGGCGCGCCGGTGCTGCGCTCGGACGACCACCTGAGCCACACCGCGTTCGTCAACAACAACGACCCCTGCCCCGCGAGCCACCCCTACCGGGTCCCGCAAATTACCTACCTCGTCTACTACCCAAACGGGCGCGACGGTGCGGGCGCGGGCGTCGACCAGTGGCGCCTCTCGTCGGACCGAGGCACGCCCGGCGGCTCGCTCCACGGGGACTGGCTCGGCGGCTGGAACCAGCGGACCATCCAGCTCTGGACCGACGGCTGCTTCGATCCGAGCGGGACCTTCGGCGGACCGCGCAACTGCTCGCTCGGTCAGACGGGGCAGAACGGCACCGGCCGGGGGCTGCGGCGGGTGAGCCGGCTCAACGACTACGAGGGCCCGAACTTCCTCACCGACCCGTGGCCCGAGGCGTCGGCCGGCGGGCACACGATGTAGCCGAGTAGCCGAGCGTCAGAGCAGGTCGCAGGGGGCGTTGAACGCGATGGTGCGGGAGTCGCGGAACGCGTTGCAGGCCGCCCCGGACAGCTCGACGTGGCGCTCGTCGGGGAAGCGCACGCCGTCGGTCCCGCCGCAGGGGAGCGGGTCACCGCCGACCGACACCTCCACCTCGCAGGCCCGCGAGAGATCGCGCAGCGGGCGGCTCAGGTCGCCGTAGCAGGTCGTCACGCGCGACGCGGCCTCGTTGAGCGCGCTCGCCAGCCGCGCGGGGGAGCGGCCATTCCAGAACTCCGCCGTGCCGGTCGCGGAGTCGAGCCCGACGCCCACGTTGGCGACCTCCTGCAGGTGCTCGAGCGAGGTGTCGTCGCCGACCCCGACCACGAAGGTGCGGACGCCCTGGTCGTAGGCGTCGCCGACCGCCCGGAGCACGCTGGCCCGACCTCCCCCACCGCCGCAGCCCCCGGGCTCCCCGTCGGTCGCGAGGATGAACGAGACCGCCTCGTTCTCCATCCGGTGGGCGGGGAGCCGCGCGAGCGCGTCGTCGATCGCCTCCGCCGTCGGGGTCCCGCCGCCGGGGCCGGAGCCCTGCAGCTCGGCGCGAATCGCCTCGAGGTTGCGGAACGCCGGGGAGACCCATCGGATCGCCGGGCACACCCCTGGCTCGGTGGTGAACGTGCTCAGGCCCACGCGCGCGCGGATGTTGCCGACGAGCCCGTCGACCCGGCCCTCGACGCCGACGAGCAGCTCGCGCATCACCTCCCACCGGCTCGCGGAGGGGAACTGCGGCGTCCACTCCCGGAACAGGAAGCGCATGCTCCCCGACCGGTCGAGGATGATCACGATCATCGGCGGGGTCGTCGAGAAGGTCGCGCTCAGCTCGGGACAGATCTCACCGGCGTCCGGGGGCGCCCCCGCGTCCCAGCCGGCGTCGACCCCGTCGGGCACGGGGCCCGCGTCGAGCCGCGGGCCGCTCGCGTCGAGCCCCGCGGCATCGAGGCGCTCGGGGCCGGGGCCCTCCAGATCGGTGCGCGCACCGCAGGAGGAGAGCAGGACGATCAGCGCGACGGGGGTCAGGCGGTGCACGCAACGATGCTAGCAGCGTCCGGCGGGCGCGCCCGCGGTCCTGCCGACGTCGGAGGTGCGATTGCCGCAATGAGCGGCCCGGCGGCGCGTTGTGACTCCGTGGGCACGTACACGCAGATCGCGCGCCTGGGCGCGCACGCTCGGGGACGCGCGATGGGCTACCAGTCGCCGCCCGCGCGGAGCCAGACCTCGGCCGCGAGCGCCCCTCCCCGCTTCGAGTGCGCGGGCTGCGGCGACGGCGCCGACGTGCGGGAGCGGTGTCCCCGCTGCGACGTCCCGATGCGCCCGCGAGGCGGCGCGGTCGAGGTCCGGCCGACCCAGACCCAGGCGGAGACCGCGCCGCCGTCGCTCGCGCGCGAGAGCTGGGGGCTCGGGATGGGGCTGGGCCTCCCCGCGCTCCTCCTCGCGCTCGGGGTGCCCGCGGCGGCGCGCGTGGGCGCGCGCGTCGAGGACATCGGGCTCGGGTTCGTCCTGGCCGCGCTGGCCCTCGCGCTCTGGGCCGGATTCCTGGTCGCCGCGCGCGCCCCGCACCTGCTCGGGCGCATCGCTCGGGCCGCCCGGCGGATCCGCGCGCGAGGGCGCCGCGCCCGGTCGGGAGCCCACGAGGCCGTTCGCGGCCGCGTCCGGGTGGAGGACGGCGAGGTCACCGTGCTCCACTCGGGTGGCCCGCTCCGCGTCCCCGTCAGCGCCCGCGTGCGCGTGTACGACGACCGCGGCGAGGTGAGCTTCCTGGCCGACGGCGACGAGGTGGAGGTGGTGGGCACGCTGCGCGAGGAGCCGGTGGGCGCCGGCGCCTACCGCGCCGGCCGCGGGGTGCCGAGCCTCGACCCGGATCGCCCGATCGACATCTGGCTCGGGTAGTCGCCGCGGCGCGCGTCGGGCCGACCCCGGTCCGACGAGAGCTCAGTCGACGAGAGCTCAGGAGGGCGGCGAGGGAACAAACCGCGTCCCCCGAGCCGTAGACCCGTCGGTGACGCTGCCCTCCACCACCCGACGTCGAGCGGGCACCTGGTTGAGCGCGGTGACGCTCGCGGTGGTCCTCAGCCCTTGCCTGCTCTATGGCGCCGCCTACGCGCGAGCCCGGGCCGAGCACCGGCTCGTGCACTACTCCGGCGGCTTCATCGGCCGGCCGAACCTGCTGCACGGGATCGGCTACTCGACCGAGGAGCTGGTGTTCACGCCGGCGCGGTGGGCCGAGGAGCTCGTGCGCGGCCTGCTCGATCCGACCTGGTGAGGGTCAGAAGTTGATCTTGAGCACGGCCATGGGCGCGCCGTTCTTCAGCGTGCCGGTCACCACGACCTTGTCGGTCTTGAGCGCGCGCTCGAGCGCGGGCAGGCGAATGCCGCGGTTCTCGATCGCGGACTGCACGAATCGAGGGAGCCGGCTGACCAGCGGGTTGGGCTCGCGCACCGGCGTCCGCATCCGCGCGCGGATGCGGTTGACTTGATCATTCGCGAGCGTCGCGCCGAGCCGGTCACCGCGCGCGATCGCGTCGTCGAGGTTCTTGAGCGCGTTGTTGAGCTGCCGCTCGAGGATGTAGTCACCCATCGTCTTCGCCTCCCCGCCGCCGAGCGGCCGAGTCACTATCACCACGCCTCCCGGCGCGGTCAACCGGGGGTCTCGAGCCCGAACCCGCTCAGCAGCACGTCGAGGCCTCGACGGTAGAGCCTCCGGAAGCTGGCCTCGTCCGCGACCTGCGGGGCGCCGAGGTGCGCGTGCTCCGCGTGCGCGGGCATCTGGAAGTAGAGCGTCACCATGCCGTGCACGTGCGCCCAGATCACGAGCGAGGCCTCGACGGGATCGGCGCGGTCGAGGACCCCCGCGCTCATGCACTCCGCGACCCGGTCGACGAGCATCTGGAACGTCGCGGCCCCCTCGTCGTCGTTCTGACGCGCGAGCTTGTCGTAGCCGAGGTGCTCGGGCGGGGCGACGAACATCACGAGATAGAAGGCGCGGTGCTCGAGCGCGAAGTCGAGGTAGCCCTCACCGGTGCGGATCAGCCGCTCCGCCGGCGTCCTCCCCTTGAGCCCCCGCGCGAGGTAGCCGGCGAACACCGCGTGACCCTCGCGCGCGACCTCGAGCAAGAGCGCCTCCTTGCTCGCGAAGTGCTTGTAGATGGCCGGAGCGCTCACGCCGGCGCGCCGCGCAACCTGGCGCAGCGAGAGCCCCCGGAGCCCCTCGCTGACGTAGAGGTCGCGCGCGCACTCCAGGATCCGCGGCTTGGCGCTCATCGGCCCGAGAGGGTACCGGGCGGCCCGGCTACCCCCAAGCGTGGCGCCGGCTGCGGCCGCTGGCGGACCCACGCCTGCGGAGCGCCGTCGCCTCGGGAAGGCGCCGGCTCACATCCCGCCGCCGGCGATGCAGGCGTCGAGCGCCGGGGTGCGCGTCCACCCGCAGGCGCCGTCGGCCTGCGGCTCGCAGGTCGCCGATCGGTAGCAGGCGTACTCGTCGCGCCACTCACAGGTGGAGAAGCCGGGATCGCCGACCCCGACGCACAGCTGGCCGCTGCACCCCGCGACCCGGCAGCCGCCGCCGCACTCGCCCTCGCTCGCGACCGACGTCCCGGCCGCGTGCGCGTTGCAGGGGTTGCTGTAGGTGCGCCCGTCGCAGCCGCAGACCGGCCGGTACTCGCGGGTGCAGGCGGTGGGCTGGGTCTCGCAGCGGCCGGTCTGATCGGCCGCGCCGCACATCGCCGACATCGGGTAGACGCAGACCTCGCCGGCCGCGCAGGTGAGCCCGAGCAGGCCACCGCAGTCGCCGCCCCCACCGGGGCACTCGCGGAGCTCCCAGCCGCAGGTCCCGTCGCCGTTGCGCAGGCACCGGCCGGTGTTTCCGCCGACGGCGCCGTCAGCGCAGAGGATCGACGCGGCGCGGATCGGCGGACCGCACTCCGCCTCGTCGCAGGTCTCGGCGCCGCACGCGCCCGGGTGATCCACCGAGACGCCGGCCGCGGCGGCCGAGCAGGCGTTGCTGTAGGTCGCGCCGTCGCAGCCGCACACCGGCATGACCTCTCGGGTGCAGATCTCGGGGGTCGGCGTGCAGCTGCCCGGACGATCCGAGCGTCCGCAATTGGCGCTGTCGGGGAAGTCGCAGTACAGGCCGGCCCCGCACGCCTGGAGGCCGCGGCTGCCGCACGGCGCGCCCTCGGCCCCGGGGAGCGGCTCCGGCTCCTGGGGCCGGCAGAACGACGGGCACGGCGCGGTGATGCACATGACGTGCTGACAGTAGGCGCCCTGCGGGCAGCTCCCGCCGGGCCCGCACTCCGCCCCGCAGGCGCCGTCGCCGCAGCCCATGGTCAGCGTGAAGTCGCCGCCGCGCCCCCAGTACTCGCGGACCAGGACGAGGTAGGTGCCGGCGAAGCGCACGCGGCCCTCGATGTGGCTGTCGAGCGAGCCGCGCCAGTCGTCGTTGCGCGCGATCGGCCGGGCGCTCGCCCAGCTCCCGCTCCGCTGCGGACCGTAGAGGTAGGCGACCGGGTCGGAGCCGCCGCCGGTCGTGACGTCGATCACGACGTGGTCCCCCGCCCCGGCCACGAAGGTGTAGCCGGTGAAGCCGTCCTCCGCGTAGCGCCCGACGATCCGATCGGGCAGCCCGACCGTGCCCGCGAGCGCGAGCTGGCGGGTGAAGAAGTCCGAGGAGCTGTCGGCGTCGAGCGGGGCGTCGCCGAGGTCGTCCTTGACCCCCGCGGTGCAGCCGAGGCCTGCGAGGAAGAGGAGGCAGGGGAGGAGGCAGGGGAGGAGGTACGCGCGGTAGGTCATGGCGGTTCGACGCGAAGCAACGCACATGCCGCGTCCGGACCCGGAGCGGATGCGCCGGTTCGGCTCGCGCGTGACCAGGCGAGCGACCTCCTGAGCCGCCCGGGATGGCCAGCCGACTGGTCACCCTCGTTCCGGGCCGCGCGACGCACGGGGGAGAGACGGCCGAGGCGATCCCGAGGGACGTGCGCTCGACGAGACCGCTCGTGCGCGATAGCCCTCCCCCGCCGCGGGCGATCGCGGCGCGAGGAGGAGGAGCCGGATGGGTCAGGTCAGCGTCGTCACGGGAGGAGGGGGCTTCGTCGGTCGTCACCTCGTCACCTCTCTGCTGGAGCGCGGGGACCAGGTCCGGGTGCTCGACGTGAGGGAGCCCGAGGGCCTCGACGCGGAGTTCCTCAAGGTCGACATCACCGATCCTGCGGCGGTGCGCGAGGCGCTCGTCGGCGCGGACTCGGTGTTCCACAACGCGAGCCTCGTCCACACCAAGCAGAACCGCGAGGAGCTCGTCCGGCGGGTGAACCTCGACGGGACGCGGCACGTCCTCGAGGCCTGCCAGGCCAACGGCGTGGGCAAGATGGTCTACGTCTCGAGCGGCAGCGTCGTCTACGAGGGCCACGACATCGAGAACGGCGACGAGTCGCTGCCCTACGCGACCGCCAACCTCGCCCCCTACGCCCACACCAAGGTCCAGGCCGAGAAGCTCGTCCTGGCGGCCAACGGCGAGCACGACGTCGCCACCACCGCGCTGCGCCCGCACGTCATCTTCGGGCCGCACGACACCCGGTTCCTGCCCGCGGTGCTCGCCCACGCCAAGGCCGGCCGTCTGCGCTGGCAGGTGGGCCTCGGCAACTGGTTGAGCGACTACACCTACGTGCAGAACCTCGTCGACGCCCTCCTCGGCGCCGACGAGGCGCTGAGCCTCGAGTCCCCCGTCGCGGGCAACGCCTACTTCATCACGAACGGCGAGCCGATGCCCTTCTGGGGCTTCGTGCGCCGGGTCCTCGACCGCCTCGACCTGCCGCCGATCCGCGGCAAGATCCCGCACCAGATCGTCTACGCGATCGCAGCGGTCAAGGAGGGCATCGACACCCTTCGCGGCGGGACGATCAACGCCGAGGACGGCCTCACGCGGTTCGCGATCCGCTACATGTGCACGCACCACTACTTCAGCATCGAGCGCGCTCGGCGCGACTTCGGCTACGCGCCGCGCGTGTCGATCGCGGAGGGCATCGAGCTCACCTGCCGGCACCTCCAGGCCACCGGCGCGGTCTGAGCTCTACGGGCGCCAACGCGCCAGGTAGAGCGCGCCGTCCGGCCCGCTCTCGCGCATCTCGACTTCGATGTCGCGCCCGCCGACGTGCTCGAGGAGCGCGCGCAGCATCGGCACGTTGGTGGCGTGCTTGGACGTGATGTGGAGATGCGGCGGGTGCGTCAGCGTGAGGCGCGCCTGGCTCCCCTCAACTCGGATCCGCACCACCGTGCCGCGCTGGAACATGCGGTTGTGCACGGGCTCGGCGAGCCGCAGGAAAACCCCGGGCCCCGCCGCGCGCATCACCCGCTGATAGACCCGGCTCGTGGCGGTCGTGCGCGTGCGCGCCTCCGACCAGCCGCGGATCGCCTGGTCGGTCGGGTAGAACCGGTCGCACACCGCGTGGAAGGCCGCGTCGCACAGGACCGCGGGCACCCACACCCCGGCCGGCGGCGGCTCCTCGATCAGCTCGCGCAGCTCGGGCGGGAGCCGGTCGATCACGTCGCTCAGATCGTGCCCGTCGATCGCGGAGCGGAACAGCACGCCCTTGGACTCGCACTCGGGGTAGGAGCGGATGCCCTCGGGCAGCAGATCGAGGTAGTGCGCGAGGCGAGGAAATCGGGCCGCGTCCACCATCGCGGGAGGAGGATACAACGCGCCCCGACGGAGCGCGCGCGCCCCCGCGACGGTCGTCGAGGGGCGCGCGGGTCGCTCGCGGCCGACTGGAGGCCGGCCGACGGAGGACGATCACATCGCGGACTGCAGTGCGCTCATCTCCGCGTGGGTCTTGCGCTGCGCGGGGAGGATCTCGTTCTCCACGAACATCCTCACGGGCGTGTCGAGATCATCGAGGTCGCGGCGGTAGTCCGCGAGCCCGTGGTCCTCGCCCTCCTCGAGCATGGAGACGGCGGCCTTCTTGCCGAACAGCTTGGCGCCGCCCTCGGCGAGCTTGGCGAAGCTGCCCCAGACCCCGGAGCCCGTCGTCGGCTCACCGCCGAGGCGGGTGATCTGCGTCGACAGCATGTCGGCGCGCGTCTGGTGCGACGCCTTGCAGCGCTCGAGCACGCCGCGGAGCGAGGGGTCCTCCTCGACCTTGTCGATCGCCTGGCGGTAGGTCTCGACCGCGGAGAGCTCCCCTCGGAGGAAGGAGTTGAGCTGGTCGACGTTGTCCTCGTTGAATTCGTAGCGGGTGTTCACGGTGGCCTTTCTCTGCCGGTAGGTTCGTTGCGTGCGCCGGGTTCGGCGACGCGGCCTCGAAGGAGGCGCCCGACGGTAGTTCACGAGGCGTGCCAGGAGGCGCAGTGCCCGCACCGCCGCTCGCGGGTGGGGCAACCTGCCGGGGGTGTGCGGTCGCGGGACGCACAGGGCCCCCGTCGTCGGACGCGCAGGGCATCTCGCCTCGGCGCGTCGACATGCCCTCGGCGAGGACGCAGCGCCGCACGGCGAGCGCGCCGGGCACCGCCGCTTGCGCGAGGACCGAGGGGCTCAGCGAGTCAGCCACTCAGCCTCGCCCAGCCCGCGCTCACGGATCCCAGGGGTCGACGCGCGAGTACACGGGCTGGTAACACTCGCCTGTCGGGGTCGGGACGTACACGGCGTCGCTGGGGATGGGCAGCACGGCGACGCACTCCGCATAGGTGTCGATGCTCGGCACCTCCGCGAGGGGCACATCGAGCGGTCCGAGGTAGTCGGTCCCGAGGTCGACGATCCCGCCTCGCTCGACCCCCAGCAGGACGGTCGTTCCGTCGCGCCGAGCGGCGTCGGTGCCCGGGCCGCAGCCGAAGTCCGTCTGGTTGCAGGCGGTGTGACAGGCGTTGTCGGTCAAGGCGCAGCCTTCGCGGCACGCAGTCCAGGCCGGGCACTCGCTCTCGTTGGCCGGGTAGCGGGGCACGTATTGGATCAGCCAGGCCCGGTCTCCCACCGCGACCGACGGCCACGCATAGCGGTCGTGTCGGTGTGAGCCGGGGGGGCGTGTGCCTGCCACGTCTCCGACGCGGAGCCGGGGGTCGGACCCGTAGTCGGGGTCGTCGTGCACCTCCTCGACCCTGATGACGACCGAGCTCGAGGTCGCCTCCAGGACCGTGCCGACGAGGCGCTCACCGAGCGGAGCGCAGAGCGAGTGCTCCGGCTCCGCGCACAAGGGCGGCCCCCCGGATTGGCCGAAGCAACCGGACGAGACGAGGACAGAGACGAGAAGGGCGATGCGAGGTCGGTAACTTGCCACGTCCTCACGATGCGCAACGCGAGGCCCGTTGACCAGCCCAAACTCTCCCACAATCGAACATATTGGGCCTCAGCTAGGCTCACGTGCGTGCTAATCTGGGCAACCCCATGTCCGTCGACTACCAGCGTGCGGCCAGCCAGTGTCTGCGCGCCATCCGCGGCAAGCGCTCCCAGGTGGCGTTCGCCAGGCGGCTCGGCTACCGGGGGAACCCCATCACCGACTGGGAGAACGGGCGACGGTTTCCCACCGCAGCCGAGACGCTGCGGGCGTGCGGTCGCGCCCGCATCGACGTGGACTCCGCGTTCGCGCGGTTCCACACGGCCGCCCGCTTCGCGCCCGACGACCTGCACGGGTGGCTCGAGCAGCTGCGCGGCGGTCGGCCCGTGACGGCGCTCGCGCGGCGGATGGGGCGGTCCCGCTTCTCCGTCGCGCGGTGGCTGAGCGGGGCGGCCCGGCCGCGGCTGCCCGAGTTCCTTCAGCTGGTGGACGTGATGACGGGCCGCGCGCCCGAGCTGGTGGCGGAGCTCGTGGACATCGAGCAGGTGCCTGAGCTCGCGCCCCGCGTGTACGCCGCCCGCGCCGCCGTCAGCCTCGCGATGGACGAGCCCTGGAGCGAGGCGATCCTTCGGGCGCTCGAGACCGCCCCGCCGGGCTCACCCACCGACGCGGGCGCGATCGCGCGGCGGCTCCGGATCGACATCCAGCCGGTCGATCGCGCGCTCGGCCGGCTGCTCGAGGCGGGCATCGTTGAGGCGCGAGACGGCCGCCTCGAAGTGGTCGGCGAGCTCAACGTGGACACCAAGACGCAGGCCCGTCTGCAGCGCCACTGGAGCGGGGTCGTGGCCGCGCGGACCCAGAGCCTCGGGGAGGGAGAGACCTTCGGCTACAACGTCATGTCGCTCGCCGAGCGCGATCTCCCGGAGGTGCGTGAGATCCTGCGCCGCGCCTACCGCGACATCCGGTCACTCGTCGCCACGAGCGAGCCGCGCGACTCCGTCTCCCTCGTGGCGCTCGCGATCGTGCGCTTCGACGACCCAGAGACATCGTGAGCGGCGCCGGGCCGCGGGCAGCACGCCTCGCGACGATGCTCGTCCCTGGCGTCGCCCTCGCGATTCGCGTGCGCCTCAGCCCGGCTCGGGGACGCTCGGGATCACCGCGCGGAGCGCCTCCAGCTCCTCGGGCTTGAGCACGGTGATGCGCTTGATGTCGTCGAGCTCGAGGCGCAGGGCGTCTTGCGATCCTACCTTGGACCACGTCGCCTCGGCGCCGAGGTCGGCGAGGCGCGCCAGCTCGAGGACCCGCTTGTCGAGCTTGCCCCACGCGCGCCCGCGGGCCCACGACATGCGGCGCGTGCGCGCGACGAGGAGCGGCCACTTCTCCTTCTTGTGCTCGACGATCAGCTTGAGGCGCGCGTCGAGCTGCGCGAGCGGCAGGCGGGTCGCCTTGGCGCCGTCGCGAAGCACCGCGACGAAGTCGTCGGCGCCGAGGTCGTAGTAGTCGCCCGGCGGCAGGCTCCGCGGGCGCACCTGGAGGAACGCGTTGAGCTGCACGTGGACGCCCCGCAGCGGCGCCGCGAAGGCGGCCTCGTCCTCTCGCGCCGCCTCGAGGACGGCCGCGACCTCGACCTTGTGGATGTCTTCCGCGTCGCGCTTCTTGTCGGGCCACCACGCCTCGAGCGCCTCGGTGAGACGCTCCAGGGGCGCCCGCTGCGCGTCGGTCAGCGGGGCGGCGAGCATCTCGGTAGCGCGCCCGGCGAGGAGCAGCCCGAGGGGGGGGCGCTTCTCGGCGAAGACGGCGCGCGCGGTGTCATCCAGGCTCATGCGGGGACCCTACCTGACGACCCGCGATTGGAGAACCGGCGTCGGCGTCGGCCCACGCCTTCCTTCGCCGCGCGTTCCGGAGTAGCCCTGGTGTGTGTACGGGGACCAGTCGTTCACGCTCCTGAAGCTCTTCGGGACGCGGGTTCAGACCAACGTCGAGGCCCTCCTGATCATCGGCAGCACCTTCTTCGCCGGCGCGACCTGGCTCGATGGCCTGCTCGTCGTCGCCTCGTTCATGCTCGGCACGGGCCTGCACCTCGGCTGCCACTGGGCCGTCGCGCTCGCCTACGGCAAGGGCATCGACCGGATGGTCCTCACCCGCGCCGGCCGCATCGACTACGCCGGCCCCCCGCCCGGCTTCGTCGAGGAGCTCGTCCGCACGAGCGCCGGCCCCACCATGAACGCCGCCCTCGCGGGCGCGAGCTACGCCGCCCTCGCGTGGCTCGATCCGAGCGCGTGGCCGCCGCACGTCGCGGACGCGGTCGCGATCTTCGGCGGCTGCAACCTCGTCCTGACCGCGATCAACTATCTCCCCGCGATCCCCTTCGACGGCGGCCTGGTGCTCCAGGCCATCCTCCGCCGCGCGCTCGGCCCCGACCGCGCGCTCCGCGTCGCCACCTACGTGAGCCTGGCGCTCCTCGCGGGGATGGCCGCGCTCGGCGCGTGGATCGTGCAGCCCGTCCTCGTCTACCTCGCCGCGACGATCGCCTACGACAACTGGCGCAAGCACCTGCGCGCGCCGAGGGTGAGCGAGGCGGCGCCCGGCTGACGCTCAGGCCGCCGCGTCGGGCGGGTCGCCGTCGAGGATCACCGCGAGCAGGAAGCTCGGGGCCACGACCGCGGCGTTGATCACCCCGTGGGCCGAGACCATCCCGCGCACCTCGAGCAGCGCGGGGAACGCGGCCATCCCCAGCTCGTTGCGCCACGCGAGCGTCAGCGTGAACACGAGCCCGAGCAGGCTCACGCCGCCGAGCGCGAACGCGCCGCGGTGGCGGGACCACGCGCGGCGGAGAAAGACGAGCTGCGCGGCCGGGATGGCGAGCGACAGCCCGATCACCCCGACCGGCTTGATCGCGCGGAGCTGATCGATCCCCACCGCGATGAGCAGGAACGAGGCGAAGCACACCATCACCGCCGCTCCGTAGAGAGTGCGGTCGGGCCCGTCGCGCTGCGCGAGGCCCGCGATCGCGCCGACCAGGATCCAGCCGAGCACCACCCCGTGGAGGGCCGCGTAGAAGCTGAAGTGCGGACCGTAGCCGAGGATCCCGAGGTCGTTGGCGCCGCCGACGATCCAGACCGCGGACACGTTGCTGAAGAGGAGCGGCACCGCGCCCGCGAGGCCCGCGAGGGAGCGAAGCGCGCGGCGGTCGCGCCACGCGAACCACGCGAGCTGGCCGGCACAGAACACCAGCCAGCCGACGGCGAGGACCGGCACGGGCGAGTACAGACCCGCCGCCGCGCAGGCGAGCCCCACGACGTTGAGGGCGATGTGCGCGCGCGCCCGCGCAGGGACGGACCGTGCGGGGACGGATCGCGCCAGGCAGGATCGCGCCAGGAAGGATCGCGCCGAGAAGAACAGCCGGTGCGTCCCGAGCGACGCGACGATCAGGCTCCCGAGGAGCAGAGCGCGAAGCAGGGCGAGCTCGGTCATGGAGCGCCCGCCTCAGGTACCGCGGACGCGTCCCGTCGTCGAGTCGAGCGGGGGCGGGACCTCGCGCGGCGGCTCGGCGCGGAGCAGGTGCGCGAGTCGGGCCGCGGCGTGGGCCACGGGCCCGAGCAGAGACAGGCGCTGCGGGTCCGCGGCGATCGCGGCTCGAAGGCGCGGGCGCGCCTCGACCACCACCCCGCCCGTGCGCAGGCGGACCTCGAAGCCGAGCTCCGCCAGCTCGCCTCCCAGCGCCGCGGCCGCGCCGTGGTCGATCCAGTAAACGACGTCGCGCGGGAGCGCGCACGCGACGAGGACCGCGACGTGGGCGCGCGTCCCCCACGGGTCCTCCGGTGCGACGCAGAGCGCGACCGGGAAGCCCGCGATCTGCGCCGAGACGACGCCGCGCCCCGGGGCGTCGCGGAGCCAGGACGACGCGAGCCGATCGGCCCACCACCGCCTCGCCCAGGCGTCGAGCGTCCGCGCCCCATGGCCGAGCTCCCCGCCGAGCTGCTCCGCGAGGAGCGCGACCCGCGAGCGCCACCGCGACGCTCTCCGGCGCCCGCGCACGGAGACGACGAACACGCCGAGGAGCCCCAGCAGCCAGAGCGCCCCGAGGATCACGATCGCGAGGGGCGGCGACCCGTGATGCCCGCGCGCGAGGCGGAAGACGACGCTCGCCCCCATCATGGCCCCGCCGAGGAGCCCGCACGCGGCGAGGCAGACCAGCAGGCCTCCGCCTGCCCCCTCCAGCAAGTACGCTTGCGCGGCCTCACGGTAGGCCGCGACAGCGAGGGCCGCGCGACGCGGACCGTCCTGGGCCTCGAGCGTCCGCGCCCGCGCGGCGCTCGAGGGCAGGAGCGCCGCGCCGCAGGCGCCACACCGCTCGTCGGTCGCCCCCGGCGCGTGCGCGTTGGGCGCCCCGCACACCACGCAGGCCAGGCTCATCCCCTCGCCCGACGCGCGACCTCGCCAGGCAGCGTTCATGAGGGACGGCGCGCCCCCGAGCTGCGCCGCGTGGACCCGGAGCCGGTAGCCACGGAGCGCCGCCTCCACCGCCGGGTCGAGCGCCTGCGGGGCGCCGCAGTAGACGCAGCGACGCCCGACGAGCCCGGTCACCTGGACGGCCGCGCCGCAGCCGTCGCAGGTGAGGTCGAGGCTCTCGAGCGCGTGACCCGGCGCGGGGCCTCCGCGGAGGACGAGCGCGACGTCCTCCCTCGGCAGCGGGGTCGGCGCCTCGGCCTCGACCCAAGGGTGGAGCGGCGCATGCCCGGCCGCGCGGAGCGCCCCCGTGATCTCCGGCAGGAGGTCGCGCTCCAGCTCCGGCGCGCCGACCCGCCGCGCGGTGTACGTCCACACCCCGCCGCGGGCCGGGCGCCACCGGCCGATCGACCCCTCGCCGCCGACCGCGGGCGGCTGCGCGGCCACGAAGACGTACGTCCATGTCCCGTCCTGCCCGAGGCGCCTCCCCGACGTATAGGTCAGCAGGTGGCCGGAGCACGCGAGGTAGCGGAATCCGTCGTGAGCCCCGCTCGCGCTCGTCTGCGCCGCGAGCGGGCCGCTGAGGCCGACGCGCGGGAGCTCGTCGAGCCAATGACGCGCGGCCCAGCCCCGGACCGCGTGCGTCGCCGGCGCGGTGAGGGGCAGCTTCCAGACGGGCAGCGGGACGGCGTCGGGGTTCGCGTGCCCTGCGCCGCACCGCGGACACGCGAGCACG
This sequence comes from Polyangia bacterium, assembly GCA_030426845.1. Classification (GTDB taxonomy): domain Bacteria; phylum Myxococcota_A; class Polyangia; order Polyangiales; family Sandaracinaceae; genus JAUHXR01. Next base: position 9,395 of record JAUHXR010000055.1, on the reverse strand, counting down.
GGCGCGCCGTGGTCGTCCGGCCAGAACCGATCGCCGCACCCCTGACAGACGAGCTGCCCCAGCATCCGTCCCACGCCTCACCCCCTCCGCTGGCATCGCCGAGTCGTCCTCGACCTGCGCATGGCCCGCTCATCGACCCACGGCGCGGGCGGTTGCGCGCGTTCGACGCGCGGCGTGGGATACTCGAGAGCCCCGAGTCCGCGATGGAGCTGTTCAGCTATCACCTGATCCAGGCCCCGCTGCACCGCGTCGCCGCGCGCCTCGTGAGCAGCGCCGCGCTGAGGCGCGTCCCGGGCCTGCGCCACGCCGAGTGCCTGCTCCCGATGAGCATGGGCGCGTCGGTGTGGCTGCCCGGTCGCTACCACTGGACCACGCTCGTGCTCTTCGCGCGCTGGGAGCACGAGGACCACCTCGAGCGCTTCCTCGACGCCCCGCCCTACCCCGTCTTCGCGGAGCCCGGCTGGCACGTACGGCTGCGCTTCTACCGCCGCTGGGGCACCTACCGCGGCCTCGACGACGCCCCGCTGTACCCCGACGTCGCCGACCCCGATAGCCCCGTCGTCGGGGTCACCTTCGCGCGCCTCCGGCTGACCGAGACGCTCCGCTTCGAGCGCTGGGGCCGACCCGTCGAGCGCCAGGTCCGCGATCATCCCGGCGTCACCCGCGCGACCGTCGCCTACCGGCCGCTCAACACCTTCTCGACCTTCAGCATGTGGAAGACGGAGCGCGACATGATCGGCATGGTCCGCGGCCGGGCCCCGGACGTCGACGGCGCCCAGCACCGCGACGCGATGAAGGAGCGCGCGCGGCGCGCCTTCCACTACGAGTTCAGCACCCTGCGCTTCGTGCCGCTCTCCGAGCACGGGCGCTGGCCCGCGCCTATGCGCCTCCTGACCGCGTGACCCGTACGACCTCCTCGAGCGGCTCGACGAGCGCGACCTGCCCGGAGGCCGCCCTCGCCCCCTCTCAGCTCGCCGTGTGCGCGACGCGCCCGTCCGGCCAGCCGCGCCGCCGCATCTCGGTCTCGATGAAGACCCGGCACACGCGCAGCGCCCGCAGCAGCTCGGTCTGGGGGTCGGCCTGCTTCTCCAGCGCAGAGATCTCCGCGCAAAGGCGCCGATGCTCGGCGCGGGCCCGCCGCTCGGCGGAGCTCTGGCTCACTCGGATGTGTACCGTCGTCATCGCTCGTCTCCTCGCCGCGAGCATGGCGCGGCCGCCCGGCGACGCCTGCGGCGAAACGGCAATCGGCGTGACACCTACGCGACGCGGCCGCTCCTAGCGAACGCGCGCCGCGTGTGTACTCTCCGGCGCATGATCCACCGCTGCCCGAGCTGCAAGGCCAAGAACCGCGTCCCCGAGGCGCGCCTCGGCGCCACCGCCCGCTGCGCCAAGTGCAAGGGCCCGCTCGTTCCCCTGGACGCGCCGATCGCGGTCGGCTCGGCCGCCGACTTCGACGCTCTCCTGAAGGACTCGCCGCTCCCCGTCCTCGTCGACTTCTGGGCCGTCTGGTGCGGCCCGTGCCGGGCGGTGGCCCCGGAGCTCGAGCGCCTCGCGCGCGAGCGCGCCGGCGAGGTCGTCGTGGCCAAGCTCGACACCGACGCCCTCCCCCAGGTCGCCGGCCGGTACGGCATCCGCGGCATCCCCACGATGATCCTGTTCGGCGGCGGGACCGAGCGCGCCCGGGTCAGCGGCGCCATGCCCGCCGACGAGATCGCCCACCGCCTCGGCCTCTGAACACGGGCCGTCAGCAGCCCTCGGCGCCGGGCTCCACCTCGGCGCGCACGCAGCGCGGGATCTTCAGCAGCCAGTCGTGCAGGAACGGGCCGAAGACCTGCTGCGCGACCCCGCCGCCCATGTCCGCGAGCACCCCCCACTCGACGAGGGTCTGGCCGCGGTACGGGTGCAGGTTGATGAAGCCGTGGCCCGCCGCGATGTCGTGCGGGCGCGATCGGTCGAGGCGAAAGCTCATCCGGTGCCGGGCCGGGTCGAGCTCCACGACGGCGAAGTAGCTGGCCGACGCGAACGAGTGTCGGTGCGCCATGCGGACCAGCCGCCGCCCCTCCTCCTCGCGCACGACCCGCACGTCGGTGAGGGACGGGATGAGCCGCGGGTAGGTGGTCGGATCGCCGACGACCCGCCAGACCTCGTCCGGGCTCGCGTCGACCAGCTGCCAGCTCGTGCCGCCGAGGTAGTGGAAGCCGTCCCGCTCCCGGGTGACCGGCCGCGACACGAAGCGGTGGGCTTGGATCGCCCGGCGCTCGGCCGCCGTGAACGGCGCGGCGGAGCGCTGGGCCGCCGCGCCGCCTGCGGCCAGGAGCAGCAGCGCGGCGAGCGCGGTGGCAGGGGAGCGGCGGATCATCGCCCTCAGAGGATGCCGCCGAAGGCGATCGAGCTCACGCGAACGCCGTCCACGCGAGGTTCGCGAGCCCCGTCAGCGAGGCCGCGACCAGGAACAGAAACAGGAAGAACGCGAGCCACGGCCGCCGGTCGACGAAGCGACCCGCGCGCCGCACGGTGCTCTTCACGAGCGTGACGTGGCACTGGATGCGCACCCTCCCCTCGAGGATCCGCGACAGCTCGACGATCATCTCGCCCGCGCTCGCGAAGCGCCGCTCGCGGTCGAACGCCATCGCCTTGCGGAGGAAGTGGTACAGCTCGAGCGGCGCCATCGGCTGCGGCCCTGGGCGGTGCCAGTCGAGCAGCGAGCGGCGCCAGCCCTCGTGGCCGACCTTCTGGAGGATCGTGGGGATGTCGTCGGACCCCTCGAGGTAGTGGCGCAGCGTGATCAGCTCGTGGAAGAGCACCGCGGCGGAGTAGAGGTCGCTGCGCGTGTCGAGCGGCTCCATCCGGGCCTGCTCGGGCGACATGAACAGCGGGGTGCCGACCAGGCGGCCGCCCGCCGGGTCGACCTCCGCCTGACGGAGCGCGATACCCCAGTCCATGAGGAGCACCTCGCCGTAGGGCCCGACCATCACGTTCTCGGGCTTGATGTCGCGGTGGAGCACCCCGTGCGCGTGCGCGTAGTCGATCGCGTGGAGGAGCCCGAGGAACAGCTCGATCCGGGCCTCGATCGACCAGCGCTGGATGGCCGCGGGATCGCGCCGCCGCAGGTCGTCGATGATCGACTCCAGCGTCACGCCCTCGACGTGCTTCATCACGAGGTACGGGTGCCCCTCGTCGTCCACGTCGACGTCATGGATCGGCACGATGTTCGGGTGCTCGAGCCCGCCCACGATCCGCACCTCGCGGAGGAGCATCTCGTCGCGCATCCCGCCGCGGTGCAGCCGCTTGATCGCGACGCGCCGCCCGATGTCGACGTCCTCCGCCACGCGCACCTCCGCCGTCGCGCCTTCGCCCAGGAGCGAGCCCTCGACGTAGCGCTCCCGCGGCGCCCCGGCTGCGCCCGCCCAAACCGCCCGCCGCCGAGCGCTGGCGCTCTGGCTCGGTGACGCGCTCGAGCTCTCGCTCGAGGGCGCGGTCGAGGCGGGGACTGTCGCGGCCGCTTCGGCGGGGAGCGTGCGCCCGGGGTCCGCGCCCTCGACCACCACGACGTTCGACGCGCCGCCGCGCTGCGCGTCGCCGTAGCCGATGGTGCGGCGCGGGGGCGCGTCCGAGAACAGACCGAGGGGGACTTCCATCGCTGCGTGCTCCGTGAGGATGAGGCCGGGACGTCGACGCCAGGCCGAGCCTACCTCGGCCTACGTCGGGCGCGCCGACGCGTTACCGGTCGGAGTGCGCCTGGCGCACGGCGCTCCACGGCGCGCCTCCGACGCAACCGTCGCGTTCGGTCGCCGATGCGAGGGCTCGGAGGTGAACATGAGCAAGCGACCGATCCGCCGACGCCGTCCCCCCAGCGCGCGCCGACGCAAGCCCCCGCGAGGACGCAGGTCCCTGAGCACCTGGGCCGCCCTCCTGGAGATCACCGAGGCCCCCGAGGGCTTCGCGATGGACGGAGACATGCAGAACGCCGTGCTCTACGCGATAGGGCTCCAGGTCCAGGATCGCGGCGTCTCGATCCACGGCTTCTCCTTCGGGGAGCGCAGCGTCCGCGTCGCGTTCACCGTCCGGGGCGGCCCTGACGCCTTCCTCGGCCCGCTCACGCGCGACGTCGCCGGCTACACCGACTGCCGCTTCGAGAGCCGCGGCACCCGCGTCGTGGTCGCCGAGCTGAGGGCCACCGAGACGGCCGAGGCGGTGATCGACGCGCTCGCCCAGATCGCGTTCGAGGGTGGCACCACGCCGGCCTCGTACGGCGGGTAGCTCGTACGGCGCACGCGGGGCCGGGCTTGCGGTCCCCGCCGCGCCGCCGCCGTCCTCGTCCGAGGACCCCGTCTGGACCCCCGCGACGGAGGTTGACGAGCCCCGTCTCGAAAGGGACCCTCGGATCCCGTGAAGTGGCGGCTCGTCACCAACCCCGGGTCGAACCTGACGCCGGCGATGATCGCGCGCTACCGCGTCGTGCTCTCCCCCCAGCACATCCTCGTCGACGGCGTCGACCACGACACGCGCGAGCCCATCGCGCTCTCGCAGGTGGACCGCTGGGTCGCCGAGGCGCGCGAGCACCCGCACGTCGTCGGCAGCTCCGCGGCCGAGATGGCGCACATCTTCAAGCAGCTCGTCCAGGACGGGGAGAGCCCGCTCGTCCTGACGACCTCCCAGAAGATCATCCGCACCTACCACGCGGCCCAGACCGCGGCGCGCCTGGTCGACGACGTCGTCGCGGCGGGCGCGACCATCCACATCGTCGACTGCGGGCTGACCGACCTCGGGGTCGCCCTGCCCGTCCTCATGGCGGGCGAGGCGCTGGCCGCGGGGAGAGACGGCGCCTCGGTCCTCGCCCTCCTCAAGGCCTACGCCGGGCGCGCGCGCATGGTCTGGACCCTCGAGTCCCTCGACTACGCGGTGAAGGGCGGCCGCGTGAGCGGGCTGCGCGCGTTCCTCGCGAACGTGCTCCGCGTCCGCCCGCTCCTCGCCTTCGTCGACGGCGAGACCGTGACGACTGGCAAGATCAAAGCCGACGCCGACCCCGGGCCGGCGCTCCTCGACCAGCTCGAGGCCACCATTCCGCGCGGCAGCCGCGTGTGGCTCGCCGTCCTCCACGGCGACTCTCCCGACAAGGCTGCTTCCCTAACGCAGCAGGCGGGCGAGCGCTACGAGGTCGTGTTCCAGCTGGTCGCGCCGCTGAGCCCGAGCATCTACCTCTACGCCGGCCGCGGCACCGTCGGCCTCGCCGCGGTGGCGGTCGCCGACCTCCCCTTCGAGCCCCCGGTCCCGTCCCCGGGCTTCTGATCCGAGCCTCCGCGACCCGCGCGTCGCGCCCGCGCCGCGAGCAGCTCGGGCGCCGGGGACGCTGGGACGCGTGGACCGCGAGCGCCGCGCCGGGTACCGTCTCCGCCGTGTTTCGGCCCCCAACGCCCGAGCTCGCGGCCGACGTCCTCGCGGCCCTCGACGCGGGCCTCGCGCCGCGCGACGCGATGGTCGCGCTCGTCCACCGCGTCGACCTGGCGTACCACGCAGCGCGTCGGTCCGAGCCCCCCGACGACGCGCGGGTGGTCGCCACCTGGCTCCTGATCGCCCGCGCGGTGGTGGCGCTGCGACCGGTGGTCAGCGGCGCCGAGCCGCACCCCCGGCTCGACGCTACCCGCGACGCGGCGGAGCGCTTCCTCGCCGACGCGACCGCCGAGCGCTGGAGCGAGCTGTTCCGCGCCGCGACCGCCTCCTACCCGTTCGGCCCCGGCGACGGGTGCCTCGCGCTCGACGAGCTCGGCGGCCACGGCGCCCCGGGCGCCGGCGGCGCGAGCGGCGTCGGCTTCGTCGCGTGCATGCTCCCGCGGGATCGCGACGAAGATGTGCACGCCGCCTTGCAGGCCGCGCTCCTCCCTTGGGCCCGCGGCGCGGGGAGCTAGACCCCGGGCGGCCCCGCGATCAGCCGGTCCCAGCGCGCCTTCGCCTCGACCGCGCGCCGGCCGGGCCCGACGCGATGGGCCTTCCACGCGCGGTTGTGCGGCGTCACCGTCGGCGGCACGAACGCCTGCACCGACACCCGGTAGCCCGCCGCCTCGAGCCGCAGCGTCCGCTCCGTGTCGATCAGCGACTCCACGAACGGCCGCCGCACCGCCGCCTGGCTCGCCACGCCGAGGTGGTCGGCCCAGCGGCGCGCGACCGCGGCGAACGCGATGGCGTCCGAGTAGCAGCACGGCACGGCCACGATCCACGGCGCGTCCCGCCGGCTCGCCTGGTCGATCACCGCGTCGAACGCCGGCCCGCAGGCGTGGAGCGCCACCACCACCTCGGCTCCCGTCGGCCAGACCTCGGCGTCCGCCACGTCGCCCTCGCGCACCTCCACCCCGAGCGCCGGCGCCCGGGCCGCCGCGCGCCGCGCCGAGGCCGCGCGTCCCGGGTCGCGCTCGATCACGACCACCCGGGACCAGCCGAGCAGCCGCGCCGCGATCAGCCCGACCGGCGCCCGCCCCGCGGCCGCGTCGACGAGGAGCGGATCGAGCCGCGTCCGCGCGAGCACCGGCAGGATCCCCGCGAGCTCCGTGACCTTCTTGGTCTCCTCCGGCCGCAGCCAGCTCTCGCGGCGCGTCACGTAGAACGCGCGCAGCGCCTCCTCGACGCTCGCCTCGTCGAGGCGCGCCAGGACCTCCGGCGGCGGCGCGTACTGCATGGCTGGGGAGCCTCGCGCAGAACCGGTCCGAGATCGAGCGCACCCACGCCGAGCGTCGGCCGCCCGCGCTCATGGTCTTCTCCCCCGTCCCGCGGTTCATGAAGGCGCCGCGCGGCGTCGTGTTCGCGGCCGCGGCCCTGCGGACTCGGGCCCCGTCCCGTCGACGCTCGCTCATGCGCTGCTCTGAGCGGTGGCTGGCGACAACCGACCCGCAGCCCGGCCTCACCCGCTTGATGCCGCGCGCGATCTTCCGCGCGGCGAGCGACCGAGCCCCGGCTCTCGCTCAGAGCCCCGGCACGGCCCCGGCCCGCGAGCGAGCCGAACCCGGGCCCGAGCAGAATCTCCACCGGGCCATTTGACAATATACTGTCAATACGACAAGACACTGTCATGACGAAAACTCAGGCTGCCTCCGCCGCTTCCGCCCCTCGGACCGTGCACCTCGCCGTCTTCGATTCACTCGCAGACTGGGAGATCGGCCACCTCATGGCGCGCATCGCGAGCCCACGGTGGCAGCGCGCGCCCGGTCAGTTCGAGACCCGGACCGTCGCCGAGACCCGCGCGCCGGTCCGGACCATGGGCGGCCTCACCGTCGTCCCCGACCTCACCTTCGACCAGCTCGATCCGAGCGCGAGCGCCATGCTCATCCTCCCGGGCGGCGACGTCTGGGACGCCGACCCGACCGCGAACGGCGCCGCGATCGAGTGCGCGCGGCGCTTCCTCCACACGGGCGTGCCCGTGGCCGCCATCTGCGGCGCCACCGCCGGGCTCGCGCGGGCCGGGCTGCTCGACGAGCGCGACCACACGAGCTCTGCGCCCGAGTACCTGCAGTACACCGGCGGCGCCTACGCCGGCTCCGCGCGGTACCGTCTCGAGCCCGTCGTCGACGACCGCGGCCTGATCACGGCCGGGCCCACCCACCCCGTCGAGTTCGCGCGGGCGGCCCTCGCTCGGCTCGACGTGTTCACGCCTGAGGTCCTCGACGCCTGGTACCGCCTCTTCGGCCAGGATGATCCGTCGGCCTACGGCGTGCTCGCGCAGGCGTGAGCCGCAGGACGCGCACGATGGCCGACGATGCGCCGCCGCGTCGCGAGCTCCTCACCGAGCTGGTGCTGCGCACCTTCCGCCTCAACGGGCTGTTCCTCGCCAAGGCCGAGCAGCTCGCCAAGCCCGCCGGCCTGACCGCCGCCTGGTGGCAGGTGCTCGGCGCCGTCTTGGGCGGGCCCCGCACGGTGTCCGACATCGGGCGCGCCATGGGCCTCACCCGCCAGGCCGTCCAGCGGGTCGCGAACCTTCTCGTCGACAACGGCCTGTGCGAGTTCCGACCCAACCCCGCTCACGCGCGGGCCAAGCTCCTCGCGCCGACCGAGGCGGGCTTCGCGGCGATCGCCAAGCTTCGCGACGGGACGGTGGCCTGGGCGCAGGAGCTCGAGGCGGAGCTCGGCGCGGACGACCTACGGCGCACGGTCGAGCTGATGGAGCGCCTGATCGCCGCGATCGAGGCCGAGCCGTCGGCCGGCCGCGACGGATAGCCGCGCTCGAGATCCCACCGCACCCTCGATCACACCGCGGGCCGGCGTTTCTCCCGCGTTCAGATGATCTCGAACTGGCACGACGAGCTGCACCCGTCGCCGTCGACCGTGTTGCCGTCGTCGCAGGTCTCGCCCGCGTCCGTCTGCACCACGCCGTCGCCGCAGCGCGCGCCGAGCATCGTGCAGCCGGGGGCGCAGGCGCTCGGGCCGCCGCCGAGGTTGAGGCCGTCGTCGCAGATCTCGCCGAAGTCCGCCTGCACGACGCCGTCGCCGCAGTAGGGGGTCAGAGTGCACGTCGCGGAGCAGCCGTCGTAGGTCGCGCCGTTGGCCGGGCCGTCGTCGCAGGCCTCGTCCGACGCGACCACCCCGTCGCCGCAGGTGGAGCGGCAGGTCGACGGCGCGCGGTCGAAGTTCGTCAGGGTGAGCCGGTACTGCGAGCGCGTGGTGTGTCGCTCGGCCTGGAAGACGACCGCCTCGTAGATGCCGCCGACCCGGAGGTCCAGCGGGGCGAGGCAGCCTCCGGCGTTCATCGCCGGGTCGGCGCTCGCGCAGTCGCTCAGCGTGATGGAGCCGTCCGCGCGCCCGTGCACGCCGCCGATGTCGACCGCGAGGCGGCCGTTGATGAACACCCACACGTCGTCGTCGCCCGAGAAGGCCAGCGTCTCGCCGCCCTCGTACGCGAACCAGAAGCGGACCTCGGACGTGAAGAAGAAGTTCTGGTTGCCCGCGCCGCTCCCGTCGGGCAGCAGCGACTCGAGCCCCTCCGTCGGGAAGCCGGCGGCGGCGGAGCCATCGAGCGGCGTCGAGAGCGGGTAGAAGCTCGACGAGTCGAACCGGTAGGCGCCGCCGCCAATCTCGTTGAGCGTCATCGCCTGCACGGCCGTCCGGTTGTAGTCGGGGTCGGACCGGTACCAGAGGCCGAAGCTCGCGTCGCTGCTCAGGCGCGTGGCGCCGGCCGCGCGGACGGGGACGCCGCCCACCAGCATCGTCTCGACCATCCGCGACTCCGCGCCGTTGTAGCACTGGAAGTCCGGGTGCCCGTACGGCGGGGTCGCGCCGGCTGCCTCCATCGGCAGGCGCGTGACGACCGCGCCGTTGCCGTCCTGGCAGCTCGGGATGAAGTCGCGGACCACCACCGGCAGCTCCACCGTCGGCGGGTCGGGGAGCGGGACCTCCTCGCACGCGTAGCCGGT
>JAUHXR010000054.1 GCA_030426845.1 Polyangia bacterium | reverse complement strand
TCGGCGTCGCTCGTCCGGAAGAGCCGCGCCGGGCGCCCCGGATCGCGCGGGTCCGCGTCCTCGACCACGACCTGCTCGTGCACGATCACCGCGCCGCCGCGGTACTCCATCGACGCCGCGAGGCGGAACGTACGCTCCCAGCCGTTCTCGAGCGCGACGGTCGTCTCGCGCGACAGGTAGACCTGCGCCGGACCGAGGCAGCGCCCGCCCTCGGTGCGCACCTCGGCGTTGTCGAGTCGGTCACCGATCACGGGCAGGATGCGCGCGTAGCGGAGGCACGTGGGCTCGCGCTCCTCGGTCTGCTCGCCGTCGGCCACGTCGGCCGCGGGCTCGCCGTCCTCGTCCTCGTCCGCCTCGGGGCAGCGCTCGCCGTCCGCGACCACCACGCGCCGGCCGCCCGTCTCGCGCAGCCGCAGCCGCGCGCGCTCGACCGGCATGCGCAGGCTCCCGATCGCGCGCACCGCCACGCCCTCGGCGTCGCGGTCGGTGAGGATCACCGGGCCGAAGCCGTCGCCGTCCTCGAAGCGGTGGGTCACCACCCACACCGGCCGGGTCATCGCGCTGTCGGAGCGCCCGATCACCACCGACTCCTCGGTCACCGGGGTCGCGTCGGGGGGGGCCTCGTTGTCCGGCTCGTGCACGTCGCATGCGCGATCGGTCGGGCGCCACTGTACGGGATCGCCGACGCAGTTCTGGTTGCTCGCCTGGCCCTCGCGGTAGCCGCGCACCGCGAGGTTGGCCCAGTCCTCCGAGCTCAGGTTGCGGATGAACCCGCCGTCGGGCACCGGGTGGCTCGCGTAGCAGACCGGGGGCGGATCCTCGGGTGTGTCCGAGCCACCGCACGCGGCGACCACGAACAGCGCGAACGCGGTCATGAGCCCGAGCGTGAGCGCGAGGGTCTGGGCGGAGCGTGACATGGGCGGCAGTCTACCCAGCCGCCCGCGGCGATCACCAAAAACTGCCGTGCCGGCGTCGACCGGCGGCAGCTCAGCGGTGGCCGGGCGGAGGGTTCGAGGGCGGCGGGGTGAACTGGGGCGCCCCCGCCGCGCTGGCCGGCTGGGTGGGGTGGGCGCCGGTCGCCTCGTCCCCCTGCACGTGCCCGCCGCTCACCATGTAGTAGGCGCGCGCGAAGGCCCGGCCGAACATCTCCCGGCTGAAGCGGTCCTCCTCCACTAGGCGCTGGTGGGCGTCGGTGAACGCCCGCCACAGCGCGGCCTTGCGCGAGTTGAAGAGGCTCTCGAAGAACCCGCCGCCGCCCGCGCGCGCGAGCTGGTGGTTGCGCTGGCCGGAGAGCTGCACCGGCGAGATGCCATGGAGGACCCCGCGCACGCCCTCGACCACGCCGCTGAGCAGCGCGACCTGATGCATCGCGAGGTCCGCGAAGGCCCGGTTGAGCTCTCGCGCCCGCTCGTTGCCGTCGCTCGTCCAGTCGAGGAGGTAGCGCAGCACGTCCTGCGCGCTCTGCGCGTCGTGGAGCGGGCTGCGCTCCGTCACGAGGGTCAGGGCCATCTCCTCGCCGAACTGCTCGTAGCCCTTGCGCAGCTCGACGAAGGCCTGGCTGTACGACTCGAGGAGCGCGCCGACCCGCTCCATCGCCACCGCGGTGTTGATCTGCGTCCCCGGCGGGAGCTGGCTCGCGCCCGCGAGGCGCTTGATCCACTCCGCCGCGTCGACCTCGCCGAGCGCGGCCGGGCCCACCCCGAGCCCGCTGACCATGTCGCGGAACTCGGGCTCGCGCGGGAGCTGAGGGAACTGCTGGCAGAGGACGAGCACGATGCTCTCGCGGTGCGCGGGCGGGATCCGCTCGAGGTGCCCGCGGAGCTGATCGAGGAGCTGCCGGAAGCCCTGGCGGTACTGCTCGTAGAACGGCTTGGTCTGCTCGGCGACCGCGATCAGCTGCTGCATGTCCACGCTGGCCGGGCCGGTGGCCGCGCCGTCGGCCGCGCCGGGGCGCTGGCCAGGGCTGAGGAACAGCGTGTTCTGCTCGAGGGTCGCGGGGTCGTTCGGGTTGAACGCGATCGTCGCGCTCGGTACCCCGCCGCCGTCGCTGGAGCGGCTGAGGTCCTCGAGGTTGAACATCGTGGTCTTGGGCGCCGCGTACATGTCGGGCGTGACCTGCGCCCGCGCGAAGGAGAGCTGGATCGGCCCGATCCGCAGGTCGACCTGCGGGGTCACCTCCACCTGGATGTGCCGGGCGAGCCGACGCCCGTTCATCATCGTGCCGTTGGTCGACCCGAGGTCGACGTAGCGCACCTTGTGCTCATCGAAGCGGACGACCGCGTGCCACTGCGAGACGAAGGGCTCGTTCAGCGACAGCTCGTTGAGCTGGTTGCGCCCGATCCGCACCGGCGAGCTGGCGAACGCCGCGTGGTCGGTCTCACCCGTCTGGGTGTTGCTGATCCGCACGAGGAGGGGAAGCATCCGAGCGGCCGCATCCTCTCACGCCGGCCCGAGCCGTGGCAACGGCTCAGGCCGGGGCCGGCGGGAGGCCGGTGAAGCGAGACCTCAGACCGCGTCGACGTCGACGCGCCACTCGCCGCTCGGGGCGATGCTCACCTCGATGCCCGTCGGCTCGAGGTCGTCGGCCATCTTCTCGAGGAGCCCCCGCGCGATGAGCGGGGTGAGGCTGCTGCGCAGGATGTGGTCGACGTTGCGGGCGCCGGCCTCGCTGTTGGTGCAGCGCCGCGCGAGCTCGTCGATCAGCTCCTCGTCGAAGGTGGTCTCGATGTTGTGCGACGCGCGGATCCGCTTCACCAGGCGGTTCAGCTTGAGCTTCGCGATCATCTTCATCGTGTCGGGATCGATCGGCCGGTAGGGCACGACCGTCATCCGGGCGAGCAGCGCGGGCTTGAACCACTTGCTCAGGATCGGCTGGATCTGCTCGACCACGTCCTTGGTCTCGGGGGGCTCGTCACCCGCGTAGGCGTTCATGATCTCGTCCGTCGCCAGGTTGCTGGTGAGGATGATGATCGTGTTGCGGAAGTTGATGAGCCGACCCTCGGAGTCGTTCATCTCGCCCTTGTCGAACGTCTGGTAGAAGACGTTGAGGACCTCGGGGTCGGCCTTCTCGGCCTCGTCGAGGAGCACGACCGAGTAGGGGCGCTGGCGCACCGCGTTGGTGAGGATGCCGCCCTCACCGTAGCCGACGTAGCCGGCGCGCGAGCCGATCAGGCCCGAGACCGAGGACTTGTCCTGGTACTCGCTCATGTTGATCTGGGTGACGAAGCGCTCGCCGCCGTAGAGCTCGTCCGCGAGCGCCAGCGCGGTCTCCGTCTTGCCGACGCCCGAGGGGCCGACGAAGAGGAACACCCCCACCGGCGCGTCGGGGTTGCGCACGCCCGCGAAGGCCATCCGGCAGGCCTCGCTCACCGCGCCGACCGCTGGCTCCTGGCCCTTCACGCGCTCGCGCAGCTTGTCCTCGAGCGCGAGCACGTTGCCAACCGCGTTGCGCTTCATCTTCCCGAGCGGCACGCCGGTCCAGGACGACACCGTGGCCGCCACCGCGTCCTCGTCGACGTCGATGTGAACCAGGCGCTCGTCGCCCTCGGGGACCGGGTCGGCCGGCAGCTCGGCCGCGTCAGCCGCGGGCTCGTCGCCCACCCGAGGCGGCTCCGCCTTGGCGCTGTCGCTGACCTTGTCGGGGTCCTCCTCCTGCGCCGGGGTCTCGCCGTCGCCCTCCGCCTTCGGCTCCTCCTCCTCGGAGGCCTGCAGCTCCTCGCCGCGCGCCTTGAGGACGGCCTCGACGTAGTCGAGCTCGGCCTTCCACCGCGCGTGGACCTCCTCGCGCGCCGCCTTGGCCGCCTCGAGCTCGGCGAGCCGCGCCTCGAGCTCCTCGCGCCGCTTCTCCTCGCCGGCGTCCACGTCGCGGCCGATCGCCGCGGTCGCGCGCTCGAGGGCGGCGATGTTCGCCTCGATGTTCGCGAGCTCCTCCGGCTTCGTGCCGCGCCCCACGCGCACGCGCGCCGCCGTCGTATCGATGAGGTCAACCGCCTTGTCGGGCAGGAGCCGGCCGGCGATGTAGCGGTTCGAGAGCTGCACCGCGGCGACGATCGCCTCGTCCTTGATCCGGACCTTGTGGGCCTTCTCGTAGAGCTCGCGCAGGCCGCGGAGCATGACGATCGCGTTGTCCTCGCTAGGCTCGTCGACCTTGACCGGCTGGAACCGCCGCTCGAGGGCCGCGTCCTTCTCGAAGTACTGCTTGTACTCGGCCCAGGTCGTGGCCGCGACGGTCCGCAGCTCGCCGCGGGCGAGCGCGGGCTTGAGGAGGTTCGCCGCGTCGCCGCCGCCCTTCTGGCCGCCGGCCCCGATGAGGGTGTGCGCCTCGTCGATGAAGAGGATGATCGGCTTGTCCGAGCTCTTGACCTCGTTGATCACCGCCTTGAGGCGGTTCTCGAACTCGCCCTTGACCGCCGCGCCCGCCTGGAGCGCGCCGAGATCGAGCGCCATCACGTCGCAGCGTGCGAGGTGCTTGGGGACGTCGCCGCTCACGATCGCGTGCGCCAGGCCCTCGACGAGCGCGGTCTTCCCGACGCCGGGCTCGCCGACGATGATCGGGTTGTTCTTGCGGCGCCGGCTGAGGATGTCGATGCACTGCCGGATCTCGTGGTGCCGCCCGAAGATCGGGTCGAGCCGGCCGGCGCGGACCTCCTCGGTGAGGTTCACGCAGAAGCGGCCGAGCGCGGTGTCGCCGCCGCGCGGCGCAGGCCCCCCGCCGGGCGACGCCTTGCCCCCGCTCTGGGTCGGCGCGGGCGCGGACTCGAACTCCTCGCGCGTCACGCTGAGCGCGTCGGGCAGCTCCTTCTCGAGCTCGGTGACGTCGAAGTCCTCGAGCTCGGGGAGGGTCTCGCCGATGTAGCGGCCCGGGTTGGCCACCAGCACGTAGAAGAGGTGCCCCGTGCGGATCAGCGTGCTCCCGAAGATCAGCGAGCCGTGTACCCACGCGTCCTGGGCCCAGCGCCACAGGTTCGCGGAGAAGACCGGCCGCCCCGCGGTGCTGGTCTTCATGTGGTTGATGAGCTTCTCGACACGGTTCTGGAGGCCCGCGCGGTTCATGCCGAGGTGCTGGTAGATCGCGGCGACGTCTCCGTCGTCGGGGGCCACCATCTGCGCGAGCAGGTGCTCGACGCTCACCTCCGAGTGCTGCGAGCTCGCGGCGCGCCCGATCGCGGCCTCGAGCATCTGCCGCGCAGTGGGCGTCATCCGGTTGACGTAGGTCTTCGGCTGGATCGACACGGGCAGTCCTCCTCGACGCTCCGGCGGGGGAGCGGAGGGCGAGCATACGGGGCCGACCCGCGATCGGGAACCCCTCAGGCGGGGGTCTTGGCGGCCGCTGCCTCGGGCGGCCGCGAGAAGTCGATGCTGCCCACGTCCGGGATGCGCATCACCTCGGGCGCCGCCTCGGTCCCGCGCAGGCGCGTGTCGCGGCCCAGGGCCGAGCCGCCGCCGCCGGCGGAGAGGAGGAAGCTCGGCACCGCGTCCGGCGCGAGGTGCAGCTCGGCGTCGAAGTCGAGCGCCTCGCGGACGCACAGCTCGACCACGTCGCGCACCACCGGCAGCAGATCTCCGTCGCGCAGGAAGCGGTGGTAGTTGTGCCGGTGGAGCGGCCCGATCTCCACGCAGAAGCGGCCCGACTGATCGTAGGCGCGCTTGCCGAGGATCGCCTCGACGCCGAGGACGTTGTTCGACTCGCCGAGGCTCATGCGCTGATCCTCGTCGACCTCGATCCAGCCGCCGGCGAACTCGCGGATGTGGACTGTTCCGTCCGGCGCGAGGCCGTCGCGCAGCGCCTCCCGGAGCGCGAGCGCGAGCATCCGCGGGCTTCGGCCGCGGCCCGCCAGGAGCGGCGCCAGCCGGACGAGCGTGGACGGGTGGACGTTGAGCTCGCGGGCCTGGATCTCCGGGTCGAGGCCGGTGAGGAAGAGCGCGCGCGTCATCCACGGGTCGCGGCGGTGCGAGACGTGCTCCCGCGCGGGCATGTACTTGAGGACCGAGCGGTAGAGCAGCGAGATGACCCGGTGGTGGAAGACGTCGAGGAAGTCGCGCCGGACCGGGTTGGCCTCCTCCTCGTGGAGGATCTCCTCGGCCATGTAGAGCGGCAGCGGAGACACGATGCCGGTCAGCCCGAGGAACGTCGTCTTGACGTTGAAGTAGGGCTTGTCTTCCTCGAGGAAGCCCTCGGCGTTGCGGGGGAACGCGGCCACCGCGGCGGCCGAGATGTCGCCCGCGCTGAAGCCCAGCTCGT
Source organism: Polyangia bacterium (assembly GCA_030426845.1). Taxonomy (GTDB): domain Bacteria; phylum Myxococcota_A; class Polyangia; order Polyangiales; family Sandaracinaceae; genus JAUHXR01. The sequence continues at coordinate 30,756 of JAUHXR010000054.1, read as the reverse complement.
AGTCGTGCCGGAAGCGGATCATCTCCGAGGACGGCGGACCGTCGCCCCCGACCCGCACCGCGCGTGCGCTGAGCCGTTCCAGCAGCGCGACGATGTGGAAGAAGGTCGACTGCGGCGCCGCGCGCAGGACCGGCGCGGCGAGCGCCTCGAGCTCCGCGAGCGGTGACGCCGGCGTCTCCTCGGCCGCCTCCTCGGTCCGGCCGAGGTCCGTCTCGTCGCTCCAGCTCGGGCCGTCCGACACGTGCGGCCTCAGAAGATCGGCTGGGTGCCGGTGCGCGGGTTCCACTCCATCCGCGCCCCGGAGGGGTGGAGCAGCACCGTGAGCTGGTGGAAGGAGTTGAGCGGGGTCTCGGTCGCGAACAGCCAGTCCAGCGCGCTGCCGAAGGTGAACACGTCGCCCTCGGAGGCGAACGCCGCCTGGTCGACCTCCACCGTGGTGTGCTGGCCGCGGACCGGGATGCGATCGATCAGCCGCCGCGCCGGACGCACCGCCACGTCGCGGATGGACTCGACGCGGAGGCGGTTCTGGCGGCCGAGCTGCTGGTCGGCCTCCTCGTGGAAGTTGTAGAGGCCGAGCAGCGAGCGCAGCGACTCGGTGTTCCCGAGGGTGCGCACGTTGAGCGCGAGGTGGGCGACGAGGCGCCAGTGCAGCTCCGAGCCGATCGGCGGGCGCACCGGCCGGGTGACCTGGGTGAGGTTGCGGAAGCGCGCGATCGTCGGCGAGCGCGGCGTCGGGACGGAGATGTCGCCCGCGCGCAGCTCGGCGGGGAGGGTCCGGTTGGAGCAGACGAGCTCCATCGACAGCGTCTCCTCCTCGAAGTCCGGCTCGACGTCCGCGGGCGTGAGCACCGTGAGGTAGGTGTCGAGCCCGTCGTCGATCGGGCTACGCGCGCGGCGGGTCAGGAAGAACGCCTGGTCCGAGCGCGGCCGCTGCACGTGCTCGTAGCTGTAGAAGGGCGTGTACTCGCGGCGCCCGCGCCGGTTGGCGAGCAGGCCGGTCACGCTCTTGATGTCGTAGACCTCCATGTGGAGCGGGTTGATCCCGCTCGCGCGCAGCAGGTGCTCGTGCTGGCGGTGGTCGCGCGCGATCGGATCGGCGCCCACGTCGAAGAGGTTCACGACCGGCGCGCAGTGGAGGCGGAAGTTGTCCTTGTCGAGCCGCTCCGGGAGCTTGGGCGGGCGATCGAAGCGGAACGTGATGACGAACTGCTCGGTCGCGTGCTCGGCCGGGACGCGGTCGAGGCCGCGGATGTCGAAGAACAGCAGCTTCTGGGTGAGCGTGAAGTACTCCTGCATCACCCGCAGCCCGTCGGGGGCGAGCGGCGGCCAGGGGAGCATCGGCTGCTCGGAAGAGACCCCCACCGGGTGCACCGGGTCGGTGCCCAGCGACATCGTGAACCCGTCGCTCGCCTTGAAGGTGGCGCTCGAGAGGTGCCGCATCAGCCAGAGGTAGGTCGTGGTCGTCAGGCCGAGGGGGCCGTTGAGGAACAGGCGCAGGTTCCGGGTCTCGCGCAGCAGCGCGTCGGCCGCCTGGGTCGTCCGGAAGCCGAGGCGGATCTCGGGGTGCGCCTCCACCGAGTGGTCGAAGGTGAACTCCTGGAGGGTGAGCGGGAGCAGCTCGAGGTCCACCGTCGTGCGGAAGAGACACGAGGTCCCCTCGACCGGGCGCGAGCCGACCTCGGTCCCGGCGGGGAGCTTGTGGCGCCCCCGCAGCGCGGTCTGCTGCGGCAGGAACTCGACGACGGAGACCGCGGGCAGCGTCCGCGTGTACTGCGGGACGATCATCTCCGCGAGCGCGTCGATGACCTCGGGGACCGCGTCGTCGATCCGCTCGCGGATGCGCGCGGTGAGGAACGCGAAGCCCTCGAGCAGGCGATCCACGTCGGGATCGCCGCCCTGCTCCGCGAAGAGCCCGGCGAGCGAGGGATTCGCTTCGGCGAACTCGCGGCCGAGCTCGCGCAGGTAGCTCAGCTCGCTCTGGTAGTACTTGCTGAACAAGCGGTCGCCTCGGGGCGACCGACTCTACCCTACTTCGGGCGCCTCATTCGACGGTCATGTGACCGCCCGAGCTCATGGACGTGCGGAGCCGGACCACGCTGCGGCGGGAGTCGCTGAGGCGCGCGACCACCTCGAAGCGCACCGCCAGCGGATCCTCGCTGGGCACGAACCGCACGCTGACGTTCTTGAGCCGCGGCTCGTACTTCAGGATCGTGGCGCGGATCGACTGCTGAATCGCCCCGATGGCCTCGGGCATGTTGTGGCAGACGTCCGAGAAGTTGATGAGTCCGTAGTCAGGGACGGTCACCGACTCGCCCATCGGGGTGTTCAGCATGTCGCGCAGGTGGTCGACCACCGAGCTCACGGTGTCGTTCTGCCGCCTCCCGCTCGAGAGGCGGGAGAGGAGTCCCCGGTTCGACGACATGCGCTCCTTACCCTGAGGGCCGGCTCTACCCAGCCGGCTCTGCCCAGCCGACTCTACCCAACCGACTCTATCCAACCGACTCTATCCAACCGGACATGAAAAAGGGCCGCCGACGTTGGTCGGCGACCCTCTTTCGGGTGGGCCCGGTCTCATGACGCGCCGCGTCGCGACGCGTCATGACCAGGGCTCGGCTCAGCGACGCTCGGACCAGTTGTCCACGTACTCCGTGCCGTCCGAGCTGGTGTAGGTCGTGGTGTGCGCCACGAGCTTGAAGTGGATGAGCGCGGGGAGCGAGGCGGTGTCGGGGTTGAGGCAGTTCGGGCTCTCGGTGATCACCTGGGCGAAGCGCGCGCCCGCGACCTCGACGGTGTACATGAGCTCGGTCTCACCGGTGGTCGCGTTCTGGCGGTACATCTTGAACGTACCCGCGATCTCCTGGTTCTCCGTCAGCGCCTGCTGGAGCATCGGGCCCGTCTTGCCGAGGCGGGCGGTGCCCGAGATCGGCTCCTGCTGGCGAGCGCCGCGGGCGTGGGCCCCCGTCGCGCTCTCCATCGGGACGACCGTGCCGTACGACAGCTCGAGGACCTCGATGCACTCGCCTACTTCATCACCCGCCATCGAGTGGACGGTGGTTACATCGGGGGACTCCTTGATCTCGGTGCCGTTCATCGTGAGGGTCGCAAAAATCATCTCGGCCATGGTTGGTTCTCCTTGTTCGTTCTCTTCTGGCGTCCCGCGGGTCACCGCGGCGACCCGATATGGATAACCACCGGGCGGGTCTTGTAAACCGCCGCATCTCGGTTTGTTGCCCTTCGCCGCTGGGGTCAGGCACGCTTCGGCCCGGATCCATCGCCTTTCCCTGCGATCGCGCGGCGGGTTCCTCGAGGTTTCCGAGACACCACGGATGTCCACGTTCGAAAGAGGCCAGCCCGGATGACGGTCACCAAGCCCTGCCTGATCGGCCTGATCGGCGCCCTCCTGGGCGCCGGCTGCGGCGGCAACAACGCGCGCCCCTCCTGCGACGTGCAGGAAGACGCGCAGCTGCGCATCGAGTCCACCGACCGAATGAACCCGGACGAGGACAGCCGGCCCCTGCCGACCGTCGTCCGCATCTACCAGCTGTCGAACATCAACGTGATGGAGACCGCGACCTTCGAGGAGATCTGGCAGAACGACGAGGAGACCCTCGGCGAGGCCATGCTCGGCAAGGACGAGGTCACGGTCTACCCCGACTCGCGCATCACGCGGGAGTTCGAGCGCGATCCGGACGCGAACTTCATCGTCGGCGTCGCGATCGTGCGCCGCCCGACGGGCGTCTCGTGGCGGACGATCCTCGAGCTGCCGCCTCCCGCTCAGGAGGCACAGTGCGCGGCGCTGCAGGAGGATCCGGAGTCGGCCCCGCCGGAGCCGCCCACCGTCTTCCTGCGGTTCGAGCTCGACGATTATCAGATCGAGGGCGCCGTGCGCCTCGAGTATCCTCCGCCCCCGTGCGCGGATGACGACCTGATCTGCATCGCGGAGCGCGAGGCGGCGGCCACGGCGGAGGACGCCCAGCCGGAGGCGCCCGAGGCTCCGTCGGCCCCCGACGCGCCGAGCGCGCCCTCGGCTCCCAGCGCCCCGTCCGCGCCGACCCCGTGACCCGAGAACGACGAGGCAGGACATGAAGACACCGCTGAGAGTGGTCTGGTCGGAGGGGCTCTTGATGAGCCCCCAGCACCTCCAGCAGCAGGACCTCTATCACGAGAACCTGGTGTCCTCGCGCCTCGACGCGCTCGAGCCGCTCAACTGGGGCGTCGTGCACGCGGAGCTCGATCGGCGCGCGCTCGAGAGCGGGCAGGTCCGGGTGCACCGCCTGACCGGCGTGCTCCCCGACGGCCTCGTGATCAACGCGGACTCGGGCGACCCCGAGCTGCCCGCGTCGCGGCCGGTCGAGGGTCACTTCCCGCACACGCAGGACGTGCTCGAGGTCTACGTCGGCGTGCCGCGCGAGCGCGACGGGGTCGCGAACTACGCGACGGAGGCCGGCGGCCGGGCGCGCTTCGTGATGGCCAACCGCCAGGTGCCGGACCTCACCGGCGAGGGCCAGAGCCTCGAGCTCGCCTTCGGGCAGCGCAACCTTCAGATCCTCTTCGGCAGCGAGCCCAAGGACGACTACGTCACCCTCAAGGTCGCCGAGGTCTGCCGGGACGCGTCGGGCAACCTCGCGATCAACGAGCCCTACATACCGCCGGTCCTCCGGATCGAGGCCTCGCAGTTCATCCTCGCAGGGATGCGCCGCCTGCTGCGGCTGATGAGCACGCGCCGGCGCGCGCTCGCCGAGGCGCAGCGCGAGCGCGGCGACGCGACCGTCGAGTACAACGCGCGCGACATCACGCGCTTCCTCCTGCTCAACGCGATCAACTCGTACCTGCCGGCGCTCAACCACTTCGTGGACCTGCCCGAGGTCTCGCCGCGCACCGCCTACGTCTGGCTCATCACGCTCGGCGGCCAGCTCGCGACGTTCAGCGCCGAGTTCGACCCGTCGAACTTCCCCAAGTTCAACTACAACGACCTGCGCAGCACCTTCGAGCCGCTCTTCGCGCGCCTCACCGAGCTGCTCCAGGCGACGGTCAAGGAGCACTACGTCTCGCTCCTCCTCGACGGACGCGAGGACGGGATGTACCTCGGCCAGCTGACCGACGACCGCCTGATGGGCTGCGAGAAGTACCTGATCGGCATCCGCGCCGAGCTGCCCGAGCAGGAGATCGCGACCACGCTCCCGCGGCTGAGCAAGATGGCCTCCTGGGGCGACATCAACTCGATCCTCAGCGCGGCTACGCCGGGCGCTGCGGTCGAGGTGACCTACCGCCCGCCGCCGGAGATCCCGATCAAGGCGGGCGTCGTCTACTTCATGATCTCCACGGGCAACAACTACTGGCGGAACATCCTGACCGACCGTCAGGTCGCCGTGTACCTGCCCCGGCCGTTCGAGCCGAAGGGGACCAAGGTCGAGCTACTGGGGATCCCCAGAAAGGGCTGATGCCATGGACCGCGTCAACGAGGTCACCAAGGAAGTCTTCAACGCGCTCGCGCAGATCCGCCGCGCGGACGAGCGCGCGCAGCCGATGCCCGAGATGCTCTACCAGCGGATGCGCTCGTTCGTGGACCGCGCGATGCGTCGCGCGTCCGAGGTGGGGTTCCCCCAGCAGGACGTGCAGGACATCGGCTACGCCCTCGTCGCGCTGACCGACGAGCTGGTGATGAGCAAGGGCGGCGAGCTGAGGGACTACTGGTTGCCCCGCTCGCTGCAGCTGCAGCTCTTCAACACCAACGTCGCAGGTGAAGGTTTTTTCACGAACCTCAACAACCTCCGGCACGATCCTTCACGCATGGAAGTGCTCAAGGTCTACTACCTCTGCCTGCTCTTCGGTTTCCAGGGGCAGTACCGCGTACGCGGCGGGGAGATCGAGCTCGCTTCCATCGTCGACGAGGTCGGCTCGACGCTGTCTCGCGCGGGGATGATCGGGGACAGCGCGCTGTCGCCGCACGCCGCGCGGCCGCAGGAGAACCTGGGCGGGGTCCGCAGCCACATGCCGCTGGTCTACATCAGCATCGCGGCGGTGGTCCTCTCTCTCGGGATCTACTTCGGGCTCCAGTGGAGCGTCAGCTCGCAGGCCGATGACCTCATCGAGCACATCGAGGAGACCGGCGGGACGTCGGGCTCGGGGGAGCCAGACGGGCAATAAGACATGCTCAAGTATATTTTCGCCGCAGTCCTGGTGATCGCCGCCTGGGCGGTCTACCTCTTCGCCCTCCCGGGTGACCTCTGGTGGATCCCCGCGATCGTCACCGCCGTGGTGGCCATCGTGCTCCTCGCGATGTTCATCGCGCGACGGCTGCGCGCTCGGCGCGCGGCCAAGGAGCTCGAGAAGGCCCTCGCGGCCCAGGCCGCCGAGCAGGCGCGGACGGCGCGCCCCGACATGCAGGCCGAGCTGCTGCAGATGCAGCAGGAGTTCCAGAAGGCCATCGGTGCGCTCAAGCAGAGCAAGATCGCCCGCGGCGGCGAGGACGCGCTCTACGCGCTCCCGTGGCACCTCATCGTCGGCCCGCCCGGCGCTGGCAAGACGACCGCGCTCCGGAACTCGGGCCTCCAGTTCCCGTACATGTCGACCTCCGGCGGCGGCGTCCGCGGGGTCGGCGGCACGCGGAACTGCGACTGGTGGCTGACGAACGAGGCGGTGCTCCTCGACACGGCCGGCCGCTGGACGACGGAGGACGAGGACCAGCAGGAGTGGATGGGCTTCCTCGACCTCGTGAAGCGCTTCCGCCCGGAGAAGCCGCTCAACGGGATCATCGCGGCGGTGGGCCTCGACCAGCTCGGCGGCGCCCACGACGAGGAGGTCAGCGCGCTCGCGCGCCGGATGCGCGACCGGATCGACGAGGTGCAGAACCGCCTCCAGATGTCGCTCCCGGTCTACGTGCTGTTCACGAAGTCCGACCTCGTGCCGGGCTTCGTCGAGACGTTCGGCGACCTCAGCAAGCAGGAGCGCGGGCAGATCTGGGGCTTCACCGTCCCGCTGGCCGAGCCGCCGGCCGACGCGGGCCTGCATTTCCAGGAGCGCTTCGACGAGCTCACCTCGATCGTCGAGAAGCGCTCGCTCCGCCGGATGGGCGAGGAGCGCCGCATCGAGAACCGGGAGCTGATCCACAGCTTCCCGCAGCAGCTCGTGAGCCTCCGCAAGTCGTGCACCGACCTCGTCTCGACGATCTTCGAGTCGAGCGTGATGGGCGAGACGCCGATGTTCCGCGGCGTCTACTTCTCGTCGGGCACCCAGGAGGGGCGCCCGATCGACCGCGTGATGCACAAGATGGCCGAGGCCTTCGGCATCCGCAGCGAGGTCAACCTCGGCGAGCCCGTCACCGAGGCCAAGAGCTACTTCCTCCGCGACGTGTTCCTCGACGTGGTCTTCCCGGACCGCGACGTGGCCACCCGCAGCGAGGGCGAGCAGCGCCGCCAGCGACGCAACCAGTTCATGTGGGCGGGCGCGATCTTCGGCGCCGCGCTCCTCATCTCGGTGCTCCCCGCGATCGCCTGGGCGAACAACCGCGGGTTCATCAACGAGACCGAGGAGATCGTCGATCGGGTCGCGGCCGCGCGCGGCGACGCCGAGGGCGAGCCGATCGACGCGGCCGCGCTGCGTCCGCTGCGCCAACGCGTCGAGCTGATGCGGACCTACGACTCGACCGGCGCCCCGATCATGATGCGCCTGGGGATGTACCAGGACGATCTGCTCGACCCGGTGAGCGACTACTACACCGGGCTCCTCCGCGAGGAGGTCGTGCAGCCGATCGTGGCCGACGACCAGTCGGAGATGAACACCTTCGGGCGCAACTACGAGGCGCTGCGGAACTCGATCCCGACCGGTCCCGAGCACTCGGACATGTACGACCGGCTCAAGATGCACCTCCTGGTCACCCGGCCGGTGGAGGACGGCGAGCCGAACCTCGACGACGACGACGACGCGTCCGAGTGGCTCTCCGCGCACATCGCCGAGCGCTGGCTCGAGTCGATGGGCGGCGAGGAGGAGGTCGAGGAGGCGACGCGCGAGGAGATGCAGCGCCAGGCGGAGCTGTTCACGTCGCTGCTCGCCCGCGAGGACGAGCGCCGCGCGGACGACCCCGACTCCGTGCCCCCCGAGGCGTCGCTGCGCTTCCCGCGCGACGACGACACCGTGCAGCGCGTACGGCGGGCCCTCACCCGGGTCTCGCGCACCGACATGGCGCTCGAGCGGATCATCGCTGACATCGAGCCGATGGGCTACGACCTCACGCTCGCGAACCTCGTGGGCAACACCGTCCGGCCGATGCAGTCCGACGGCACGGTCCGCGGCGCGTTCACCCGCCGCGCGTGGGACACGCGGGTCCGCGAGATGCTCGAGTCGCCCGACTCCGGCGTCTTCGGCGAGCCCTGGGTCCTCGGCGCGGAGGGCGCGCAGGCCCAGCAGGATCAGGAGCAGGCCGCGGCCGACATGCGGGAGCTCCGCAACGAGTTCTTCCGCGCCTACATCACCGAGTGGCGCGACTTCCTGCGCTCGATCCGCGTGGTTCCTCCGCAAGGAAACGTGCAGACCTTGAGTGGGCTGCGCGACCTGACGCGCGGCACGCCCGAGCCCTATCGGCTGCTCTTCCAGCAGGTCCTCTACAACACGCTCCTGCCCGACCCGAACGCCGAGGCGGAGGAAGGCGAGGGCAGCGACGACGCCCTGAGCGACACCGCGTGGGACATCTTCTGGCGTCGCGTGCGGCGCGTGCGCGGGGGCCAGACGGTCTCGCGCATCCTCCAGGGCACCAACCTGATGGGGGGTGACGAGGAGGGCGAGGACCAGGAGGAGGAGCTCACCCCCGAGCACGTCTACCTCGCGTTCGAGGGCTTCACGAAGGTCGGCGCCTCGCCGCCGCCGGAGAGCCCGCCCGAGGGTCAGGAGCCGCCTCCGCCGCCGGAGGTCCCCATCGGCACCTACGAGGAGCAGCTCCACCAGGTCCGCGACGCGCTCCAGGCGCACCTCGACACGCCCGAGGGCACGGACGAGGCGCTGCAGACCGCGCTCCAGACCGCGCGGACGACGACCCGGGCGCTCATCGAGAGCCAGGAGATCGGCTGGCGCCCTCGCATCGAGGCGCTGCTGTGGCCGCCGATCGAGGGCTCCTCGAGCAGCGTGGCGATGGGCCAGGCGGCGGGCGCGGGGCGCTCGTGGTGCACCGAGGTGTACATGCCGTACCACCGGAACATCCTGAACGGGTACCCGATGAACCCGAGCGGGCACGACGTCTCGCTCGAGGACTTCGGCGCCTTCTACATGCCGGAGGAGGGGACGCTCTGGGCCTTCTACAACGAGGTCCTCCAGCGCCGCATCCCGAAGGAGGGCGACACCTTCGTGTTCGCTACCGCGCTCGGGCAGCAGGCGTCCAACGCCTACCGCCGCCAGCTCCTGCAGTACCTGGAGCGCGCAAACGACATCACCAACGTGTTCTTCCCGCCCAACGCGGAGGGGCCGACCGTGCGCTTCGACGCGCGCATCGTGCCGTCGCCGCGGGTCGCCACCCAGGAGCTCTGCGTCGGTGGCACCTGTTACGAGCACCACAACGGGCCCGAGCGCTGGGTCCGCTACACCTGGCCGGGCGAGAGCCCGGAGGCGGGGGCGAGCCTGGAGGTCCGCGGCGAGGGCGGCATCCACGAGCGGCTCGAGCAGACCGGCGAGTGGGGGCTGTTCCGCCTCCTCGAGCAGGGCACCGTCACCACGCGGTCGCGGGGCAACCGGGTGTTCACCCAGACGTGGCGGCTGCGCGACCACCAGGTCGACGTCGCGGTCCAGATCCGCCCGGTGCGCGGCGACGCGCCCTTCTTCGGGGTCTTCGGCCGTACCCGCTCGGCGCCGCTGATGCAGCCGGTCCGCGGCCGCAACGTCGACCCGCCGCGCGAGATCGTCTCCGGTCGCACGACCTGCCGCGTCCGCTGAGCGGCTCGGGAGGCTGAGCGGCACGGGAGGCTGAGCGGCACGGGAGGTCGGGCGCCGCTCACTCCGCCTGGGCGCCACCGTCGGTGACGACGATGGCGCCCTCGGGCGGGACCCCGAAGGGGTCCACCGAGGTCGGCTCGTGGCCCGAGGCGCGGTAGCGCTCGAGGACCTCGCCGCGCGTGCGCACCACCACGTCGATGTGGCTCTCGTCGAAGCGGTTGTACGCGTGCCCGCGGAGCACGCGGTTGCCGTCGGCGTCTTCCCAGGCCCTCGCCCAGCGCTCGTCGGGGTCGGTGCCCGTCTCCAGGTAGCGCGTCATCGCCGCGCGCGCCCAGTCCTCCAGGCGCCCGAGGCCCGCGAGCTCGGCCGCGTCCGTTCGCGACACGCGGAGCAGCGTCCGCCAGTCCTTGAAGAACATCGCGACGTCCTCGGGCCCGCGCGGGGCGCGCCGTCCGCTGTCGTACGCGAACCAATGTCCATTCGCGACGGCGGGTGTGTAGCCCTCCGGGGTGGGCACCGGCGGCGCGAGCGGGGTCTCCCAGGTGCCGCCGCGGCCCAGCCAGACGATCTGGGTCTCCCGCGACACCACGACGTCGTCGCCGGCGAAGATCGCGTCGGACACCGCGCCCTCCCACACCGGCTCGGTCCGGACGTCGCCGTCCTCGGGCCACCAGCGCTCGAGCGTGCTCGTCCCGACCTCCCGGCGAGAGACACTCACCAGCGCGCTGCCGTCGCCGCGGACCCCTCGGACCTGGTGCTGGTCGGTCGACGGGCGCTCCGCGATGACTTCTCCGGCGGTCGTCCTCCACCGGATCGCGCCCCGCTCGCGCATCACGATCACGTCGCGACCTGGTACCCACTGCGCCGGATCCTCGAGTTGACCGACCTCGGCCTCGCCCGGCTCCCCGAGGGTGATCAGCAAGCCCGGGTCCGGCGGCTCGCCTCGGGCCCCGAAGCGCCGCTCGATGCACTGGATCGCGCCGTCCTGCCGCACACCGAACGACCCGGCCCGGGCGCAGCGTCGCCAGTCGCGGGGGACGGTCTCCGCGCCGGAGCTCAGCTCGACGAGGTAGGGCTGCCGCGCGCGCCCCGCGGCCTCTCGAACGAACATCACGCGCTGCCCGTCCGGTGTGGCCACGCCCCCGTGCAGCTGGTCGCGGGCTCGAAATCGCGCCAGCTCCTGGGTGGCGTCGCGGACCACCAGGCGGCCGTCCCGGTCGTCCTGCCAGACGATCCGGTTGTTCGTGGCCGCGAGGTTCATCCCTCGCTCGGCGCTCGCCGACGTGAGCCGAGTCGTGGCGATGTCGTAGATCGCCCCCGCGCACGCGAACACGTGGGTGTCCGTCGCGAGTGGCCTCGCCCAAGGGCCGCCGGGGCATGTCCGGATCGCCCGCGTTGCCCACGCCGCCGGTTCGTCCTGGTCGCTGGTCGGCGCGGCGACCGGGGCCTTCGGGCGCGTCTCGGTGCGCTGGGGCGGCGGGGAGGGGGGAGGCGACCCGCAGGCCGCCAGGAGAACGAGCGCAGTGGCGAGGGCGCGCATGCCGCCTGATACCGACCGGGTGACCTCGGGTGTTCCGACCTCAGACGAGCTGGGCGAGCGCGGCCCGCATCCGGTCGGTGTTCTCGGCGATCTTGTCCGCGGGGCTGCCCCGCCGCCACGACTCGACCCCCATGCGGTCGATCACGCGGAGCAGGTCGTCGTAGGCGGGGTTGTCGCTGCTCACGCCCTCCGCCTCGAAGCAGTGGGTCAGGAGCGACATCGGGTCGATCGGATCGGGAACGGCGAGCGAGCGCTCGACCATCTCGGCCACGAAGCACGAGCGGAGGGCCTTGACGAAGTCGGTCGTCGAGCCGACTCGGCGGAGCAGCCCGTCCTCGGCCACCTCGTTGACGCCGCAGGTCGCGTAGCCCTCGGCGCGCCAGGCGAGCACGCCGCCCGCGAGGTGACTGATCGGGCGCCCGAAGGCCTCGCGCGCCGCGGCGAGCAGCAGGCCGCTGCGCCGGCCCGAGGTGCACACGAACACGGGGAGCTCGTCGGCGAGCAGCTCCGCGTCGAGCGCGAGGAGCTTGCCGGGGGTCGGCTCCTCGAGGGGGAACGCCAGGCTGCCCGGCACGTAGCCGAGCTCGGCGCGACGCTCCTCGCGGGGGCGGATGTCCACGAGCAAGATGCGCTGCTCGGCGCCGACGACGTCGATGGGGGTGAGGGAGTCGAGGGTCACGTCTCAGAAGACTAGACTGAGCTCGGCGTTCCCCGCATCTTCGACGAACGTCGCGACGCCACCGTAGACCAGGGTCGAGTAAGGGTGGAGGTCGCGCTTGGTGATTCCCATGACGTTCATGCTCATGGTGCACGCGACGAAGCGGACCCCCTGATCCTGCGCGCTCTCGAGCAGCGCGGGCAGGTCCATGATGTTCTTCTTGCGCATCAGCGTGTTCATCATGCTCGCGCCCATACCGCCGAAGTTGAGCTTGCCCAGCCCCTGGCGCTTGGGACCGGCCGGCATCAGCCACTTGAAGAGCCGCTGCGCCCAGGAGACCTTCTCCTTCGGGTAGATCCCGTTCGGGTCGTCGCCGCGCAGCAGGTTCAGGCCCCAGAACGTGAAGAACAGCGTCACGTCCATCCCCTGCGCGGCCGCGCCGTTGGCGACGAGGAGGGCGGCGAGGAGCGCCTCCTTGTCGTTGTGGAGCACGAGGAGCACCGCGCGCTTCTGCCGGGGGGCGGCGAGGGCGGCCGACTGCGGCGCGAGCGCGAGCGCGGTGGACGCGGCGGCTGGCTCGGGGCTGCGGGCCAGCGCGATCTCGGCCGTGACGGGCCCCGCACCCGACAGGCTCTCGAGCACGTGGCCACCGTCGGTGCACCACTTCAGGAGGGTCGCGTTGGCGCGGCGGTCGGGCGCGATCACCGCGAGCCGACTCGCGCGCGTCTGGCGGTAGGACCGCTCGAGCTCGTCGTCGTAGCGGCTCGGGTCGAGCGCGCCGAGGTCGAGCCGGAAGGTCGTTCCGTCGCCCGGCACGAGGTCCGGCGCGGCGAGGCTGGGCGGCGGCGTGGCCGGGGTGAGCGAGGCGGGAGGCGCGCTCGCCACGGGGGGCTGGCCGCCCGCGAGCTGCACACGCGCGTGGAACACGCCGGACACCCGCTCGATGGAGACGAGGTCGGCCTTGGCGCTGCGGCACCAGCTCGCGATGTCGAGCTCGAAGGCGTCGTCGTCGGCGAGCACCTCGAGGGTGGCGCCAGGGTGCTGGCGCGCCGCGCGCGCGACCTCGAGGAGGGGCTGGGGGCACTCCATCCCGCGGCAGTCGATCTGCTGCGTGACCTCGCGGACCTGAGACGTTGCGGGAGCCGCCGCCGGGGCCGCGGCCTGCGGCGCTCTCGGCGGAGCCACTTGGGGCGCGGCGCCGGCCGTGCGCACCACCGCGCGGTACACGCCGTCCGTCCGCGTTATCGAGGCGAGGTCGGCCTTGGCGCTGCGGCACCAGCTCGCGATGTCGAGCTCGAAGGCGTCGTCGTCGGCCAGGACCTCGAGCTCGATCCCCGGGTTGGCCCGCGCGGCGCGCGCGACCTCGAGGATCGGCGCGGGGCACTCCATGCCGCGGCAGTCGACGACCTGGGTCCCGGCCGCGGGGCGCGGCGGCGGAGGCGGCGGCGCGGCCTTCACGGTCGGCGCGCCCACCCGGACGAGGGCGCGATGCGCGCCGTCCCGGTTCTGGAGGTCGAGGAGCGACGCGCCCGAGCTGCGGCACCAGCTCTCGAGGTCCAGCGGGAAGGCGTCGTCGTCCGCGAGGATCTCGAGCGTGCCGCCGTCGCGGCCGAGGCTCTTGGCCGCGCGTGCGGTCGCGAGGATGGGCGCGGGGCACTGCTGACCACGGCAATCGATCATCTGCGTGCTGGGCATGGGACCTCGCTAGGTTCGTAGATACGGGACAAGGCTTCGGAAGGCGCGTTGGTATTCGGCCTCGATCTCGGCGATGAAGCCGGCGGGATCGGGCAGCTCGCCCGCCTCGAGGAGGAGGCGCAGCGACTTGGCCAGGCGCGCGAGGTGGAGCGCGCCGATGGAGGACGCGTGCTCTTCGATCGAGGCGCACGTCGCGTACTTGTCGGTGAGGTCCGCGTTCGGGTCGATGCCGTCGAGCTGGACGAGGAGGGTCGGCATCGCCCCGACGAACTCGCGGACCGCGCCCTGCAGCTCCGGTCGAGGCCGCGCGAGCCACGACGAGAGCACGGTCGAGCTGACCGCCTCGTGGAGCTCGAGCGTGTTGATCGGGGTACCGCCGTCCTGGCCGGCGGAGCGGCGCAGGCTGTCGAGGTACTCGCCGAGGCGCGACAGCTCGCCGGGCACCGTGAGGTGGATGTCGGCGCCCGCGTCCGCGTGATCGAGCACGCGCTCGCCGTGGCTGCTCATCAGCACCACCCGCATGCCGGGGAAGTGCTCGCGCAGGTGCCGCGACACCCCGGCCGCGTCCACCTTCGGCAGCTCGGTCGGGAGGATCGCGACGTCGAACGGGCCGATCTCGCCGCGGGTGAGGGAGCGCGGGTCGTCGGCGACCGTGACCTCGCAGCCGAGGCGCTCTGCGTAGCTCCCGATGAGGTGCCGCTTGATGGAGCTCGGGTCGACGATGACGACCTGCAGCGGCCTGCGCCGCGGGTCCAAGCCGAACACGGACACCTTGGTCCGCCCGATCCGGCGGCTGTGGCGGCGCGCCTCGGCGATGAGCCGGGGCCACTGCGCGAGGAGATCGGCGGAGGTCGGTCGGTCCGCCGGCTGCGGGCTGAGGAGCCGGGACGTCACCTCGGCGAGCGCGGGGAGGATGTCGCGGTTGATGGTGCGCGGATCCGGTGCGCGGCTCTGCTCCATCTGGTGAGCCACGATGCGGTCGATGGAGTCCAGCTCGTCGAGGTACTGCCGTCCGGTGAGGGCCCACCAGAGGCACGCGCCGAGCGCGAACATGTCCGAGGCGGCCTGGGCCTCGCCGCGGATCTGCTCCGGGGCGGCGTAGCGCGGGGTCCCCATCGCGCCGGTGCCGGCCGCGGCCCCCGGGATCGTGGCGATGCCGAAGTCGAGGAGCTTGGCGCGCGGGGATCCGTCGTGGTCGCGCGTCACGATGACGTTGCCGGGGGACACGTCGCGGTGGACGATGCCCATCCGGTGGATCGTCGCGAGCACGCTCGTGAGCTGCGCGAAGTACGACAGGTAGCTGGTCCGCAGCGGCGCCGACCGGACGAGGAGCGCTTCGAGCGGATCGCCGGGGACGAACTCCATCGCGATCGCGGGCAGCCCGTCGGCGGTCTGACCGGCGGTGTAGAGCGTGACCAGGTTGGGATGCTGACACCGGGTCGAGGCCCGGACCTCGTCCTGGAAGCGGGCCTTCACCGCCTCGGTCTGCCCGTCGCGGAGCAGGTCGGCGTGGGCGATCTTCACCACCGCCTGGCGGTCGGTCCCGAGCTGGTCGGCGAGGTACGCCGAGGCGAAGGACCCGCGCCCGAGGAGGCCGAGGAGCCGGAAGCTGCCGAGCTCCACGTCCCCCGACCGGTCCCGCTCGGGCCGCGCGCTGTCGGCGACGCGCAGGATGGGTCGAGGATGCGAGGCCGAGGTCATCTTGTGGAAAAGTACACGAATAGGGGATTCTTGCAAGGGCGCGCGTGTCGGTCGTGATCCGATGTCCATCGCCCCAACGGGGCAGGCGAGGCTGCCAGGTCCGGGGTCTGCCTGTCCATGGGATGGGGCAAAGAGGGGCTGTATCGAAGGTCGATGGCACGCGCGATTGACCTGCCGACCCTTTTTGGGGTTCCATCGCGGGCGCCTCCACCGGGAGAGTCGATGTCGGAGCTCGGGCTGTTCGGAAAGATCCCCGCCAAGGGCGACTTCGTCCGCCACAACGTGGTGGACGACGCTGCCCGAAGCTTCGAGCAATGGGTGAACGAGTCGAACGACGCCCTGCGCGGGGCGGGCGGCGACATGCCGGCTCACCCCGTGCGCGTCGTGTTCACGCCGCCGGGCTCGGCGAAGACGGTCGTCGCGGTGATGGTGCCGAGTCAGGACAAGGTCGGGCGCAAGTTCCCGATCGTGTTCTTCGCGCTCACCGACTCCGCCACGCTGCCGCAGCGCTTCAGCGCGTTGCCCATGGCGTTCTCGCGGTTCCTCGACGCCGCGGCGAGCCTCGGGCAGGGCGCGCAGTCCACGCCCGAGCGGCCGGGGATGGAGTGGGACGCGCTGCGCAGCGCGCTCGGATCGCTCCCCGCGCCGGGACAGCCCGAGCAGGCGCACGCCGAGGACCTCACCCGCAAGGCGCTCGCCCATCCTCTCACCGCCGAGGTGCACCAGCGCGTCTTCGACGGTGAAGACGGCATGCACTTCTACGCCTACCAGACGTTCCTCACCGCCTGTCAGGACTCGGCCTCGTCGGATCCGGGCAAGCCGTCGACGGTGCTCGACTGCCCGGTGCAGGTCGACGTCGATCTCTTCGTGTGGCTCGAGCTGTCCAAGCGGGTCTTCGGCTTCCCGCCCGCGCACCCGCAGTACTTCTGGATGGAGGACCCGGCGCCGCGCCTCCTGCTGTCGCTCGGGCCCGCGCCGCTCAACATTCTCCAGTTCCTGAGCAACCCGGAGCTCGAGCATGGGCGCCTGTGGCCCCTGACGACGGAGCGGGAGAAGGCGGTCACGGCTGCCAAGGAGGCGCTGGCGTCGGCCCTCGCCGACGTCTCCGAGAGCACCCCGCTCTCCGGGCTGATGGACACGCTCGCGCAGCGCGCCACGGCCGGCACCCTTCGGTAGACCGAACCCCGCGGAGGCACCATGACCGAGGCAGCGGCACGCGCGCGCATCGAGGCCTGGCTCGCGCCCATCTCGGAGGCGAACCCCGTCGGCGAGGACGCCCGCTACGACCCGATGCACGAGTCGGTGCGCGCCGAGGCGGCGAAGCTCGAGGATCCCGCGAGCGGCCTGCCGGACTGGGAGAAGATCGTCGCCGAGGGCGGCGAGGTCACTGCGAGCAAGTGCAAGGACCTGCTCATCGAGTCCTACCTCGCGTACGCGCTCTACGAGACCGAGGGCCTGGTGGGGCTGGCCGCGGGGATCTTCCTCCTCGCCGAGTCGATGGACCGCTACTGGGACGGCATGTACCCGCCGGCCCGTCGGGTGCGCGCGCGGGTGAACGCGGTCGACTGGCTCGCGAATCGGCTCGAGACCGTCCTGCCGGACCGCCCCATCGGCGCGACCGACCACGACGGGGTCGACGCGCTCGACGCCGCGGTGAAGCGTCTGCGCGCGGTGGTGGCCGAGCGCTTCGAGGACCAGGCCCCGGCCCTGCGCCCGGTCGCGGACGCGCTCGAGCGCATGCGGCTCACGCTCCCCGAGCGCGCCGGTGACGCCGCGCCCGCTCCGGCTTCCGACACGACGCCGCCCCCCGCCGCGCCCGCCGGAGCGACCGATCCGGCGCCCGCTCCCGCCGCGGCTCCTCCCGCCGCGGCTCCTCCCGCCGCGGCCCCTCCCGCGGCTCAGGCCGCGCCCAAGGGCGACGACCCGCGCGCCTGGCTCGACGAGCGGGTCGCGCCGCTCGTCCAGCCGATCCCCGGCGAGGCGCCGGCCGGGATCGACGCCAAGTACGAGCCGAACCACGAGAGCCTCCGCAACGACATCATCGGCCTCGACTCGCCGACCGGTGGGAGCGTCGACTGGGAGGACGTGGAGCGCCGCGCGACCTCGCTGCTCCGCGAGAAGTCCAAGGACCTGCTGATCGCCGCCTACCTCGCCTTCGCGGGCTGGGAGCTCCGTCAGCTCGAAGGGCTCGCGGTCGGCCTCGAGGTGATCACGCAGATCTGCGAGCGCTTCTGGGACGACTGCTACCCGCCGGCCCGCCGACTCCGCGGGCGAGCGAACGCGCTGAGCTGGCTGATCGATCGGCTCGAGGCGCCGCTCCCCGAGCTCGCCCTGCGCGCCGAGGACGGCCCTGCGATCGAGCGGCTCGAGGTGGCGGTGAAGCGCTTCACCGACGTCGTGCGCGACAAGTTCGAGGACGCCGCGCCGAGCACGCGCTCGCTCTCGGACAACCTGCAGCGGCTGAAGATGTCGCTCCCCGCGCCCAAGGCGCCGGAGCCCCCCAAGCCGGCCGCAGCCGCGGCCCCCGCCCCCGCGCCCCGCGCCGCCGCGGCTCCTCCCGCGGCCGCGGCGTCGGTCTCGCTCGGCGGGGTCAGCGCGCAGCTCGCGGACCCGCAGGAGGTCACCAAGTTCACGCGCGAGCTGTCCCACACCCTCGGCAAGGCGGCGCGCGATCTGCGAGACGCGACCCTCGCCGATCCCCACTCCTACGTCTTCGTGCGCCTCGGGCTCGGGCTGGGCGCGCGGCCGCCGGTGATCAACGCGGGCGTCGAGACGCGGGTGCCTCCGCCCCCCGACCCGGCGCTCCGCGCGATCACCGGGCACCTCGAGAACGAGCGGTGGGAGCCCCTGGTGATCGCGGCCGAGGCCGCGCTCGCGACCAAGCCGTTCTGGTTCGACCTGCACCGGTACACCGCGCTCGCGCTCGGCAACCTGGGCAAGGAGTTCCAGGAGGCGCGGGCGGCGGCGATCGCGGGCACCGCGTACTGGGTCTTGCGCTTCCCCGAGACGCTCGAGATGACCTTCGCGGGCGGGATGCCCTTCGCGGGCGACCTCACCAAGGAGTGGGTCCGCCAGGAGGTGATCCCGAGCGGCGGCGGCGGCGGCGGCGAGGACGGAGAGGGCGCCTCGGTCCTCTCGGAGGCGCGCTCGCTCGCGGCCAGCGGGAAGCTCGACGACGCGCTCGCGTTGCTCGACGAGCTCGCGGGGACGGGGCGGAGCGGGCGCGCGCGGTTCCGGGCTCGGCTCGCGATGGCGCAGGCGCTCTCGAGCGGCGCGACCGCGGCCGCGGCCGACGGGATCTACGAGGGCCTCGAGGCCGAGATCGACGCGGTCGCCCTCGAACGCTGGGAGCCGGAGCTCGCCGCGAGCTGCTACCGAGGTCACCTCGCGTGCCTGAAGCAGCTCAAGAAAGAGAGCGCCTCGCCGGAGCGCGCGCAGGCCGTCTTCCGGCGGCTGTGCCGGGTCGATCCGCTGGCCGCGTCCAAGACCGCGCTCTGAGCCGCCGGACGCCTCTGACCCCGCAAAACTAGGGGTTCCTTCCCAACCCGATATTGGGCAGACTGCGATACCGCCGTAGAGCGGGGCATCGACGATTCCGCGTACTGGAGAACGAGGATGGGCAAAGAGGGTTCCGTCGCGCCGAAGGAGCGCGTGAACATCACCTACAAGCCGGCGACGGGCGACCAGCAGGAAGAGGTCGAGCTCCCGCTCCGCATCATGATGATGGGCGACTACACCGGGAAGCCGGACGACACGCCCCTCGAAGAGCGCAAGCCGATCAACATCGACAAGGACAATTTCGCCGAGGTGATGGCGGAGCAGAAGCTCTCCCTCGACATCAACGTCGACGATCGGCTCTCGGGCGACTCGGGCAACGAGATGGCCGTCAGCCTGAAGTTCGACACGCTCAAGGACTTCTCGCCAGAGGGCATCGCGGAGCAGGTGCCGGAGCTGCGTCAGCTCATGCAGCTCCGCAACGCGCTCACCGCGCTCAAGGGGCCGCTGGGCAACATCCCCAAGTTCCGGAAGAAGATCCAGGGCCTGCTCGGTGACGACGCCGCCCGCGAGCGCCTCATGGGCGAGCTCGGGATGGGCGACGAGGGCGGGGACGAGTAGACCGCTCGGCGGCTCAACAGCGAACGAGGGATAGATCACGATGGCTGAAGAAGAAGCGCAACAAGCAGGAGCGGAGGCGGTCGCCGAGGACGCCTCCCTGCTCGAGAGCATGCTCGCCGAGGCGAAGATCAAGCCCGAGGACGAGACCTACGACGTCGCGCGACGCGGCATCCAGGCGTTCGTCACGGAGATGCTCGCCCCCTCACGCAAGGGCGAGCGCGTCGACAAGGCGGTCGTCGACGCGATGATCGCGGAGATCGATCAGCGCATGAGCGCGCAGATCAACGCGATCCTCCACCACAAAGAGTTCCAGCGGCTCGAGTCCACGTGGCGGGGTCTCAAGTACCTCATCGACAACGTGAACTTCCGCGAGAACATCCGCGTCTCGCTCCTCAACATCAGCAAGGAGCAGCTCCTCGAGGACTTCGAGGACAGCCCCGAGATCGTCAAGTCCGGTCTCTACCGACACGTGTACTCCAACGAGTACGGCACCTTCGGCGGCAAGCCGTTCGGCCTCCTCGTCGGCAACTACGAGTTCGGCCCGGGCCCGCAGGACATGCAGCTCATGCAGAACATCGCGAGCGTCTCCGCGATGTCCCATGCGCCGTTCCTCACGAACAGCTCGCCGCAGATGTTCGGCTGCGACTCGTACCAGGAGCTGCCGAAGCTCAAGGACCTGCAGAGCCTCTTCGAGGGTCCGCAGTACGCGCGCTGGCACTCGTTCCGCGAGAGCGAGGACAGCCGCTACGTGGGGATGTGCTCGCCGCGCTTCCTCCTGCGCCTGCCCTACGGCCCCGACACCGTCCCCGTGAAGTCGTTCAACTTCCAGGAGGACGTGATCGGGCAGCACGACTCCTACCTCTGGGGTCACACCGCGATCGCGCTCGCGACCCGGGTGGCTGACTCCTTCGCCAAGTACCGCTGGTGCCCGAACATCATCGGCCCGCAGGCGGGCGGCGCGGTGGAGAACCTGCCGCTCCATCAGTACGAGGCGATGGGCGAGATCCAGACCAAGTGCCCGACCGAGGTGCAGCTCACCGAGCGTCGCGAGTACGAGATGAGCGAGCAGGGCTTCATCGGCCTTACGTTCCGCAAGGACTCCGACAACGCGGCGTTCTTCAGCGCGAACAGCGCCCAGAAGCCGAAGATCTTCGCCAACACGCCCGAGGGCAAGGCGGCCGAGACGAACTACCGCCTCGGCACTCAGCTCCCCTACATGTTCATCATCACGCGCCTCTCGCATTACCTGAAGGTCATGCAGCGGGAGCAGATCGGGACGTGGAAGGAGCGCTCCGATCTCGAGCGCGAGCTGAACACGTGGATCAGTCAGTACGTGGTGGACATGGAGAACCCGGCCCCCGCGGTGCGCTCGCGCAAGCCGCTGCGCGCTGCGCAGGTGGTCGTCGAGGACGTCGAGGGCCAGCCCGGCTGGTACCGCTGCGGCCTCAAGGTTCGCCCCCACTTCAAGTACATGGGCGCGAGCTTCACGCTCAGCCTCGTCGGCAAGCTCGACAAGCAGTAGCCCGCGCGCGCAAGAAAGCGCTCCCCTGACGGAGCCGGCGTACCAAACGGTGCGCCGGCTCTGCTAGTTTCGAGGCCGCGTGGCGTCCGCCGAACCCGAGAAGCTCACCCCCTACCACTGGAAGCTGTTCGGCTTCCTCGGGGTGGCCACCTTCTTCGAGGGCTACGATCACATCGCGCTGAGCCAGCTCCTGCCGAACATCCAGACCGCCTTCGGCGTGGACGAGGACCTCGGCGGGATCGCGGTCGGGCTGACCAACGTCGGGACGATCCTCGCCTACTTCCTCGTCCGCAAGGCCGACCGCTGGGGCCGCAAGCGCGTGCTGACGATCACGATCGCGGGCTACACCGTCTTCTCGTTCATCAGCGCCCTGGCGCCGAACCTGTGGTTCTTCGCCGCCTGCCAGCTCGTCGCCCGCATCTTCCTCATCGGGGAGTGGGCGATCAGCATGGTCTACGCGGCCGAGGAGTTCCCCAAGCACCGGCGCGGCCTGATGATCGGCCTCATCCAGGCCTTCTCGAGCCTCGGCGCGGTGGTCTGCGCGGGGCTGGTGCCGATCCTCGTCCAGGCGCCGACCGGATGGCGCACGGTCTACTTCGTCGGCACCGTTCCCCTGGTCCTCCTCGCCTTCGCGCGTCGTGGCCTCAAGGAGAGCAAGCGCTTCGAGAGCATCGAGAAGGCGCCCGAGCCGCCGCCGATGTTCCGGATCTGGAGCACACCCTACCGGACGCGGGTCCTCCAGCTCGCGGCGATCTGGCTGCTGACCTACCTGTGCTCGCAGACCGCGGTGACGTTCTGGAAGGCCTACGCGATCGTCCAGCCGCCCAAGACCCTCGGCCCCATCGAGAACCCCGTCTCCAGCCTGCTGCTGAGCGAGGGCGAGGTGGGCGGCTACATCGTGGGTGGGGCGGTGCTGGCGATGCCGCTCGTGTTCGGGGTCGGCTTCCTGCTCGACACCCTCGGTCGAAAGAAGAGCGCGGTGCTCGTGTTCCTCGTGACGGCAGCGAGCTGCGTCGGCTGCTACACCGCCCACCACCCCGCGCTCCTATTCGTCTCGGTGGTCGGCGCGATCTTCGGCGCGAGCGCGGTGCTCCCGGTGCTCAACGCGTTCACCTCGGAGCTCTTCCCGACCCACCTGCGAGGTGACGCCTTCGCGTGGAGCAACAACCTCCTCGGGCGCGTAGGCTACGTCCTCGCGCCAGTGGCGGTGGGCTTCGCCGCGACGAGCTTCGGCTACGGACCCGCCGTCGCCGTCACCGCGATCGGCCCGGTCGCGGCCATGCTCCTCATCCTGCTCTGGCTGCCCGAGACCTCCGGTCGCTCTCTCGAGGAGACGGCCGCGCTCGGCCCGAGCCCCGACGACCCGCCCGCGTCCACCGAGTTCTGAACGCCACCGCGACCGTCGGTCGCGAGAACCGAGGCTCACCGATGACCACGCAGAAGACCCTCTCTCCCGTCGACGGCCGCGTGTACGTGGAGCGGCCGCTCGCCTCCCTCGAAGATCTCGGCCGCGCGCTCGACGCGGCTCGGGATGCGCAAGGCGCCTGGCGCGCGACCTCGCTCGAGGATCGGGCGACGCTCCTGCGCGCCTTCGTCGACCGCGTGGTCGACGACAAGGACCGCATCGCCGAGGAGCTCACCTGGCAGATGGGCCGGCCGATCGCGCACTCGCCCGGCGAGGTCCGGGGCTTCGAGGAGCGCGGCCGCCGGATGATCGAGCTCGGGCTCGAGGCGCTCGGCGATCAGGCGGTGCCGGAGAAGGCGGGCTTCACGCGCTACATTCGCCGCGAGCCGCTCGGCGTCGTGCTCGTCCTCGCGCCGTGGAACTACCCCTGGCTCACCGCGGTGAACGCCGTGGTGCCGGCGCTGATGGCGGGCAACGCGGTGATCCTCAAGCACTCCGGCCAGACGCCGCTCGTGGCCGAGCGCATGGTGGAGCACGCCCACGCGGCCGGCCTCGACCCGCGCCTCTTCGCGTTCCTCCACCTCAGCCACGACGACGTCGGGCGGGCGGTCGCCGACCCGCGGGTCGACTTCGTCGCGTTCACCGGCAGCGTCGAGGGCGGCCGGGCGGTGCACGAGGCGGGCGCCTCGCGCTTCCTCGGCTTCGGCCTCGAGCTCGGCGGTAAGGATCCGGGTTACGTCTGCGACGACGCGGACCCGGAGGCGGCGGCGGAGGGCCTGATCGACGGCGCGTTCTTCAACGCGGGGCAGAGCTGCTGCGGCATCGAGCGGATCTACGTCGCGCGCGCCCTGTTTCAGCCGTTCGTCGACAAGGCGGTGTCCCTCGTGGAGAGCTACCGGCTCGGCGATCCGACCGACGCCGCGACCACCCTCGGGCCCGTCGTCCGCGCCTCGGCCGCGGGCTACGTCCAGCGCCAGATCGACGCGGCGGTGGCGGCGGGCGCCCGCGCGCTCATCGATCCGGCACGCTTCCCCGCGGCCCAGGAGCGCGGCGCCCCATACCTCGCCCCGCAGATCTTGATCGACGTCGATCACACGATGGACGTGATGCGCGAGGAGTCCTTCGGCCCGGTGGTCGGGATCATGCCGGTCGACGACGACGACGCGGCGGTCGCGCTCATGAACGACAGCCGCTACGGCCTCACCGCCGCGATCTACACGCCAGACCTCGAGCGCGCGGCGCGCATCGGCCACCGCGTCGAGACGGGCACCGTCTTCATGAACCGGTGCGACTACCTCGACCCTGACCTGGCGTGGGTGGGGGTGAAGGACTCGGGCCGTGGCTGCACGCTGTCGAGGCTCGGGTACGAGCAGCTCACGAGGCCCAAGTCATTTCACCTCCGGCACGCCTAGGAGCTTGATTCGCTACGGGCCAGCGGGCGCTGGCCCGGGCGCTCTAGCAGCGCAGCGGCGGGTACGAGCGCCAGAACGCGACCCGGCCGGCGTCCTGCACCTCGAGGTCCACGACGATCAGGTTCGAGGCGCGCCCGGCGCCGAGGCGCAGGCGGGTGAGGAGGCCGGTGTCGCTGCCCACGAGCAGCTCCTGGCCGTCGGGGCTCGCGTCGAGCGCGAGGATCGAGCCGCCGACGTAGACCTGGCCGTTGCCGAGCGCCCCACGGACCCCGCCGAGGTAGCCGTCGTCGAGGCCCACGACCGCGCCGCCTCCGAGCCGCGTCATCGTGTTCACGACCGCGGAGCGCTGCCAGACCATCTCGAACGCGTCGAACTCGCCCTCCGGCAGGTCGTCGAGCGCGAGCGCGCCCACGAAGTTCTGCAGGTTGTGCCGCAGGCTCGCGTAGAGCGTCGGCGCGAAGAGCACCGCCTCCTCGGTGATCACCGACGGCCCCGGGAAGAACGCGTCGTCCTGGCTCGTCGCCCGCACCCGGTAGCCCTCGCCGGGACGCCGCTCGAGGAGGGCCATCGACGTGGTGGTGCCCCAGCGCATCCCGCCGCAAGCCACGAGCGCCTCGTTCGGGCTCACGGAGAAGCACACTCGCTCGAGCTCGAGGGGCTCGCCGTCGCCCGGGACCTCCGCCTCGATCGGGAAGAGCCGCGCCGAGCCTGCCGAGCCGAGCGCGAACACGCCCTCGGCGCACGCGACGATCGCGCCGCGACCGGTCGCGGTGACCTGGATCTGGCTCACGCTCGTCGGGTCGAAGCCGGGGACGGTCGGCCAGGCGAGCGTCTCGAAGGGCACGCCGTCGCGCCCGCGGACGTGCAGGCCCGCCGCGCTGGCGAGGCCGACGAAGCGCTTGTCGGCCGACGCGCCGAGCGCGACGACGTCGGGCACGAGGACCACGTCCTCGTCGGTGACGCGGTAGACCTCGCGCCCGTGCAGGCCGTCGACGCGGCAGTAGCGCGCCGCGCCGAGGTGGAGCACCTGGTCCACGTCGCGGCCGTAGTTCCGCCAGAAGCTCCCGTCGATCGCGTCGTGGAAGACGGGGAACAGCTCCCGCGCGGACTGACCCTGGGCGTTCAGCGCCGCCACTCCCTCGAGGAAGCCCCGTTGCAGGTCTTCGCGGTCGTGGGTCGGCTCCTCCCAGCCCGGCGGATCGTCGGAGGCGTAGAGCTCCTCGAGCCAGCGGTTGAGCCCCGAGGTGAAGCGCTCGCCCTCCGCGCGCCAGGCTCGCGAGGCCTCCTCGATCGAGGTGAACCGCTGCTGGTCGCCGCTCGCGCCCGGCCCGGCGTATATGTCGCGCGCCTCGAGCATCGCGCCGCCGGGGCCGCGGATCTCGAATCGGGTCATGAAGCCGTGGTCGTCGAACCAGTACTCGACCTCCTCGGCCGTCGGCTGCGCGCCGAGCACGTTGGGGAAGTCGCCGCCGGTGTGCGACTCCGTTCGGCGGAAGAAGCGGTGCGCGGGCATCCCCCCCTGCCACACGCAGTCCGAAGCGAGCGAACCGTCGGGCAGGTAGCGTTGCTCGCGCGTCTGGAGGCCGCGGTCGTGCTCCTGCCGCCCGAGCAGCGCGCCGTCGGTGTCCCAGAACGTGCGTGTCCCGTGCGGCTCGCCGTCGCGCTCCTCGCCCTCGACCCAGACCTCGCCCTCGTCGTCGAACACCGCGGACGCGGGCACCCCGGCCGGGCGCGGCGTCTCGATCGCGCGGGCCGCGACGACCACTCCGCCTTCGTAGACGAGGGTCTCGCGCGGCCGCCCAGACGCGTCGAAGCGCGTCCACTCACCTTCCGGTACATAGTCGATGAAGGCGCCGTGGAGCCACGTGCCGTCGCGGAACCCGACCGCGTCCCGGGGGACGCCCTCGGGCGGCTGAGGCATGCCGGGGGTGATGACGACCTGGAGCTGGCGGTCGAAGCCGCGCGCGGCCACCGGCTGGCCGCCCTCGAGGAACATCTGCGTCACCCACATCTCGGCCGGCGCGCCCTCGTTGAACGGCTCGGTCGTCGGGTGGGCGCTCCGGACGTTGGTCGCGACGGTGAGGACGCCCTCGACCCAGACGCCGACCGACGCGATCGTGCCGTCGGGGTGGTAGCGAGTGTTCGAGCCGTGGAGCGCGCCGTCGTTGAAGTAGGCCTGGCAGACGAGGGTCCCGTCCGGTCGCCAGTAGGTCGTCAGCCCGTTCTGCTCGTCGCCCTCGATCCACTCGTTGTCCTTCTCGGACCATCGCGCGCTGTCGGGCACCTGGGTCGGTCGCTGCATGGGTTTCCTCCGCCCGGGCCTCCAGAGCAGGAACCGTGCGCACCCGCGTCGGCGGGCCAACGGGCGCTCCCTACGCCCGCGCCGCCGGCGACGCCTGCGCGATCGAGCAAGCCTTGCCTGGTTGCCTGGGGCGGCTCAGGCCTCGTCGGTGATCGGCAGCGTGGCGGTGCGGGCGCGGGGCACGCTCGGTCCGTCGACGTGCGCCCGGACCCAGCGGCCGAGGTCGCCGCTCCCCGCCGCGTCGCGGAGGCGCCGCGCGGCCCCGAGGGCCCGCTGCAGGGCCTCGGCCGTCTCGAACCGCTCGTCCGGGTCGCGCGCGAGGCACGTCGAGACGATCGCGGCGAGGTCGGCGTCGAGGGCTCCGAGGTCGGGCGGCGCGGCCTCGCGGATCCGGTCCATCGTCTCGAGCGGCGACGCGCCGTCGAACGGGCGCTCCCCGAGGAGCAGCTCGTGGAGCATGACCCCGAAGCCGAACTGATCGCTCCTCGACGAGAGCGGCGCGCCCGCGATCTGCTCGGGCGACATGTACGCGTACTTGCCACGGCGGATCGCCGCCTGGGTGTTGCTCGCGAGCCGCGTGGCCTTGGCGATCCCGAAGTCGGCGAGCTTCACCTCGCCGTCGCGCGAGACGAGCACGTTCGACGGGCTCACGTCGCGGTGGACGAGCCCGAGCGGGCGTCCGTCGTCGTCGGTCAGCGAGTGCACGTAGCCGAGGGCGAGCGCGATCTCCTCGGCGATCGCGAGGGCGAGGGGCGCGCTCGGGAGCGCGCGGCGGCGGAGCGCGTCGAGGTCCGCCCCGTTCACGTAGTCCATGCGCACGTAGTAGACGCCCTCGTCCACTCCGAGGTCGTGCACCTGCAGCAGGTTGCGGTGGGCGAGCTTTGCGCCGAGCCGGGCCTCGTCGATGAGCATCCGCTCGAGCTCCGCGTCGCCGCGGTGCTCTTCGCGCAGCACCTTGATCGCGACGACCTTCTCGAAGCCGCTCGCCCCGAGCGCGAGCGCCTTGAACACCTCCGCCATCCCGCCGTGCCCGAGCCGGGCGACGACGCGGTACGGGCCGATCCGCGAGGGGAGCTCCACCCTGCTACGATCCTGCGAGGAGCCGCGCGTGTCCACGATCGCCACCATCCACAGCGACGCGCTCCCCCCGGGCGCGCCCCTCGCGCAGCAGCTCGTGGTGGTGGAGGGGCCTGACGCGGGGCGTGCGGTGCGCCTCGACGCGGCGCGCCTCGTGGGGTCCGACCCGAGCTGCGACCTCGCGCTCACCGACGATCGCGTCAGCCGCCGCCACGCGCGCATCAGCCCCGCCGGTCGGGGTCGCTACCGGGTCGAGGACCTCGCCAGCAAGAACGGCACGCTCTTCGAAGGCTCGCGCGTCGCCGAGGTCACGGTCGGCTCCGGCGCGACCCTGAAGGTCGGTCGCACGTTCCTCCGCGTCGCGCCGAGCCCTCAGCCCCTCGAGGTGCCGCCGACGCAGTCGCGTCGCTTCGGTGAGCTGGTCGGCGAGAGCCTGACGATGCGGGAGGTCTTCGCGGTGCTCGCGCTCGCGGCGCGCGCCGACGTGACCGTGCTGCTCGAGGGCGAGACGGGGGTCGGCAAGGAGCTCGCGGCCCGCTCCATCCACGAGGCGAGCCCGCGCCGCGGCGGCCCCTTCGTCGCGCTCGACTGCTCGGCGCTGCCCGCCACCCTGGTCGAGAGCGCCCTCTTCGGTCACCTGCGGGGCGCGTTCACCGGGGCGTCCGGGGCGCGCGAGGGCGCGTTCGTCCGCGCCGACGGCGGCACGCTGTTCCTCGACGAGCTCGACTCGGTCTCGCCCGACGTGCAGACGCGCCTGCTGCGCGCGCTCGAGGAGCGCCGTGTCCGGCCGGTGGGCGCGGACGAGGAGCGCGCGGTCGACGTGCGGCTCGTGGCCGCGTCGCGGCGCGATCTCGCGGCGATGGTCGCGGACGGCGAGCTCCGCGCCGATCTGTTCTACCGGCTCTCGGTGATGCGCGTCCGGATCCCACCGCTGCGCGAGCGCCGCGAGGACCTCGCGCCGATGGTGCGGGAGATCCTGGTCCGCCGCGGCATGCGCGACCCTGGTCCGATCGCGGGGCCGAACCTCGAGCGGCTGATCGCGCACGACTGGCCGGGCAACGCGCGCGAGCTGCGCAACGTGCTCGACCGCGCGCGCGTCCTGTCGCCGGAGGCGGAGAGCTTCGGGCAGCTCCGCGTCCGCGTCGAGGCGACGATGGGCGCCGAGCCCCTCGCGGTCCGCGCCGACCTCCCGTTCCACGAGGCCAAGCAGGAGGTCGTCGACGCGTTCGAGCGCCGCTACGTCGCCGATCTCCTCGCGCGTCACGACGGCAACCTCACCGCGGCCGCCCGCGACGCGGGGCTCGACCGCAAGAGCCTGCGGCGGGTCGCCCAGAAGCACGGCCTCATCGCGCCTTCACGAAGCGAAGGACCAGCGCGGTGATGTTGTCGGAGCCGCCCGCCTCGTAGGCGGCGCGGACGAGCGCCTCGCAAGCCTCGCGCGCGGAGCGGCGCATCAGGCCGCGGGCGATCGTGGCGTCGTCGAGCGGGTCGCTCAGCCCGTCCGAGCAGAGCAGCAGGGCGTCCCCAGGGAGCACTCGCTCGACGCGCACGTCGGGGACGGTGTCCTCGGAGAAGCCGACCGCCTTGGTGATGACGTGGCCGATCCCCTCTGGCTGCTCGTGGGCGCCCATCGCGCGGAGCTCCTCGACGAGCGAGTGGTCGCGGGTCAGGCGCTGCAGCGCTCCGTCACGGAGGCGGTAGATCCGGCTGTCGCCGACGTGGGCGAGCACCGCGTCCTCGCCGTCCATCGCCACGGCGACCACCGTCGAGCCCATCCTCGCCAGCTCGCCGCGCCGGCGGGCGAGCACCGCGCGGTTCGCTGCGCGCAGGCCCACGGTGAGGAGGCTCTCGACGAAGCTGCGCCCGGGAGAGAGGCCGTAGGGCCACGTCACCTCGTCGTCGGCCGCGTTGCGCTCGACGAAGGCGCGCAGGCCGTCGACCACCAGGGCGCTCGCGATCTCGCCTCCGTGGTAGCCGCCCATCCCGTCGGCGACCGCGTAGACGCGCAGATCGTCGTCGAGCAAGAACGCGTCCTCGTTGTTCTCGCGTCGGCCCACGTGGGTCTCGGCCGCGGCGTCGATCGTCAGGCTGGACCAGCCTCCCCATGCGGTCATCGTCGGCACCTCCTGCGGGGTCGCCCTTGCGCGGGCCGTGCCGTCGCGCGGCCGTCGGGCCGGGGCGACGGACGTTGGGGCGCGCGCGCCCCGCTCCGTCCGGATCGGGGGCGGGGGCGGGGCGCGGGGGCCCCGGGGCTTCAGGCGCGGTTCGGTCATGTCGTACCCTGAGGCCGTGGAGCTGCGATACGAGGCGCCATCGATGTGCGTGCTCGTCGAGGGACGGGCCTCGCTGGTCGTGTGGCGCGAGGGCGTGACGGTGGAGCACATCCGCGCGATGGGCGAGGTGACCGCGCGGGACTCCACCGGCACCCTCGTCTGGCTCCCCGAGGGCGGGACGCGGGTACCCGACGACGTGCGGCAGGAGCTCGCGGAGATCATGAGGGGCACGCCCGACGGCATCATCCACAACCGCGGACTCGCCTACGTGCTCGACACGCCCGGGTTCTCGGCCGCGATCGCGCGCACCGCGATCACCGCGCTCAACCTCCTGGCCCGGCCCGCCTACCCGGTGAAGGTGTTCTCGACCCTCGAGGCCGCGTTCGAGTGGCTGGTCGCCCAGGGCGCCGTGAAGGGCGATCCCGGCTCACTCTCCATGCAGGTCCGGGCGGCCGACGACGCGCACCGGGCCCGCGTCGGGGCCTGACCTCGCTTCGCGCCGTCGGGCGCGTGGGGCGCGCCCTCTGCGCCTCCCGGCGCCTGCGCCGCCGACTGCTATGGTGGCGCCATGACGCTCGTGTATCTGGGGGTGGGCGCGGCGCTCGGGATCGCGGCGGTGTGGCTCTGGCGCCGCTGGGCGGCCCGTCGTGCCTCGAGCCCCGCGTCGCTGATGAAGCGGCTGGTCAAGCTCACCCACGACCCGGACGTCGCGCGTCGACTCGTCGAGGGCGAGCGCTCCCGCGAGCCGGAGCTCAGCGAAGTCCAGCTCCTCAAGCGCGTCCTCCGGCGGCTCCAGCGCGACCGGCGCCGCTGAGGAGGCCCCGGGGCTCAGAACTTGGCGAGCACGACGGTCACGTTGTCGGTGCCGCCGGCCTCGAGCGCGTCGGCGATGAGGACCTTGGCCCCCGCCTCGACCTTGCCCGTGCGCGCGACGCTGTGCATCACCTCGGCGACGCGCTTGTCCGAGACGTGCTTCGTCAGGCCGTCGGAGCACAGCATGATCACGTCGCCCGGGAAGAGCAGCGCGTGGTGCAGCTCGACCCGGAGGTCGTCGCTGTCGCCGCCGACCGCGTTCACGAGCACGTTGGAGAAGTCGGACTCCTCGGCCTCGTCGGCGCTCATGACGTGCGAGTCGAC
>JAUHXR010000440.1 GCA_030426845.1 Polyangia bacterium | reverse complement strand
CCGAGCCGGGCGGCCCCCGCCGGCGCGGCAGCTGACGTGCTGCGGGTCGGATTGCCGTATCCTGTCGACGTGCGACGCGCGCTCGTTCTCTGGGGCTCTCTCCTCGCGCTGACCGTCGGCTGCGACGTGGCTGCTGATCCGCGCACCCTCGCGCTCGAGCTCACGGGGGACGGGTCGGCCGCGATCGGCGCCCCGATCACCCTCACCGCGACGCTGCGGGTGAACCACCCCGAGGGAGACGCCGACGCGTCGCGCCTCGCGATCTACCTGCCGGAGGGGCCGACCACCGCCGACGTGCTCGCCGGGCCAGCCGAGATCACGCTCGAGGGGCTGACGGGCGAGTCACGCAACCAGGGCATCGAGCGCGGCACGGGCGAGCTGGAGGCGCTGATCGACTTCGCGGCCGGCACGATCCCACCGGGCGAGCAGACCCTCACCCTCACCGCGCGCTACACCTGCGCGCGGCCAGGGATGGCCGAGCTCTACGTCGACGCGACCTTCCGCAGCGTCGACGACACGATGGACACGGTGACGCGCGTCGAGCCGCTGAGCGTCACCTGCGCGGGCGGCGACGGCGGCTTCACCCTCGACGCGGGGCCGAGCGACGCAGGAGCGAGCGACGCGGGAACGACCGACGCGGGAGCGACCGACGCGGGAGCGACCGACGCGGGAGCGACCGACGCGGGTCCCGCCGACGCCGGCTAGATTCCCAATCGGCGACGTGGCGAGGCACCCGCGCGTCCCTGCGCGAGCTCGGAGGGGCATCGCAATCCAGCGCGGGCGGCCGCGCCGACCCCGCGCTCAGCCCTTGAGGGCCTCGGCGCCGCCGATGATCTCCATCAGCTCCTTGGTGATCGCGGCCTGACGGGCTCGGTTGTAGACGAGGGTCAGGCGGTCGATCATGTCGGCCGCGTTCTTGGTCGCGGCCTCCATCGCGGTCATCCGCGCGCCGTGCTCCGACGCGACCGACTCGAGCAGCGCCCGGTAGACCTCGATCTCGACGTACATCGGCAGGAGCCGGTCGAGGAGCGCGCGCTTGGTCGGCTCGTAGATGAAGTCGACCGCGCCGGCGTCCTCCTCCTCGTCGTCGCCCTCGAGCGGGCTGATCGGGAGGAGCGGCTCCACGACGACGTTCTGCGTCATCGCGCTCTTGAACTCGGCGTAGATGAGGTAGACCGCGTCGAGGTTCGCCTCGATGGTCGTGAGCTCCGCGTGCTCGTCGCCTTCGGCCGCCTCCGGCTCCTCGGGGGGCAGGCCGAGCCGCGCGCGCTCCTCCGCCTCGATCCGCCGCAGGCCGCCGGCGGTGTACTCGCCGACGATGAAGCGGCCGATCTCGCCCGCGCGATCGACGCTGAGGTTCTCGAACACGCCGGTGAAGTCGCGCTTGATGTCGGCGCCGCGGCGCCGGAGGAAGTCGCGGCCCTTGCGGCCGATCACCGAGAAGGAGACGTGGGCGCCCTCCGCCTCGAGCTCCTTCCAGCGCACGAAGGCCGCCTTGCACACGTTCGCGTTGAACGCGCCGGCGAGGCCGCGGTCGCTCGTGAGGACCACGAGCATGACCTTCTTCTGGTCGCGCCGCGCCAGGAGCGGGTGCACGTCCTCGTCACCCGCGCGGGACGCCACCGACGACAGCACGTCGAGGGTCTTGAGCGCGTAGGGACGCAGCTCGGTGATCGCGATCTGCGCCTTCGCGAGGCGCGCCGCGGCCACCATCTTCATGGCGCGCGTGATCTTCTGCGTGTTCTTCACGCTCCCGATGCGCTTGCGGATCGCCTTCAGGTTAGCCATTCGACCGCCTCTACCGGTGGGTCAACGTGTGGGGTGAGTCGCGGGGATCGCGCGCTCACTCCTCCTCTTCGACCTTCTTCGCCTTCTTCTTCTCGGCCTTCTTGGGGGCCTTCTTGGCCGGCTCCTTGGCCTTCTTCGCCGGCTTCGCGGCCGCCTTGGGCGCCGCCTTGGCCGACTTCTTCTTGCCCTTGGTGGCCTGGCCGGCCTTGCCGGTGCCGAAGATCTTCGCGAAGTCCTTGAGCTCCTCGTCGAGGCGGCTCTTCACCTCGTCGCTGAGCTTCTTCTTGTCGCGGATGAGATCGAGGACGTCACGCCCGTTGGCCTCCATGTGGGCGTGGAACTCCGCCTCGTACTGACCGATCTGGTCGACCGGGATCTCGTCGATCCAGCCCTGGGTCGCGGCGTAGATGATCGCGGTCTGGTTCTCGACCTGCATCGGCACGTACTGGCCCTGCTTGAGCACCTCGACGAGGCGCTGGCCGCGGGCGAGCTGCTGCTGGGTCGCCTTGTCGAGATCCGAGGCGAACTGCGCGAAGGCCTGCATCTCGCGGAACTGCGCCAGGTCGAGGCGGAGCGTGCCGCTGACCTTCTTCATCGCCTGGATCTGCGCGTTGCCGCCGACGCGGGAGACGCTGATGCCGACGTTGATGGCGGGGCGAACGCCCGAGTAGAAGAGGTCGGCCTCGAGGAAGATCTGGCCGTCCGTGATCGAGATGACGTTCGTCGGGATGTACGCCGAGACGTCGCCCGCCTGGGTCTCGATGATCGGCAGCGCGGTGAGCGAGCCGCCGGAGTCGGGGAGCTGCTTGGCCTCGTAGTCGGCGCCCTTCTCCTTGGCGGCCTCGGCGGCCTCCTTGTGCGCCTCGGCGCCCGACCAGATCTTGTCGGCGCCGTCGCGCTTCGGGTCCGCGCCCTTCTTCACGACGACCCACTCCTCCGCCATCTTGGCCGCGCGCTCGAGCAGGCGGCTGTGGAGGTAGAAGACGTCGCCGGGGAACGCCTCGCGACCCGGCGGGCGGCGGAGGAGGAGCGAGAGCTGGCGGTACGCGGTCGCCTGCTTCGAGAGGTCGTCGTAGATGCAGAGCGCGTGGCGGCCCGAGTCGCGGAAGTACTCGCCCATCGTGCAGCCCGTGTAGGGCGCGATGAACTGGAGCGGCGCGCTCTCGGACGCGCCGGCCACGACGACCGTGGTGTAGGCCATCGCGCCGTGCTCCTCGAGCTTGGCGACGACCTGGGCGACGGTGGACTGCTTCTGGCCGATGGCGACGTAGAAGCAGTGAACGCCCTTCCCCTTCTGGTTGATGATCGTGTCGATCGCGACGGTGGTCTTGCCCGTCTGACGATCGCCGATGATCAGCTCGCGCTGACCGCGGCCGACCGGGATCATCGCGTCGATCGCCTTGATGCCCGTCTGCATCGGCTCGGCCACCGGCTGGCGCAGGATGATGCCCGGCGCCTTGAGCTCGACGCGGCGGCGGTGCTTGGACTCGATCGGGCCCTTGCCGTCGATCGCCTCGCCGAGCGCGTTCACCACGCGGCCGATGAGCGCTTCGCCGACCGGCACGTCGAAGATCGCGCCCGTCCGCTTGACCGTGTCGCCCTCGCGGACCCGGCGGTCGGAGCCGAGCAGCGCGACGCCGACGTTGTCCTCCTCGAGGTTGAGGACCATGCCCTTGAGGCCGCCGTCGAACTCGACGAGCTCGCCCGCCAGCACCTTCTCGAGGCCGTACACGCGGGCGATGCCGTCGCCCACGGAGAGGACGGAGCCCGTCTCCATCACGTCGACCGACTTGTCGTAGGAGTCGATCTGCTGCTTGATGATCTCGCTGATCTCTTCGGCGCGGAGCTGCATGGTCTTCAATCTCTCAACAGGAGGCGAACGACTACGGAACGCAATACGGGGAGCCGACGTCGGGGGTCTCGACGCTAGTCGGCGGCGGCCGACGCCGGGTCGGTCGACGCGAGGAGCTGCGAGCGAAGCCCGCGGAGCCGATTCTTGACGCTGCCGTCGAAGACGCGCCCGTTGACGGTGGTGACCACCCCGCCGATGAGCGAGGGGTCCTCACGGCGCACGAGCACGATGTCCTTGCCGGTCGCCTGCTTGAGCGCCTGGGTGAGCCGCTCGTAGTAGCTCTCGGGGAGCTTGCTCGCCGAGACGATCTCGGCGCGCACGCGACCCGACCGGCGCTCGGCGAGGCGCGCGTAGGACTCGGCGATCTCGGGCAGGTGCCGCAGGCGCCGGCGATCCGAGAGCATCTGCGAGACGTTGAGGACCATCGCGTGCACCCCGAGGCGGGTCGCGAGGGCCTTGATGACGCCGCGCTTCTGCTCGAGCCCGTACTGCGGGTTCTCGAAGACGTTGCGCAGCTCGTCCGAGCCGTCCCACGCGTCCGCGAGGGCGCGGAGGTCCTTGCCGACCTTCTCGGCCACGGACTTCTCGCTCGCGAGCTCGAACAGGGCGGTGGCGTACCGCTTGCCGACGGCGCTGCCGATCATGCCCGGGCCTCCCCTTCGCTCTCGCGCATCGACTCGGCGATCTGCGAGAGGTAGTCGTCCGCGAGGCGCTGCTGGTCGTTGGCTGCGACCTGCTTGGAGAGGACCTCCTCGGCGGCCGCGACGGC
Organism: Polyangia bacterium; assembly: GCA_030426845.1. Taxonomy (GTDB): domain Bacteria; phylum Myxococcota_A; class Polyangia; order Polyangiales; family Sandaracinaceae; genus JAUHXR01. The sequence continues at coordinate 1,814 of JAUHXR010000440.1, read as the reverse complement.
GGCCTCGATCGCCTCGCGCGTCAGGTCGAGGCGGAGCTGCTTCATCTGCTGCTCCACGAGGAAGGTCGCGTCCTTGCGCATCCGCGCCGCGCGGGCCTCCGCCTCCTGGATGATGCGGTCGCTCTCGACCTCACCCGCCTGGATCATCTCGCCCTTGAGCTTGTCGAGCTCCTCGTCGAGCCGCTCGAGGCGCGCCGAGTACTCGGCGTGCTTCTCCTGGGCCTCGGCGCTGAGGCGCTTGGCCTCCTCCAGGCCCTCCTCGACCGCGAGGCGGCGGTTCTTGAGGTACTCGCTGATCGGCTTGCGGCCGAGCCACACCACGATCGCGAGCCAGATGAGGAAGTTGACGACGGTCGCGAGGAACTTGATCGGGTCGAAGTGGGCCTCGTGATGGCCGCCGTGCTCGCCCTCCTCGTGGTCGGCGCCGGGGCCGTGCTCACCCTCCGCGCCCTCGCCGTGGGCCGCGTGCGCGCTCTCCTCGCCGTGGGCGTCGACCGCGCCGAAGGCGTCGTCGAGCGCCGCCTCGGTCTCGGGGTCGAGCGCCTCGGGCTCGGTCGGCTCGACCGGCTCGTCGCCCCAGTCGTCACCGCCCTCGAGCGGCTCGTCGAAGTCGCCGTCCGTCTCCTCGTCGGGCCACGGCTCGTCGAGGACGTCGTCGAGCGCGTCGTCGAGCTCGTCCTGAGCCACCTGCCCGGGCGGGCGGAGCTGCAGGCCCTCGCTGGCCGGCGCGAGGCGCAGATCGGCGTTGGGCCGCTCGTTCGGCTGCTGCAGCGTCGAGGGCGGCTCGAGCTGGAGGCGCCGGGGCTGCGGCTGGGTCGGCTCCTCCGGATCCTGCGCGGCCGCGGGCGCGGCGAGCAGGAGCAGGCAGGCGCCGGCGGCGATCGCCAGACGGCCAGCGAAGCGGGTCACGGGCTCACCTCACGGCCGAGCAGCTTGCTCGCGATCCGGCGGGCGAGCGCCGGGGTATCCGACGCGATCTGCTCGCGGAGCTTCGCAGCCTCCCGGTCCATCTCGGCGTCGGCGTCGGCCACCATCTTGTCGATGTCGGCCTTGACCTTGTCGATCAGGGCGCGCTCGCGCTTGGTCGCGTCCGCGCGGAGGCGATCGCGCTCGGCGGAGGCCTCCTGGCGCATCTTGGCCATCTCGTCCTCGAACGCGTTCAGCTTGGACTCGGCGTCCTTCTCGAGGCGGCGCGCGTCGCGCTTCGCGCCGTCGATCGCCTTCTCGCGCTCATCGAACAGCGCCATGACGGGCTTGAAGACGAACGCGTTGAGGATGAAGAAGAGAACGAAGAAGACCCCGATGTAGATCAGCAACGTCGCGTCGACGTCGAGAATGGGGCTTCCGGAGAGGAGCACGGTGCGCATCGAGGAGCCTCGTCGCTCTGCAAAAAGGCCCAGAAATTCGGGCCCGAAGCGCCTTTCGGCGGCAGTCGTCTAGCATGGCCCCCAGGGGAGTCAAGCAAGGCCCAGCCGCCTCAAAATGCCGCTTCACCCCGGCGCGTAGGGTCCCCTCGCGGGCGGGACAAGGTATGGTCGCCACCGTGGGGACCAGGTGGCGGATCGGGGGGTCGGCGGCGATCGTGGTCGCCGCGTCGCTCGTGGTGGCGGCGACGGCGAGCGCGCAGCAGTACCGGGCCGCGGTGGCCCCGTTCGAGGGCCGTCAGGCGAGCGCGGTCCGGCGTGAGGTCGCGCGCGCGGCCGCCGACGTGTTCGACGTGAGCCCCCGCGCCCGCACGCGCCGCGCGGCCCTCCGCGCCGGGGTCTCGGGGGTCGGCCCGGACGGGGTGTCCGCCCTCGCCGAGGCGCTCGGGG
>JAUHXR010000439.1 GCA_030426845.1 Polyangia bacterium | reverse complement strand
GCCGTTCGGCGTGGTCAGACGTGACGAGGCGATGCTCAGGCATCGTCGAGGAGCGGCTGGCCGCGCCGGACGGCTGTCCCGCCCGTGATTTGCGGCGGTTTCAAACCGATTGGCGCTCTAGCCGACCGGAGGGAGCTGCGCGAGGAAGAACAGGATGGCCAGGCCGAGCACCAGCACCCCGATCGCCCACACCACCGCTCCGAGCACGCCGCTCATCGGACCGCTCGCCGCGGCCGGCGAGGGGGCGGGCTTGGAGGCCGGCTTCGCTTCGGCCTTCGCCGGCTTCGAGGCGGGCTTCGCTTCGGCCTTCGCCGGCTTCGAGGCCGGCTTCGAGGCCGGCTTCGCTTCGGGCTTCTTGGGCGCCGGGGCCAGCTTGGCTTCGGCCTTCGCGGGCTTCGCCGCCGCCGGCGCCTTGGCGGCCGGCGCCTCGCCCTCGTCGGAGCGACGGGGCGGCGGGGGCTTCTTCTTCGCGCCTTTGCGCTTCTTGGCCATGGGATCGAGCTCCGGTTGCGCGGCGCGCCGCTCGGGGCGCGCCTCGATGTGGGCGATCTCCGCGCCGCCCCGCTGGGCGTGGCGCGTGCTGACCGACGGGCCCGAGTCCTCGCCCTCGCCGGTCAGGTAGATGAGGCGGACCGTCTGGTCCTTGCGGTCCTTCAGCCGGGGCGCGGGCACCGAGGTGGGGCGCGGCCGGCGGCGCGGCGGCGGCGGCAGCGGCGGGCTGGTGCGGGTCGGGGACCGCGCCCGCTCGCTCTCGTTGAGCACGTCGGTCAGGGCCATCTCGACGACCCGAAGGAACTTCGACGTGCTCTCGCCCTTGCCCTTGTAGGAGGACGTCTCGCCGGTCTCCAGCTCCACCTCGTCGGGGACCTGGCTGAACCGCTCGTGCACCTCCGGGTCGAGTCGGATACGGAAGCGACCTTGCTCCCACCCGAAGACCTCCTGGAGGTCGGAGATCTCGCTTCCGTCGAGCTCGATCGCGGTCAGCTCGCCGGCCTGGTAGAAGGCCTCGGCCTTGCGGCCTTCGTGGCTGAGCTCGAGCACACCCGTCAACCCGGCGTGCTCGCAATAGCTCATCAGGTCCACCGGGACGTGGACGGCGAGCGAACCCCGTTTCTCCAGGTCGCCCCCGCGCGAGACGGGGAGGTCCGGGAGGCGCTGGTGGACCTCGTAGTCGACCGCGCCGAGCGACAGGAGCACGTCGACCGGGTCGCGGCCGTCCTCGAGCTTCGGCTGATCGACCGCGATCTCGCCACCGATCAGCGCGACCTCGCCCTCGCCCTCGCCGTCAACCGCGCGGAAGGCGAGCGTGCCCGTGATCCGGGCCGCCTCGATCTCGCGAAGCAGCTCGATCGCGCCGTCCTTGCTGATCTGACCGCGGAGCGCGGCCCGGCTCGCCATGGCCGTCATGATCGCCTGGAGGGGCGAGGGCGTGTCAAGCGAACGCCGGTCCCCGAGAGCTACGCGACGACCTTGCGCCGGACACGAACCTTCACCGCGCCCCCACCCAGGCCGCGCACCACGCTGTTGACCGGCACCTGGGGCGGCGCCGACGCGCGGCCGTTCATGAGCGGCGTGACGTGGACGAGGTCGTCGTGCTCGGGTTGAAGGTGGTGCTGCCGACGCTGCGCGACCCGCAGGAGCTCCTCGAGCTCGGCGTGCTCTCGGCCCATTCGATAGCCCTCGATGCTCGCCAGGATCGTCGAGGTCTCGTCCTTGGCGAAGATGGCGCCCTCGCCGCGGCCGAAGAACCACACGTCCCAGGAGGCGTCGTCGCTCACGAGGGTCCAGAGGGTCACCGGGTGATTGGCCATCTCGCCCAGGTTCTTTCGCTGCGCGACGATCTGCGCGAGCTGCTGACGCTCGACGTCCTCGAGGGTCGCGACCGCGTCGACGCGCTTGCGGAGGACAAGACGGGCGTGGGGCGGATCGGGGCTCAACATCAGGTTCACCATCCTTCCAGGGCGATCCTGACCAACGCACTCCGCGTGCCACACGAGATCCCAACGCGGCCGCGTCTCCAGCGGCGGACGTGGGCTTAGACCGAGACGGATCCGCGTCCCGGTCGTCTCGCGCTGAGACGCGGGCCCTTCCCTCCGGCCCGCGCGCCGTGGACGCTCCCGTCCCGCGCTGCTACCCCGGGCGCCATGCGCGCGTGCTGCCTGGCCCTCCTCCTCGCCGCCTGCGGCGGTGCCCACGCGTCCCCGTCGGACGCGACCGACGCCCAGGCCTGCGACGTCGCGCGGCTCGACGCCGAGCGGGCGTGGCGCGACCTCGCGGAGGGCGCCCAGGAAGCGGCGGCGCGGCTCGCCGAATCGGACGGTCCGCCGCTCCGCCTCGAAGCGGTCGCCGAGCAGCTGCGCGCTCACGTGGCCGCCCTCGAGGCGGAGCCCCGTGAGGTTCCGGGCGAGGAGGCCTTCGCGCTCGCGAACGGGATGATGGAGGGCGTCGACGAGGTCGCGGCCGACCTGGACGACGGCCTGCGCCAGCGCGCCGACGACGCGGCCGAGGCCATCCTCACCGACCGGACGGCGGCCGGATCGCGCCAGGCGAGCCTCGACGCGGCGGCGCTGATCGACGAGGTCGTCCGACAGGCACGGCCCGGGCGCGCCGCGGCGCAGGGGCACGCCGGGGTGGGCGAGCTGGCGAGGCGCGCGGACGACGCCGCCGAGGCCTACGCGCGGGGCGTGGCCGAGGGGGACCAGGCCGCGGCGCGGGCGGAGGAGGCGCCGGCCGGCGATTGGGTCGAGGCGCGCCAGCGCGCGGTGGACGCGAGCGCCGAGGCGCGGAGCCGCTGCGGCGTCGACCGAACCCTCGTCGTCCCAGCCCCGATGTGAGCGCGCCCCGCGAGCCGAGGCTCCGCGGGGCGCGATCCGGGACGACAGCTCGACGGAAGGCTACGGGAAGATGCCGCGCTCCGAGTAGGCCGTCTTGAGCGCGCCGAGCGCCAGCGCGTAGGCGGCGATCCGGTTCGAAACGCCCTTCTCGCGCGCGAACGTCATGACTCGCCCGTAGGCCCGCTTCATCTTGCGCTCGAGCTTGAGGTCGACCTCCTCGAGGTCCCAGCTCTCGCTGCGCTTGTTCTGGATCCACTCGAAGTAGCTCACCGTCACGCCGCCCGAGTTGGCGAGCACGTCGGGGAGGACCTCGATCCCGCGCTCCTCGAGCACCGCCTCACCGGCCGGGTTGAGCGGGCCGTTGGCGCCCTCGGCGACCAGCCGCACGTCGAGCGCGCGGGCCTCCGCCTCACCGACCTGGTTCTCGAGCGCGGCCGGGATGAAGAGGTCGGCCTTGATGCCGAAGAAGTCCTCGCGGCTGATCTCGTGGCCGGCGCTGTAGCCGCCGATCGCCCCGTTGTCCTTCACGTACTCGGCGAGCTTGTGCGGGTTGAAGCCCTCCGGGTTGTGGAGGTAGCCGCTGTGATCGCCGACCGCGATCGTGCTCACGCCGAGCCGGTTCAGCAGCAGGGCGGCGTGCGAGCCGACGTTGCCGAAGCCCTGGATGATCGCGGTCTTGCCCTCGAGATCGTAGCTCCGCTCGCGGGCCCACTCGGTCACGCAGTGCACGAGGCCCTGCGAGGTCGCCTTGGCCCGGCCGCGGGAGCCGCCGCAGGTCAGCGTCTTGCCCGTCACGACCCGCGCCTGCGCGTTCTTCGTCGCGTGGCCCACCGTGTTCATGTAGGTGTCCATCACCCACACCATGGTCGTCGCGTTGGTGCCGACGTCCGGGGCGGGGATGTCGTACTCGGGGCCGATGTTGCCGCCGAGCGCGTGGGTGAACCGGCGGGTCACCTTGCGCAGCTCCTCGGTCGACAGCCGATGCGGGTCGACCTTGACGCCCCCCTTGGCCCCGCCGAACGGGATCTCCAGGAGGGCGCACTTCCAGGTCATCATCGAGGCGAGCGCCTTGAGGTCGTCGAGGCTGACCGACTCGTGGTAGCGAAGCCCACCCTTGTACGGGCCGAGCAGGTTGTTGTGCTGGATACGGTAGCCCTTGAAGAGCTCCGTCCGCCCGTCGTCCATCCTCACGGGGAAGTGGACGATCAGCTCGTTCTTCGGCTGAGAGAGAATCAGCGCGACATGCTCGGGCAGGTCGACCGAGGCCGCAGCCTTGGCGAGGTAGCCCTGGATGACCTCGAAAAATTCATACTCGGCTTCGCTCATGACGCCCCTTTAGCGTGTCCGCGGAGTTCGGCAACGACGCAACGCGTCGAGGCTGCGTCATGCTCAGGCGCCGGCCCAGGGGAGGGCCGGAATGGTCGCGTCCACCGACAGGACGAAGCGCGCGTAGATCCACGTGACCGAGGCGGTGAAGAGCAGCGCGTCGATGCGGTCGAGGAGCCCGCCGTGGCCCGGGATGATGAAGCCGCTGTCCTTGACCCCGGTGCTCCGCTTGATCACCGAGACGCAGAGGTCGCCGGCCTGACCGGTGGCGCCGGCCACGAGGGCGAGGACCACCGCGTGGACGGTCGGCAGCTCCGGCAGGACCGTGAACCGCATCGCGAGGGCGAAGGCCACGATCGACAGGAGGCCGCCGATCGAGCCCTCGATGGTCTTCTTCGGCGAGATCTTCTCGTAGAGCTTGTGCCGCCCAAAGGCCTTGCCCGCGAAGTAGCCGCCGGTGTCGCTCATCCAGGCCAGCGCCATGCTGAGCACGACCCAGGAGCCGCCGCTGTCGAGCTGGTGGGTCTTGGCGATCGCCCCGACGCAGCCCCCGATGTAGAAGGGCGCCGCGATCAGCCATCCCATCCGGCCGGCCGCCGACTCGAGCGGGTCCGGCCGGACGAGGATCGAGAGGGCCCCCGCCACCACGACGGCGAGAGCGCAGGCCCCGAGGACCTCGGCCTCCGAGACGAAGACGAGCGCCAGGGCAAAGGCGGCGGTCGAGACGACCATCCAGGTCTGCAAGACGCGTTGCCCCTTGAGGGTCATCCCGGCGAGCTCGGAGGCGCCGATGGCCGCGGCCGCGCCGGCCGTCAGCGCGAAGACCCAGGCCGGGGCCAGGTACAGCATCCACAGGAGGATCGGGATGCCGACCCCCGCGGTGAGGAAGCGGACGACGACGTTGGGCAAGCCGCGCTTCGGCTGCGGCTCGCTCACGGGCTTCGGGCTCGGTTTCGAGTCGGGGTCGTCAGACATGCACGCCGCTCGCGACGAGGGCGGCCGGGTCGGCCAGGGTCCCCTCGGTCGCGGCGCATGCTACACGCCCGAAGCGTCGATCGCGCGTCTGATATTCGGCGAGCGCTTCGAAGAGATCGCGCACCTCGAACTCCGGCCACAGCCGGTCGGTGAAGTACAGCTCCGCGTAGGCGGTCGACCAGAGCAGGAAGTTGCTGACCCGCTGCTCGCCGCTCGTGCGGACGAGCAGATCGACCGGGCCCACCTCCATGCTCGGCAGGACGTTGCCGAAGAAGCGCGCGTCGACCAGCTCCGGGTCGAGCTCGCCCGCCTGGGCGCGCCGGGCGATCTCTCGGGCCGCGTCGGCGATCTCCTCGCGGCCGCCGTACGAGAGCGCGAGGGTGAGGGTCATCTGATCGAGGTCGGCGGTGGCCGCCGCGACGTCGTCGAGCACCTCGCGCACGTGGCCGGGCAGCCGCTCGCGGCGGCCGATCATGCGCAGGCGGATGCCCCGCTGGATGAGCTCCTCACGCTCCGAGACGAGGAAGTCCTTGAGGAGGGCCATCAGCGCCTCGACCTCGAAGCGCGGGCGCTCCCAGTTCTGCTCGCTGAACGCGTAGAGCGTCAGCGCGCGCAGGCCCAGACGACGCGAAGCGCGCACGATCCGGCGCACGGACTCGCTGCCCTGCTGGTGACCGAAGGTACGCAGCCGACCTTGCTGCTGGGCCCAACGACCGTTGCCGTCCATGATGATGGCGACGTGGCGAGGGAGCCGTGAAACGTCCACGAGGGGCACCCTGTCGCCGTACCACCGGGGAGGGGAGGCATCAACCTGGCGAGGGCGAACGGTCACGGTGGCGGGGCGAACGGGCGAGGAGGGGGTCCGAGCCGCGCCCACGTGACGTATCTACCGTGACACAAAGTCGGCGTGTCGGATGCGGTCGCCGGCCTGCAGCGCGTCGACGTGCTCCATGCCCTCGACCACCGCGCCGAAGATGGGGTAGCGGCCCTCGAGGTGTGGCTGGCGCCCGTAGGTCACGAAGAGCTGGCTGCCGCCGGTGTCGCGGCCGGCGAGGGCCATCCCGATCGTGCCGCGCTCGTAGCGCAGCTCGCTCGTCTCGCAGCGCATCCAGTAGCCGGGCCCGCCGTAGCCGTCGCCGCG